>CAZHZR010000242.1:0-5113 GCA_964537095.1 uncultured Roseivirgaceae bacterium
GCAAAGCTGGTGCCGTTCATTTGGCTGTATTTATTGTCTGGCACCAGGGAAACAATGTCCACGCCTGGTGCGAAGAGGTCAACGTTTTTAGATCCATAATTTGAGAAGGGAGCACAAAAATATTCGTCGGCCCGCATAGAAGTGGCCCCTACCTCCAGCCAGTTCTTCGCTATCAAGCCGTTGTCCAGATTCTTGGTGGGGAAGTTTGGCAGGCTGTCAATATTTGAACCATCATTTCCGGCTGCATGCACTAATAAGACATTGTTCTCTGCCGCATATTTCACAGCTTCATCTACAAAATGCTTGTGAGGGGAAAAATCTTTGCCAAAGCTCATGTTTATGATGTGGGCACCGTTGTCTACTGCATATCGTATGGCCAGTGCCACGTCTTTATCATATTCATCGCCGTTTGGAACAGCCCTCAAGGCCATAATCTCAACGTTTTCAGCTATCCCCTCAATGCCTAAAGCATTGCCCCGAACGCCCGCTATTAAACCCGCTACTGCGGTGCCATGGTCTGCACCAGGGCCAATTACATTGCTGTTACCGTAATTCCTGTCATTTATTTCATGTGGATCATCACCTGAAATTTCCCTGGCGTTTAATTCCAGATTTAAATGATGCTTGAGGTAAGCATCATTACGCTCTTTAAAAGCAATGAGGGATTCATCTGTAAAGCCCAGTTCATACTTGTCCAGGAGCCAATCTCTAGCATTTTCTACGGCTTCGTCTTCCGTTTTTAACGATTTTAAATTTTCCACCGTGATTGGCTTATCCCCAAGGTGCGTCCTTAAAATTTCCTTGCACATCAGCACTACGTTTTCAAAAGCTTCAATATTTACCTTGTCTGCCATGTGTTCGGCCAGTGCATCTTCATAGCTCTTTTTGCTTAGAAGATACATTTCGTAGGCTTCATGCTGGCTCTCGGGCAACTCATCGACCGAATTCACCTCTCCATAGAGGGGACCCAGGTCGCGGAGAATTCTAACAAATTCGTAGTTTTCGTATTCTATATCTTCACCATTGGCATTCCCTAAAAAACCCCACCCATGGACGTCGTCAATATATCCGTTGTTGTCGTCATCATCAGCATTTCCGGGAATTTCACTTTCATTGATCCAAATTCTTCCTTCCAGATCGCCGTGATCAATGTCTGTTCCGCTGTCGATTACAGCCACTACTATTTTTTTAGCTGCTTGCCTCCCCTTTAATATTTCCTCATACGCCCGGTTTACGCTTACGCCGGCAATTTTGTCCTTTCGGCCGTCAAGGTTATACCAGTTGTGGTATTTAGGCTCAAATCCCTCCAAAGATTCCTGATGGCCATCCTGTGCAAAAAGAAAGGTCGGAGAAAAGAAAAATAAAAGAAGCTGAAATACAAAAAGGAGGGATACTGTATCTTTTTTAATCATTATCTATAACAATTTATCGATTAAGGTTCAAAACATGAAGTTTTCAATACACAAAACCTAAAATGTAAATAAAATTTAAGTTGTTAGCAACACAACATCGATGTAGGGTAAAAAAATTCTCAAAAATTCAATTTTGGTTAATTCTTTCGGTTTTACCCCCTGCCTGGTGACAGTTCTAAATCATTTGGTCAGGATACTGCATAAATCCCTGATGGGTTGCGTTCTCTAACATGGTTGGTTGCAAGCTCTCCCATAGATACTGCAAGTCGCAAAAAGGTAAAAACAAAATACTTCTAAAGCCTTTATCAGAATAGTAGATAATGGAGAGATTTTTCTTGCCACCCTTAACATAGAATTCAAAACCGGAAAACCCCTTCCTGTAAAACGGGTTAATATATAAATCAGCCTTAAAGTTGATTAAAATCAGTAAATTCCTCTATACTTAAGCGTATTTTTGACCCTGTAGATAAAGACGATTATGACAAAGACAATATTTATAGCCACTGCTGAACCTTACAGCGGAAAATCAATTGTGGCACTAGGCCTGGTAGATATGCTGATGCACAAAGCGCGAAAAATCGGATATTTTAAGCCCATTATAAATACTGATCCGAAGGTTGCAAAAGATGTCCACATTGAAACGATTGTACAACATTTTAATCTACAGATCAACTATGAAGATACCTACGCCTTTGTTCGGGAGGAGGCGGACAAGCTTATACAAAAGGAGAACCAAAACGAGGTTATAGACACCATTATAGCCAAATTTAAAAAACTGGAAGAGAACTACGACTTTACCATTGTGGAAGGAAGTGATTTTCTCGGCGAAGGCACTGCTTTCGAATTTGATGCCAATGCCTCAATAGCCAAAAACCTGGGGGCGCCGGTGGTGATTGTAGTTTCTGGAGAAGGCAAAACCATTCCGCAGTTGAACAACGCAGTGATTACCACCATGCATAATTTCCAGAAAAGGGATGTGCAGGTGCTCTCTATTATAGCCAACAAGGTTAATCCCGATCATTGCGACGATATCCGGGAGCTTTTAAAAGAACAGCTTCCCAAAGATATTATACTGGCTGTGATTCCTGAAGATCAACGCCTAAAAAGTCCCACCATAAAAGAAATTAATAAGGTTTTGAACGGTAAAATCATGTTTGGAGAGCAATATCTTTCCAATCTGGCCGACCATTTTATCTTTGGTGCCATGCAGGTGCCTAACTTTTTGAATCACATCAAAGAAAATGTGCTGATTGTAACACCTGGCGACAGGGCAGATATTATTATCAGTTCATTACAAGCCAACATGTCGTCTAACTACCCCAAAGTTGCCGGAATTGTACTAACGGGCGGTTTTGAACCGGCACCGGCCATCATCAAATTAATAGAAGGCTTACAGTCAATCGTTCCGATTATGGCTATTAAAGAAGGTTCTTTTGCTACAGCCGCCAAACTGACCACCATTAAAGCGAAAATTACACCCGACAACATCAAAAAAATACTTCGTGGGATCAGCACGTTTAAGCGATATCTGGACACGGAAGCTTTGGATGAAAAGATTGTCACTTTTAAACCAGAGGGCATTACGCCCCGCATGTTTCAATATCAGCTTGTAAAGTGGGCAAAAACGCAAAAGAAACACATAGTTTTGCCTGAAGGTAGTGATGACAGAATTCTGCGAGCTGTGACCAAGCTGGTGAGCCAGGACATTGTCTCGATTACGGTTCTTGGAAAATATGAGGAAATTGATGCCGCGGTCGGTCGAATGGGGCTTAACCTCGACCTGAACAAAATCCGCATTATTGACCCGGTAAATTCAGAATTTTATGAAGATTATGCCCACACGCTTTATGAACTTCGTAAATCAAAAAACGTGCAGTTGGAAATGGCGCGCGACCTGATGACAGATGTTTCTTATTTCGGCACTATGATGGTTTACAAAGGACATGCCGATGGTATGGTTTCCGGAGCAGTCCATACCACCATGCACACCATCAGACCAGCGCTTCAATTTATCAAAACAAAACCTGGCGTCTCCATCGTATCTTCGGTCTTCTTTATGTGTCTGCCGGACAGGGTAAGCGTTTTCGGAGACTGTGCGGTTAATCCGAATCCTACTGCCGAAGAGCTGGCTGATATTGCTATCTCCTCAGCAGAAAGCAGCAGAAGATTTGGAATAGAGCCGCGGGTGGCTATGCTTTCCTATTCCTCAGGCTCATCCGGAGAAGGAGCTGATGTAGAGAAAGTGCGCAAGGCGACGGCCACTGTGAAACAAAAACGGCCGGACTTAATGGTAGAAGGGCCCATCCAATACGATGCAGCGGTTGACCCCATTGTCGGAACACAAAAAATGCCGAACTCAGTAGTGGCCGGGCAGGCGAGTGTGCTCATTTTCCCTGATCTGAATACAGGAAATAATACCTACAAGGCTGTACAGAGAGAGACCGGCGCGTTGGCAATTGGACCGATGCTCCAGGGTCTGAACAAACCTGTAAACGACTTGAGTAGAGGGTGTACCGTGGATGACATCTTTAACACCGTGGTGATTACCGCCATTCAGGCGCAGAACACGCAGGAGGAGGAAGTTCAAATTCCTGAATTGATTCAGGAAACGTCAAAAATTTAGTTTGAAGCTTAAAAAAGATTGAATGAATATTTTTGTAGTAAACTCAGGCAGCAGCTCTATTAAATACCAGTTGTTTAGAATGCCCAATGAAGAACCGGTGTGCAGTGGTTTGGTAGACAGAATAGGATTGGGAAATTCTGAAATCACGCATAAAGTTTTTTCGGAGGGGCAGGAAACTGTAATCCGTAAGTCGCTTTACCTCAAAGACCATGAAGCAGGTTTGGTGGAAGTGAATAAGCTGTTGACCGATGAGGAAGTAGGCGTCATTCGCGATCCCAACGAAATAGATGTGATTGGCCACAGAGTAGTGCACGGTGGTGAAAAGTTCACGGCCACTACCATCATCACGGAAGAAGCAAAAAATGAAATCAAAAATCTTTTTGCGCTGGCACCGTTACACAACCCATCCAATTTTTTGGGCATAGAGGTAGCAGAGCGCATTTTTGCAAAAGCCACACAGGTAGCAGTTTTCGATACCGCTTTTCATAATTCAATGCCTGAAAAAGCTTTTCGGTACGCTATTCCTGAACAGTTTTATACGGAATTTGGGATTAGGGCCTACGGCTTCCATGGTACAAGCCACAAATATGTAACTGCACAGGCGAATTGGTATTTGGATAATCAGCAGGCGAAAATCATTACCATACATCTGGGCAATGGATGCAGCATGGCGGCAGTTGATGGTGGCAAAGTGATTGATACCAGCATGGGTTTTGGCCCTTTAGCCGGATTGATTATGGGCACTCGCTCAGGAGATATTGACCCCTCCATTATATTTCATCTGATCAACGAATTGGGCTTTAGTCCCGACAAGGTGCGGACCATGCTTAATAAGGAAAGTGGGATGATAGGGCTGACCGGGTTCAGCGACATGCGTGACGTGACCAAGGCAATTGAGGAAGGCAACAAGAGCGCGCAATTAGCTTATGAAATGTATGCTTACCGTGTGAAGAAATATATTGGCGCCTATGCGGCCGCGTTGAACGGACTGGATGCAATAGTGTTTACGGCCGGCGTGGGTGAAAATGATGCTTTGATTCGGGAGTTGATTTGTTCCGAAATGGATTATTTGGGTATT
>CAZHZR010000243.1:0-5068 GCA_964537095.1 uncultured Roseivirgaceae bacterium
TAATGTCCTTGTTGGTTTAACAGTCAAAACTTCTGAAGTTGTAGGTTTTCTTCCGAAGTTGTGCGGGGTTCTAGTTAAACCTAATCCGAAACATCGTTTTTTGATGTGGAATTGAAACGGCGTTGATGTTGCCATTGTGCATCTGGATAATCTGTCGGGAAAGACTTAAGCCAATGCCGGAGCCGCCTTTTTTTGTCGTAAAAAACGGGATAAAAATTCTTTCAAGCGCATCAGGGATAATCCCCGGGCCATTATCTTCCACCTCAATTACTATCCTTTGAAGTTCATCTAAATAGCCCCGCAGCCTGATCATAGGGTTCTCAACGCTGCTCACAGCCTCATTTGCGTTTTTTATAAGGTTGATAAGCACCATTTCCATCAGCTCTTCATCGGCTATAATTTCAATATTATCCGGATTCAGCTCGCATTGAAAATCTATATTCGCTCTTTGAAAATTAGGTTTCATGAGCATGTTTACATTTGCGAACATGAGTTTTAGAGGCACCATCGTGAATTTCGGAATCGGAATATTGGTATAATTCCTGTAGTCATCTACAAACCGGATCAGTCCTTTGCTACGGTTTTTGATGGTCAACAACCCTTCCTTCAAATCCTCTACCGGATCGCTGGCAATAGAACAACTTCCATTTTCCTCGTATACGAGATCTTCATTTAGTATTTCGTTCAATGTTTCAGTCAACGAAGCTATAGGGGTCATAGAGTTCATAATTTCATGCCGCAGGACTTTTGTCAGGTTTTGCCAGGCCTCAATTTCTTTTTGCTCCAATTCCACCTGGATATTTTGCAGCGAAACCAGCTTGAAGGATTTTCCGCGCAGTTTTATTTCAATCGCATGAATGGTAAGCTGTGTCTCATTGCTCTCCTTGAGCAGGGTTTTACCTCCCGGAGGCAGCTCCTGTAGAACTTTGTAGAGGGCCGGTTGGCGCTTTTGCAAGACGTTGATATTTCTCAACTGGACCACCTGCAGCATTTTTCTGGCAGCATTGTTATAAATCTCCACATTCCCGGCCAGGTCAAAGGATATGAGACCAACCGCCACATGTTGGACTACGGTATTTAGATATAGCAAATGTTCTTCCTTTTCGGCCCTGGCTTCGCGAAAAGCATCCAATACGTCATTAAAAGATTTGTTTAGTTCTCTGAAGCTATTGCCCAGCTTATTGTCAGCGGTGTATCCTGAAGTAAAATCAGAAAAGCGAACAGATTCCAGAAAGCGCTTTAATTTTCTGTTTGTGTTCTCCACATAGTAGATCAGATTTCCTATTAAAAAGCATACGAAAGCAAAAAATATAGCTCCACTGAGATATTTTTCATCTATAAATACAAGATAGATGGTAATAAATGCAGCCAGAGAGATTCCTGTCACCCTTGCTATTACCCCCGCTCTGAAGCTTTTAAATCCCATACTTTTCCATTCGTCTATATAGTGATGGCCGGGTGAGGCCTAGTTCTTTGGCGGCTTCCGTAATATTGCCATCGAATTTCTTCAACGCTTTTCTTATCAGAATTTTTTCCACATCCTCCAAATGGTATTGGTCCAATGATAGGTTTTCTTCTACTTTGCCTTCCGCATTATTACCAAAGAAGAAGTCTTCCGGTTGCAGTACTGCGCCTTCGCTCATAATCACTGCCCTTTCCAACGCGTGTTGTAATTCCCGTACGTTTCCTGGCCAGGAGTATTTTTCCATCCTTTTGATGGCAGCCGGGCTCAACGACCTGGCCGGCCTTTTATATTTATGAGAATAATAGCGCAGAAAATGATCTGAGATAACAGGAATATCGCCCTTTCGCTCCCGCAGCGGCGGCAGGGTGATTTCTATGGTATTGATTCTATACAAAAGATCTTGCCTGAACTCGTTCTTCCTGATCATTTCATGCAAAACCATGTTTGTCGCGCAGATTAGCCGCACATCCAGGTCTATCGTTTTATTTGAACCGACTCGTGTCGTTTTTCTGCTTTGGAGAACAGTAAGTAATTTTGCCTGAAGCGGTAAAGACAAGTTTCCAATTTCATCTAAAAAAATGGTCCCTCCGGATGCAATTTCAAACCTGCCGGCTCTGTCTTCCCGGGCATCCGTAAAAGCTCCTTTCTTATGCCCAAACAGCTCACTCTCAAACAGATTTTCACTAATTGCCCCTAGATCTACATTGATAAAAGCTTTGTTCGCTCTTTCAGAATTTCTGTGAATGGCACGGGCTATTAGTTCCTTTCCTGTTCCGTTTTCGCCAAGAATTAAGACGTTGGCATCTGTTCCAGCCACTCTTTCTATGGTCTCAAATACCTTGATCATCGGCGCGCTGCTGCCAATGATGTCTTTGAATTTATAATCAAGATCGGCACTTATTTGCTTGTTTTGAGAACGAAGTTGGTCTGCCTCGGTACGCGACTCCCGCAGCTTCATTGCCGAAAGCACGGTTGCTAATAACTTTTCGTTTTCCCAGGGCTTTAGTACAAAATCTGTGGCGCCTTCTTTAATCGCTTTTACAGCCATCTCAACACCACCGTAGGCTGTAATTAAAACCACCACTGAAGAGGGGTCGATCGCAAGGATTTTGTCCAACCAATAAAAACCTTCATGTCCACTACTCACATCTTTGGTAAAATTCATGTCGAGGAGGATGACATCATATCTTTCATTATTCAGCAAGTTGGGAATTGCTTCCGGACTTTTTTCAACATGGACCTGATCAAAATGCCTTTTTAGATAAATCTTTGCAGCGCTTAATACATCCTCATTGTCATCAACAATCAATATTTTGCCCGTCTTTTGTGGTTTGCTCATAATTGTAGGTTATTACTGAGCACTCGCTATTCAGAATGCTCAAATTGCTGCCGTAAATGCGAATGTCGTCTTTTTTTATTTCATTATCCAAACATCGTACCCCAGGTTGCAGCGACCCAGCGTTGGGGAAAATTTGCTCTAAAAAACATGAAAGAGGTATAGAATCAAGTTCTTTTTTTGATAATCTTCGGCATAGCGCTAAAAGATTATCATAAAACAAATTTAATTTATAAATTGACTTGTCCGAAATCGGACGAGGACGAACGGTCACGGACGCTAGTAAAACCACAATATTTTGTTTTTAGTGGTATTTGCCCTGTTTTTGTTTTGGCATACTTGTTGGCTTTAGTCGCTTATGATTTTCAAAAACCAGAAGATAAAAAGGATTCGTAAAGATGGGAATGGATAGAAAAATAGAGAAGAAAACATGGACAGGCAAACGGATCGCAATGCTGACCGGTGGGGCTATTCTTCTTACTTTCATTATTTACAATTTGTTATTTGCAGACACGCGCTCCAAGTTAAACGTGGACGTGCAGAAAATTACCATTTCTACTGTAAAGGAAGGAGATTTTCTCGAGTTCATTCCTGTTACCGGTACCGTACAACCTATTGAGACCTTTTATCTGGATGCCATTGAAGGGGGCATTATTCAAAAAGTAGTGCGCGAAACTGGCGCCATGGTGGAAGAGGGCGATACAATTCTGTTTCTGTCAAACAGCAACCTCCAGTTGGATGTACTCAACCGGGAGGCCCAGCTTTATGAACAAATTAATAACCTGAGGAATACACGTCTTTTATTGGATCAAAATACGATGACCCTTAAGAACCAACTGGCAGAAATTAATTATCAGTTGCAACTGCTAAAACCGCGATACGAAAGACAAAAAGAATTGTTTGCCTCTAAAGCCATAGCCAGGCAGGAGTTCGAGGCCATAGAGGAAGAGTACCAATATAATCTGGAACGGAAAAAACTGACCTATGCTTCTTACAAACAGGACTCGATTATGAAAAGTATTCAGATGAACCAACTGACCGATTCAGAAAAGAGAATGTGGAGAAGTCTGGATGCTGTAGAAATGATTTTAGACAATCTGATTGTCACTGCACCAGTAGATGGACAATACGCGTCGGGTGAGCTGGAATCGGGACAGTCTATTGTGGTGGGTCAGCGTCTGGGGCAGATTGATATTGTAGACAATTTCAAAGTAAGGGTGAGAATCGACGAATTGTATCTGCCGAGGATAGACTTCGGTCAGGTAGGAACCCTGGATTTCAATGGCAAGAACTACAAACTTAAAATCACTAAAATTTACCCGACCATATCAGAAGGCAGGTTTGAGGTAGATATGGAATTTGAAGGAGGTTCACCAGCGGGAATAAAAAGGGGGCAGTCGTTGAGAATACGATTAGAATTGGGAAATCCTGGCAAGGCGCTGTTGGTCAATACCGGAGGGTTTTACCAAAACACGGGCGGAAACTGGATTTATGTGGTAAAAGATGGTGGCGACAGAGCGGTAAAACAGTCCATTAGGCTGGGCCGAAAGAATCCGGAATACTACGAGATCCTGGAAGGACTAGAACCTGGTGATAAGGTAATTACGTCAGGATACGACAATTTTGGAGATAATGAGGTGTTGGTGTTGAGGTAACTGGGGATTAGGTTATAGGTAATAGGAATTAGAAATTTTGATAAAACACGGATATGATAGATTTTAAGACTTTGCATGTTTGGGAATTAGGTCATAAAGTTACACTTCTTATTTATAAGGTAACCACAAAATATCCGAGGGAAGAAATCTATGGCTTGGTATCGCAAATGAGAAGTTCTTCTTCATCCATTCCCACAAATATTGCGGAAGGTTGTGGTAGAGGTTCTGATAAGGATCTGGTCAGATTTCTACATATGGCTATGGGGTCATCAAGTGAATTGGAGTATCAATTGTATTTGTCAAAGGATTTAAATTACATCACAACCAATGAGTATAGTGAATATTACGATCTGTTAATCCAGCTAAGGAAAATGCTGAATGCATTTATAAAGAAAATAAAACAAAGAGATGCAAAACCAATTTCCCAGAATCTTAAATCCGAACCAAAGTCTGATAATAAGTCAAACAAAGAAGATGATAACGATGGGAAACTAGAAACTAGAAATCGACAGAAATAGCATTTAACACCTAAAACCTAAACCCCAAAACCTGAGTATATGATCAAATCAATCGACTTACGAAAAGTATACACCACAGATGAAGTTGAAACTA
>CAZHZR010000244.1:0-4980 GCA_964537095.1 uncultured Roseivirgaceae bacterium
CAACGTTTTGAGTTTTACAAGTTTGTTGTACATCGAGATCAGGTAAGCAGCAAGGACTCCTGCTATTATCACAATAATTATTGTCGACATATTTTATTTTGTTTTGAAGATCGAATATAATAAAAAAAACAACAGCAGCAGATTTTCCGGCCCACACTGATACTTTAACAAAGTATTAATGATCGATTAAAAAGTAGACTTTGCTTTTATTAACAAACTGATAATACTACTTTTATAAGGATCATCAGCATTTTTTGCTTAATTTGAAACAACTTTTTTAACCTTTGAAAACCAGCTTATGCCCCGAAGACTACAAAAAACACTCTTAATTTTTGCCCTGTTTCTGACAGGTACTTCATATGCGCTCATGGCTCAGGATGTTTTTATCAATGAGATCCATTACGACAATGCCGGCACCGACGAAAATGAAGGCGTCGAATTGGCTGGCCCCGCAGGCACAGATTTAAGCCAATGGTCACTGATAGCCTATAACGGGAGCAACGGCTCCGTATATGATTCTCTGGCACTGGAGGGTACAATTCCAGATCAGCAGCATGGTTTCGGCACACTTTTTTTCTCGATTGAAGGCTTGCAAAATGGCTCGCCTGACGGACTGGCATTGGTGAATTCAGAAGGAGCCGTTGTTCAGTTTCTAAGCTATGAAGGAACATTAACGGCCGTCGGAGGCCCTGCGGACGGATTGGAAAGCACGGATATCGGAGTTGAAGAGCGGAGCAGCACTCCGGTTGATTTTTCGCTTCAACTTACAGGAGCCGGATTTTCCTACAGCGATTTTGAATGGAGCGGCCCTCTATTCAAAACCTATGGCGCAATAAATTCAGGTCAAAGCTTTGGGGAAGGTGAACCAAATCCCGACCCTGAGCCACAGGAAGTGAGCATTGCTGTAGCAAGACAGCTGCCATTGGGCACTGAAGTAATCATCAGTGGCACCCTCACCGTCTCCGATCAATTGGGCGGTCCGGCATTTATTCAGGACGGCACGGGCGGCATGGCTTTATTTGATCCTCAAATTCATGTGGAAGGCCTTTTTGAAATCGGCGATTCCATCCGCGTCGCTGCTTCTATTGGTGCTTTCAACCAACAGGTGCAATTAATCGATGTTAGCAATCTGGAGACATTCGGAGCAGCAAGTTTTCCCATGGAACCAAAGACTGTTGAAATAGGCGATTTAGGTAACCTTGAGGGAGAACTGGTTACCATCCCGGGGGCTTTTTTCCTTCAAAATAAGGGTCTTCTGTTCCCGGAAAGTAATTATCTTATCAGCGACGGAACCGACGAAATGGAGCTGAGAATAGACGCCGACGTACATAGTTTGGTGGGTAGAGAAATTCCGGATGATTCTGTGTCGATCACTGGCGTGCTCGGTAGTTTTAGAGGCACCTTGCAGATTTTACCCCGATTTCTTGAAGATCTACCCGATAGTGAACCTTACGAGCCGGTCGGCAGCGATATCCCAAACAATACCACCCTGGATGTAATGACCTGGAACATGGAATTTTTTGGCGCTGCATTGCCCAACTTCGGCCCGGTAGACGTAGAACTTCAGGCAGAAAACGCATTTAAATTGCTGGACAGCGTAAGGGCAGATATAATTGCTGTTCAGGAAGTTTCTGATGCTGCATTTCTAAGTGCCCTGGTTGAACGACTCCCAGGCTATGCATCTGTTTGTTCTGAAAGATATTCTTATTCTTTTAATGGACCAGATCCGGAATTTCCTTCGCAGCAGCTTTGCTTCATTTACGACACCACCACCATGAAAATTGTGGATACCCGGGTTTTATTCGAGACCATGTATGACGATGCTCGGAATGGAGTATTGAATTCCTTGCACGGATATCCCACCGGCAATTCCTCATCATTCTGGTCCAGTAGAAGGCTACCTTACATGATAACCGCTGAAGCAATGATTGAAGGAAGCCTGCAAACAATTCAGCTTATTAACATCCATGCAAAATCAGGTTCAGGTACTGAAGACATTGCAAGAAAACAATATGATATACGAGCGCTAAAAGACACGTTGGATATGTACTACGCAGACGCTAATATTATTTTATTGGGAGACTACAATGACGATGTAGACGAATCAATCGGAGGCGGAATAACACCCTATGCACAATTTGTGACCGATACTGCTTACCATGTTATTACTTCTACATTGAGCGAAGAAGGATTAAGATCCTATATTTTCAACGATAACGTAATTGATCACATTACCATCAGCAACGAGTTGTATGATGAATTTATAGAGGGTACCGAAACCTTGTTTATTCCCTTTTCCTTCATTGAAAATTATGCCAATACCACGTCTGACCACCTCCCGGTTTTGAGCAGGTTCAGTTTTTCTTCACCTCTTGAATTAGAAGTGGCGGCAGACGCAATGGTTTATGCGGGTTACACACCTTTGGCATGCACAACTTTACAGGCTGGTGCCGTTACCGGCGGCATCCCACCCTATAGTTACTCCTGGAGTACGGGTGAGGAAGGGGAAAGCATAGAGATTTGTCCTTTAGAGAATCAGGATTACATCCTGACTGTAAGAGATGCCGGAAGCCTGACCGCCACAGATACCATAAGAGTCTGTGTGGTAGATGTAAGCTGCGGCATCAAAGAGGGCAGCCAAAAAGTGCAGGTATGTATCAATCCATCAGGTGTGCCTGGTAGAGAAAGATTGTTGTGTGTCCCGAAAATAGCAGTAAAGCCGCTTTTAGCCAGAGGAGCCTCATTAGGAGCTTGCAGCTATTCCTGTGAAGAAAGTGAGGTGGAAGTCAAACAAGATATTGAAGCTGGATGGGGTAATTTTGTGGTGTATCCAAACCCGGTGGCCGACAAGGTGCAAATCGATTTTGATGCTCCTGTATATGGCAAATTCGACTTGACCTTTTACGACAACTTTGGCCATGAAGTATTTAAGGAAAAAGTAGTTTCTGAGGCTGGCTCTATTTCGCTTGATCTATCAGCACGCCAATTGAGAAACCAATTTTATTATTTAAAGCTCAGTAACGGACACAAAAACAAAGTGGTTCGAATCTTCAAAAAGTAAATATGCTGCAACAGTTTCAAGCAGGTATTTCTGTAGCAATCCAACCTGTACAAAAAAAACTATCGACGAACTGCCGATAGCTTTTTTTGCCTGAAGAACAACAGGCTTTAGATGCCTGAGAGCATTTAATAATTGTATCCATTTATTTCTCTGGCCAACTCTATTTTACTTTTGCCAGTTTTCTGTTGTAGCTTGCCCAGCATTTCATCTTCACGTCCTTCGCTATAAGTTAGATCATCGTCAGTGAGCGAAGCATATTGTTGCTTCAATCTTCCTTTGATCTCGTTCCAGTTCCCTTTTATGTTCAATTGATTTTGGTCTCTAAAGGATCCTGCACCTTCCGTACTCAGTTCATCTGTAGAGTGGGTAAGGTCAGAGCTTCTATAGGTGCCTTTACTGAAACCTTCATCACTCTGCCCCTCGATTGTCATGTCCAGATCGCTGTCCATGTCGTCATCTCTGGTAAAATCCGATCCGGAACCCATTGGAACAGATTCTGCTCTATTTTCGTCGGAAATCATGCTACTGCTTCCCATATTACCTGTTCCTGAAGACCCGTAGGTGTCTTCACTCAACTGAACCCCATGAATTTCCTCTCCTTGATAATTGCTACTCCAGTTGTTTGCTATCTCTAATCTTTCATCGACGGACTTAGGAGTAACACCTAAAACTATTCCTCCTTCTTTTATTCTATTTTCGTAAACTGCCGCCTTTTCCTTAGGAATTCCCGAACCTACCAGGGCTCCAATCAAACCACCGGTTAATCCTCCTGCGCCTGCTCCTGCCAATCCGGCAGCCAAAGGTCCCGCTATCACAAGCCCCAATCCAGGTATGGCAACCGATGTGCCAATTGCAGCAATGGCTCCGATAATGGCTCCTGCAGTACCTCCGATGGCAGATCCCACTCCTGCTTTTTCCATGGCCTTTGAGCCCAGGTCAGAATCTTCACCCTTAAAATGCAGATCTCTTGTTTCGTCAGACATCAATACGGTGATCTCATTAGAGGTATATCCTCGCTCCAGTAGGTCACTATAAGCCCTCTCAGCATCTGATTTGTCATTAAAAACACCTGTTACGGTTCCATCTTTTTGATTTCTTAGACTATCCATTTTTTCTTTGTTTAAAGTTTTAAGTATAGTTATTCGTTAATATGTATTACAAAACCATAATACTGGCGATATGTTTTTTTATTAAAATACATTCTAAGAAATACTATAGCACGTGGATTTCCGCTGTTTTTCCCCGTTCGCCGCCGGATAAAAAATGAGGAAGCTGAACGATTATGAAGTTTTATAAAATACCTTTGCAGGAGACTATCAAAGATCCGACAGGGATCACAATCAATTCTCCATGGATAACAAACAGCATCAGAATAAGACGTTCGAACAGATAAGCTATGTAAACAAGGCGGTAAACAGAAGAGAATTTGAATCATGTACTTTCATCAAATGCGACCTTTCAAACAGTGACTTTTCCTATAGTAATTTTATTGACTGTAAGTTTATCAACTGCAACTTGAGTTTGCTCAAACTAAATAGTTCAGGGTTAAGAATAGTATCGTTCGAGAGTTGCAAGGTGTTGGGAGTAAATTTCAACGAAGCAAATGATTTCCTCTTTAGCGTGGGCTTTAAGGATTGCATGCTTGATTACACCTCCTTTTCAAACAAAAAAATGCCTAAAACTCAGTTTGTAGATTGCTCACTGAAGGAAGCAAGTTTTATGAACGCAAACCTAAGCGGCTCAAAGTTTGATAACTGCAACCTGGAAAGGGCCATTTTTGGCAATACCGTTCTCAAAGAGGTAGACTTTCTAACAGCGTATAATTATAGCATTGACCCTGAAGCCAACAAAATAGAGAAAGCCAGGTTTTCGCTGTCTGGCAGTGTAGGTTTGTTAGCTAAATATAAAATTCATATAGA
>CAZHZR010000245.1:0-4929 GCA_964537095.1 uncultured Roseivirgaceae bacterium
AGTACCAATGCCGTGAGTTATCTATGGGATTTTGGAGATGGAAATACCTCTACCAAATTTGAACCAAAACATGCTTATACAAAACCGGGCAATTATGAAATAACCTTGATTGCCATCAATGAGCAGGGCTGTGCGGATACACTTAGAAGAGCGGGCGAGATAAGCATTGAAGGGAAATTTGAAGTAAAAGTACCCAATGTATTTACGCCCAATGGCGACCTGGATAATGAAGTATTTATGCCGCTGATGCAGGGCGTCGTGGAATATAACATGATGATCTACAACAGGTGGGGAGAGCTATTATTTGAGTCGAATAACCAGGAGATCGGTTGGGACGGCTATTACAAAGGCGTGTTAAGTCCTTCGGGGGTCTATATATACAAGCTGGATTTAAAGTTCACCAATGGTGAACGCACGTCGAAGTTTGGGGATGTTACCCTGTTAAGGTAAAAAAAGAGGTTTGATATAAGGTGAAAGTGCAAAGGAGTAAGAACTAAGTGTTATGGTGAAAATTTTTACATTGTGTGTGTTATTTGTGATGTTTACTTTGAATTTTGCTTTCGGGCAGGATCCTCAGTTCTCGCAATTCTATTCGGCACCCTTATACCTTAATCCGGCCTATACTGGTACCGGACCTAAGGCACATCACCGCTTTGTGGCCAATTATAGAAACCAATGGCCGGCGGTACAATCCGCTTTTCAGACCTATGCCTTTTCCTATGATTACTACCACCGCAAGTTAAATAGCGGTTTTGGCCTGATGGTCGTCAATGACAAAGCGGGTTCTGCCGGTTTACAATCTACGAATGTGGGATTGCTGTATTCTTATAAGATACATCTAAGCAATAAATGGGTGGTTACTCCCGGCATTCACTTTTCATACACCAAAAGATCTATCGATTACAACCGCCTCATTTTTGGCGATGCACTTAGGTTGGGTTATGACCAGGGGTTGGATACGCAGGACTTTGAAAATACAATGGGCAGAGGTTTCATTGATTTCGGATCCGGGATTTTGATCTACAACAAAAATATGTGGTTGGGGGCATCTGCCTATCATATGAATGAACCCAATACTACTTTGGTAGACGGGCAGGAGAAGCTATCGGCCAAGTATTCTATACATGGTGGTTATAGAATACCCCTGTATTATGGTCCAAAAGGAATGAAGAAAATGTCGAGCCTTGCACCATCGTTTATTTATAAAAAGCAAAGAGAGTTTGACCAGTTGGACCTGGGCCTGCATTTTCAGTATGATCCCATCATGGCAGGATTTTGGTACCGGGGTATTCCGATAACGCAGGATGTGCCATCAAGGGTAAACCAGGATGCCTTAACTTTCCTTTTTGGGCTAAAATTTGATGAAATTCAGGTAGGCTACAGTTACGATATCACCATTTCAAATCTTGGCCCAAGCTCAGGTGGCTCGCATGAAATTTCCCTCATCTACCAGTTTGAAAAGAGAGGGAGCGGAAAAACCAGTGTAAGACGAGAGAAATTTATCCCCTGCCCAACTTTCTAAATGGGTGTAGTCTTTGTTGCTTGCATCAAACTTCAATCCTGAGCAGCGAGCTTAGGCATGACTTCAGAAGTTTAGTCCTTTTAACAGGGGAAAGCGTCCATTGATCCATAGGCCGCATTAAGCCCTCTACAGCCTCAGTTACGAAACTTCGGAAGTCTTTGTGGTTTGCAGACTTCATAATTAGCAGCGAACAAAGGACAGCGATTTTTTAAATCGCTTTTGCTCAAATCTGCGCCTCGTTGTTTCCGTCATGCCCGACGAAGGAGGCACCTTTTCAATTTTAAAACACCAAGCATAAGTGCTCGCGCTAGCTACGTCATGCCCAACACAAAGAAATTTCCATTCTTTTGCTATCTTCCTTATTAATTCATTTTATTTGCTGTTCATTTACATTGAATATCATCCAAAATGTTTGACAACAGTATCTCCCACTACCTGAGAAATGACAACCTTTTACTGGTCCGGCAAAAGCAAAACACAGCAGTACTTGGCCACATGAGATCAGAAAAATACGCCGAGTTTATCAAAGGCCATTCAAAACATCTCCTTAAATCCGTCCTTTTACTGCCTGAAATCGGTCAGCTTACCATGTATCTGCAAGAGGTGCCGTCCCTGGCCTGGGATATCGTGGAATTTGCCGAAAAGAGTTTGGAGGTAATATATCCCAATCCCCGTAATTTGCCCGAGCATTTCATGATCCAGGAGGGGATCCACATTCGGGTTTACAGCGAAGGTCTTTTCCACAGATTGCTCTTCAATCAAAAACATCCTCTTTTCCTTACATTTTTAGCCAGTGATTTCCCCACCGGAGAATTTTTGAAGCAACACGAGAAAACACTAAATTTGCCGGATAACTTTGAATGGAAGCTTTTAGCAGACAAGGTGATGTCTCTGGGAATGAACGGGGAAATTAAGTTTTATTAAAAGAATGATGATGAATTACAGAGAGGTCTTAGAGGAAAATTCGGTTTTTGGGGTAATTCATGAATGTGCAATAGCCCTTAAACAAGAAGCTTATGTAATAGGTGGTTTTGTGCGGGATCTTTTGCTCAGCAGGCCCTCTAAAGATATCGATATAGTGACTGTTGGGAGTGGCATTGAGCTGGCAGAAATGGTCGCTTCCCGGTTGGGAAAATCAGATAGTCTGGCGGTTTTCAAAAGCTTTGGAACAGCCATGATCAAGTCGGGAGATTTTGAAATTGAGTTTGTGGGCGCCCGAAAAGAATCCTACAGATCTGATTCTCGAAAACCAATCGTAGAAAACGGCACCTTAGAAGATGATCAGAAACGTAGGGATTTTACCATCAATGCGCTGGCTATCAGTCTGAATAAGGAGAACTACGGGGAATTGATAGACCCTTTTGAAGGGGTGAAAGATTTGAAACGCAAGATGATCCGTACACCCCTGGAACCGGAGGTTACTTTTTCTGATGATCCGCTGAGAATGATGCGGGGGATTCGCTTTGCCTCCCAACTTAGCTTTGATATAGATCCCGTCACTTTCGAAGCCATCAGCAGCCAGGCGGAAAGGATTAAAATTGTTTCCCAGGAAAGAATCACCGATGAAATCAATAAGATTATCTTATCGCGGAAGCCTTCGTATGGATTTAAATTACTTTATCATTCGAAGCTTCTGGAACTTGTTTTTCCTGAGATGGTTGCCCTGCAAGGCACAGAAACGATCAATGGATTATCTCACAAGGATAATTTCTATCATACTTTACAGGTGCTTGACAATGTTGGTGAGATGTCGGAAAACCTGTGGTTGCGTTGGGCGGCAATCCTGCACGACATTGCAAAGCCTGCTACCAAGCGTTTTGACAAGAAAGTGGGCTGGACCTTTCACGGACATGAAGACAAAGGCGCCCGCATGGTTCCGGGAATTTTCCGGAAGTTAAAGCTGCCTTTGAATGAGAAAATGAAGTATGTGCAAAAGCTAGTCCGCTTACATTTGAGGCCAATTGCCTTGGTAAAAGAAGTCGTGACAGATTCCGCCATAAGGAGGTTGCTTTTTGAGGCAGGAGATGACATTGAAGACCTCATGAAACTTTGTCGAGCAGATATCACTTCGAAAAATGACGTCAAAGTGAAAAAATATCTGCGTAATTTTGATTTTGTGGAACGGAAAATGCTGGAGGTAGAAGAAAAAGATCAGGTCCGGAATTTTCAACCTGAAGTGGGAGGGGAGGAAATCATGAAAACTTTTGACCTTAAGCCAGGAAGAACGGTAGGGAATATTAAAGAAGCTTTAAAAGAGGCGGTGTTGGAAGGGAAAGTTAAAAATAACTTTGAAGACCTTTATAGCTATATGATTGAATTGGGTGAAAGGGAAGGTTTGGTAGTGGTAGCCAAAATAGAGAGGCAGTAGGCAGTTGGGCAGTAAGCAAAAAGCAAATGGCAATAGGCAAGTGGTAAATGCAATAGGCAGAAAGCAGTTGGCTTAAGGCAAAAAGCAGTGGCAATTCGCAAGTGGGGAACGGGAGGAAGAGAGAATAAAGCGATAGGCACGAAAGCAAGGGGATCAATAGCCACTAAGGCGATAGAAGTAGAATAGACATGAAAGCAAGGGAGCACTCTACAGACAAGCTGGACGGTCGAAATGCGGAATTAATTGAAAATATAAATTAAACCATAAATTATACATGAAGAACATTATCAAATTATTAGGCTGTTTTGTACTTATAGCAGTTTTTGCAGTCAATACCTCAATGGCACAGGAAGCTAAAGGTCAAGCCTCTGAGGCTTATAAGCAGCAATTAAATGTATATCAGTATGCCTTGAGGTTCAATGATGTTGCGGTTGCCAAAACTGCGTTGTATAACATGTTGGCCATAGATCCTTCTAGTACTTCTTTGTTAGATTCGCTGGCCTATTTTTACTATGATTATCAGCAATTTGCATCAAGTCTCCTGGTAGCGAGAGACATCTTAGCTGTAAATTCAAATCATCTTCCTGCGCTGGAAATCCAGGCAGTTTCTTATGAGAAACTGGGATTGTATGATCAGGCATTGTCAAATTATGAAAGTCTATATCTAAAAAGAAACAATCCATACACGCTCTATAAGATCGGGATGCTGCAATTCGATCTGAAGCGGCACAACGAAAGCAAAACCTCATTAGACATTCTGTTGGGCAATGCAGAAGTAGATAGTTTAAAAGTAGTATTGAATGAGGGAGCAGGCCAGGAGCAGAAAGAAATACCCATGAAAGCTGCTTTGCATAATTTTCAGGGTATGAACCATCTGGAGCTGGGCAATAAAGATGCTGCCAAACAGAGCTTCGAAGCAGCCCTAAAACTGGCTCCGGAATATAAAATGGCGAAGGACAATCTTGGGAAAATCTAAGTTTGAGGGTCAGGGGCTGTACGGGAGGGCAGTTTCTGAACCCCACC
Source organism: uncultured Roseivirgaceae bacterium (assembly GCA_964537095.1). Taxonomy (GTDB): domain Bacteria; phylum Bacteroidota; class Bacteroidia; order Cytophagales; family Cyclobacteriaceae; genus CAMPJM01. The sequence continues at coordinate 4,914 of CAZHZR010000245.1, forward strand.
TCCGTGTTCTGTCCCC
>CAZHZR010000246.1:0-4927 GCA_964537095.1 uncultured Roseivirgaceae bacterium
AACGAAGAGCTGCAAAGAATTGACAGAAGCAAGGCAGCTGATGGCTATGAATACCATATGGACATGGGGCCCTTGAAGAATATTACTGAGGAACTTCACCACGACAATGAATTTTGGCAGCAGATCGTAGAGCATCCGAATTACGACGACTTTTGGCAAAAGAGAAGTATTTTGCCTCATCTGAAAAGTGTCAACCATGCTGTGATGGTGGTTGGAGGTTGGTTTGACGCAGAAGATTTGTACGGGCCACTCAACATTTACAAGACCATTGAAAAAAACAATCCGAATACCTTTAACACCATTGTCATGGGGCCCTGGAGTCACGGAGACTGGGCGAGAGAAAAAGGGTCTCAAGTAGTAAATCATATTTATTATGGCGATAGTATTTCCACCTTCTATCAAAAAGAAATTGAGCGCCCGTTTTTTAATCATTTCTTAAAAGAAGGCAAGGAAAAACCTGATCTTCCTGAGGCTTATATGTTTGATACCGGCCTGAAGAAATGGGAGAAATTTGACGTATGGCCTCCTTCAGAAGCACAGTTTACGCTCGCTTTTAAAGAGGACGGACGATTGCTGATCAATGAGAAGGGAGATGAGAAAGCGGTTTTCGAGTATGTAAGCGACCCGAAAAAGCCTGTGCCTTACACCTCATATACCGAAGGTGTAACTTTTACACCGCGGGCTTTTATGACCGACGACCAGCGGCACGCCTCCCGCAGACCTGATGTGCTTACCTTTGAAACCCCGGTTCTGGAGGAAGACTTGACGCTGGCTGGAGAAATATTAGCGAAGTTGATGGTGTCTATCAGCAGTACGGATGCAGATTTTGTGGTTAAGTTAATAGATGTATACCCCTCGGATCATCCTGCTTATGCGCACAACCCCGATAATATTGTAATGGGTGATTATCAACAAATGGTGCGGAGTGAAGTTTTCCGCGGACGTTTTAGAAATTCATATGAAAATCCGGAGCCCTTCACCCCTAATGAAATCACCAAAGTAGAATTTCCATTGCAGGATGTGCTTCATACCTTTAAAAAAGGTCACAAAGTAATGATTCAGATCCATAGCACCTGGTTTCCTTATATTGACAGGAATCCTCAGAAATATGTGGATAACATTTATAAAGCAGATGAAGAAGACTTCCAAAAAGCAACTATAAGAGTGCACGGAACTTCTACTATTGAAGTTGGGAAGTTTGATTTACAACCTGTTTCGGTTGAGTTAAATGCGCGGTAGCGGCTACTATATCGCATATAACCTTCTTGAACATTTTAAACGATAATTTTTAGCATACCCAGGAATAGGAATACCCTGATTTAAGAAATGAGCACAATTGATTTGCAAAGAACAACCTCTGATAATGCTGATTTTCAAAATCTCGTCTCGCTGCTGGATCAAGACCTAAAAATAAGGGACGGCGAGGATCACGCATTTTATGCGCAGTACAATAAAATTGATAATATAAGGCATGTTGTGGTGGCTTATCAAAAGGGGCATCCCATAGGTTGTGGTGCCTTAAAATTATATTGCGAAGATGATTGGGAAGTGAAGCGCATGTTTGTGCGGGCTGATTTACGAGGCAAGGGCATCGCCACACTTGTACTGACCGAGCTGGAGCGCTGGGCGCTGGAGATTGGCTGTTCAAAACTAATTCTTGAAACCGGCATAGCCCAACCGGAAGCCATTGCCCTCTACACCAAAAACGGCTACAGGGGAATGCCGAATTACGGTCAGTATGTGGGGGTGGAGAATAGCGTCTGCATGTTTAAAATGCTTAGCAATCCTATTTTTTAAGGCATTTATCCGCGGATTCAGCCTTAGCCCTCAAGTTTTAGAAAATGCTGATAAGTTGCATTAAAGCAAAAATTTCGAGGTGTGCATGGGTTTTGAGTTTTATGGCTTCATCTACCGATTTGAAAGATCGCTCGATACAATTTATTAACGCAGGAGAAATTCAATTTTTTAATTACTTTAGATGATTCAATAACAAGCAACCTAACGTGCACGGAACATTTATCAATACATTTTTCAATCATTTCTTTTGCAAGACAGTGCCCGCATGTTTCCCGACCCCTGTTATGAGGCTTCTTTTGATAACTGTTTTGTTCCAAAGCGCTACTTTGCTCCGTGCCCAGGAAAACTTCAGGTACTACGATATTAATAAAATCCAGTCGAATGAAGTTATCAAAGGGATCAGTAAAGACGCGCAGGGTTTTGTGTGGCTGGCAACCGACCAGGGGGTTTTGCGCTTTGATGGAAGAGAAACTGAGATGTACCTCAAGGAGCTCCCAAGCCCTTATTCTAAAAAGTTTTTAGTTCGAAAAAATGGACAGTTCCTTATATTAACCGACTTTGGAATCAGAGAAATCGTCGCAACTGTAGATACCACCTATTTCAGACCTATTCAGGTAAATGGCGAAAATTTCCCCGATGTTCTGAATTATCCAAAGGCGATTTTTGAAGATAGTAAAGAGAACTTATGGATCGGTGAATCTGATAACGTCGTGAAAATCAGTGACAATAGCTTTAAGAGATATTTAGAGGGAGAAAAATTCCGTTCAATCAATTACCACCGATCATTTTCTTTTACCGAGGATGCATTTGGAAAGATATGGATAGCTCCTTATGTCGGCAAGCTTTTGAAATTTAATGAGACGATTGATACGGTGGAAGAAGTGAAAATTGAATATCCTCTTACAGACGTAACCGGCATCATCACGGTGAATGGCGACTATCTGTTGATTGGTGGCAAGGAAGGCCTGCTAAGATTGAAAGTGGATAGCGATGAAAACGTACAGATAAATGGACCTGTTGGCGGCCCGGAATATATATCTACCCTCTTTTTAATCAACAACACGGTGTACGCCGGCACATGGGATAACGGTTTGTACAGCAGTGTCTTTAATAGTCGTGCGCCTTTTGAGCGGGTTGAGAATATACCTTTCAACGATATACTAGACTTCCACTACGACCGCGGGAACAATGAAATATGGATTACAGGAAGTGAAAATCTGGGCTTGTTGAAAGCTTCTGCAATTACTCCCATTACCAAACCCGGGAAATACAGGGCTGAATCTATGGATGTAGACAGTCTTGACAAGCTCTATTTCTCGTCTGGTTCTGAAATCTTCGTGCATATTCCCGAATCAAATGAAACATCACTTTTGTTCTCTTCAAAAGCCACCTATTTTGATCGCATCCTTCTTGATAAAAACAAAATATGGATTGGTGATGCTTTCGGCGCTATTTCTTATTACGACCTATCTTCAAATCAAAATATACAACAGCTTGATACGGGACCAAGCACCATTACCCATATCTTAAAAGATGCTAATAGCAATATATGGTTTTCAGGACGCTACGAAGAGTTAGTAAAAATTTCCGAGGGAATAGAGTTAACGCATTATAAGGAGGTGAAGGGCTCCATGGTTTTACAAGCCAGCGCCGACAATAAACTTTATTGTGGTGCCACGGGTATTGATTCGTTATTGTACTACTATGACGCTCCCAAAGATCGTTTTCAGGTGATTGATTTAAAGTACAGTTTCAAGCCGACAGCGGAAATACGGGTGGAAGACATGGCCTTTGACAGCATTGGAAATATATTGTTGGCCACCAACGAAGGCTTGTTAAAGGTAACTGAGCAAGAGGGGCTTTATCATGCCCATAGATTATCTTTCAAAGGAATTGATGTCAATGAGCCTATAAAAGCCATTACCATTATCGAAGGCGATATTTGGCTGGCATATTCCCACGCACTCGTAGTGGTGCATGAAGAACAGATTTTGGCGTTCACCCGGGAAAACGGGTTGCCTTCACGGGTTCTCGAAGAAAGAGGTTTTTTGGTTTCCGGAAACAAATTGTTTGTGGCTACGGCAATGGGTGTGGCAGAAATCAGTATTGAAGATTTAGCGTTTAACGCCACGCCGCAACCTATCTTCAAATCGCTATGGATTAATGGATCAAAGGGGGAAATTCCGGACAATGAAAAAATTGAGCTCAAATATGGCTCACGATTTGAGGCAGAATTTGTGAGCCTCGCCTATCCTGGCACTAATATTTTATACCAAACCAGGATTGAGGGATTGGACAACAATTGGACGGAGGCATCGCAAAACAGCTCCATTTCCGTGCTGGGTTTTTCAGAAGGGCAGTACAAATTGCTGGTGCGTGCACGAGATGCTGGCGGGCTGTGGAGTACCCCCCTTGCATTACAGTTTGTGGTCAAATCGCCGTGGTTTAAAACATGGTGGGCGCTGTTGTTATTTATAGTGGCTGGTTTGGGTTTAATTCTTGCGTCTGTCAGAATATATCATTTCCATTTAATCAGGCAGAAGAAAAAGCTTCAAAAAATGGTGGAGATCAGCACCCGGGAAATTAATCTTCAAAAAAATGAAATTATAGAACAAAAAAACCGATTAATTCAGCAAAAGGAGGAGCTAATCGAAAAGAACAATGCAGTTTTTAAGTCGCAGCAGGCGCTTTCAGAGGCCGATGTAAATTACCTACATCTGAAGGAAAAGCAACTGCAGGACCAAATAGAGTATCGCAACAAGCAAATTACCACACATACGCTCAACATTATTCAGAAGAATGAAATGCTGAAGGAACTGAGGGAGCGATTAGAAGAAATTGTGAAAGCTACCGACGGCGCGCCTCATAACGAACTGAAAAAATTGCTGAAGATAATAGACGAAAGCTTCAGGCTTGATAAGGACTGGGAAGAATTTAAGCTCTATTTTGAACAAATATATACAGGCTTCTATGCCAAGCTAAAAATTAACTATCCGGAGCTTACCAATCAGGAACTTCGCCACTGCGCACTTATCAGGTTAAATTTGAGCAATAACGAGTGTGCTTCCATCTTAGGCATTTCTCCGAATAGTATAAAAGTATCCAGAACAAGACTCCGCAAGAAGCTAAA
>CAZHZR010000247.1:0-4914 GCA_964537095.1 uncultured Roseivirgaceae bacterium
TGGCACAAAGCGGGTAAAAAAAAATAAGGAATGGATTTTGATAGACTATGTTGATGTGGTTGCTCATGTTTTCAAGAAAGATCGTAGAGCTTTTTTCGCCCTCGAAGATTTGTGGGGGGATGCGGAAATAACACATATAGCGTCTGAGGAATAATCACCTCCTACCTTATATTCCAATCACAAAATCTAAATGTATTAATAAATAAATCATAGTATCTAATTAATAATGGCAGATATACCAAATAAGAAAAAGAAGTTTATACCCAATCCACCAAACAAGCCGAATTACCAAATTTGGATTATTGTGGTGCTTTCAGCTGTAATTTTTGGGGTCTTCTTCTTAAATAAAAGCAACGCAGTAAAAGAGATAGATATCAGGCGGTTTGAGCAAATGATGCTCGAGAGTGACGTTGAAAAGGTAATCCTGATCAAAAACCAGGATTATGTGGAAGTTTATCTAAAAGCAGAAGCTTTAGAAAAGTCAAAATACAAGAGTGAACTCGGTGACAGGTCAGGTTTTGGTTTAAATCAGACTCCGCATTACAGGTTCAATATTACTTCTCCTGAAATCTTTAATGAGAAATTTCAGGAAATAGAATCAAAAATGCCTGCAGATCAGGACATAGGATATAAAGTGGAGGAGCGCTCTGACTTCACCAGCTTTCTATTCAACTGGGGCTTTTTAATCCTTATCCTATTCGGATTTTGGTTCTTGATGCGTAGAATGACCGGTACAGGTGGGCCAGGCGGACAAATATTTAATATCGGAAAATCAAAAGCCGCGCTCTTCGACGCTGAGAACAAAGTAAAAATAACTTTTGACAATGTGGCTGGTCTTGACGAAGCCAAAGAAGAAGTTGTGGAAATCGTTGAATTTCTAAAAACACCGGCAAAGTTCACCAAACTTGGGGGTAAAATTCCAAAAGGGGCTTTGTTAGTGGGTGCCCCGGGTACAGGTAAAACCCTGTTGGCAAAAGCAGTAGCGGGCGAAGCAGGAGTGCCGTTCTTTACACTTTCAGGATCAGACTTTGTGGAAATGTTCGTGGGTGTAGGTGCCGCAAGGGTAAGAGACCTGTTCAAGCAGGCAAAAGAAAAAGCGCCTTGTATTGTTTTTATTGATGAAATCGATGCAATTGGTAGATCCAGAGGCCGAGGGCAGATGCCAGGATCCAATGATGAAAGAGAAAATACTTTAAACTCCTTACTGGTAGAAATGGATGGTTTTGCTACAGATTCAGGAGTGATTATTCTTGCTGCAACCAACCGCCCTGATGTTTTAGACTCTGCGCTTCTAAGACCCGGCCGTTTTGACAGGCAAATAAGCATCGACAAGCCGGATATTGTGGGAAGAGAGGCTATTTTCAAAGTCCACCTACTTCCGCTTAAGCTGGCTAAGGATGTTGATTCTAAGAAACTGGCTGCTCAAACTCCAGGTTTTGCCGGAGCTGAGATTGCCAACGTCTGTAACGAAGCTGCACTGATTGCAGCCAGAAGAAACAAAGAGGCGGTAGATTTACAGGATTTCCATGATGCCATCGACAGGGTAATCGGCGGTCTTGAAAAGAAAAATAAAATTATTTCTCAGGACGAGAAAAAAATAGTTGCCTACCATGAAGCAGGTCATGCCGTGGCGGGCTGGTTCCTTGAGCATGCCGATCCTTTGGTGAAGGTGAGCATCGTGCCAAGAGGAGTAGCTGCTTTAGGATACGCACAGTATCTGCCGAAAGAGCAGTTTCTCTATCAAACCGAACAGTTAATGGACGAAATGTGCATGACATTGGCAGGAAGAGCCTCTGAAGAAATTATTTTCGGCAAAATTTCTACCGGTGCTTTGAGTGATCTTGAAAGGGTGACAAAACTGGCTTACAGCATTGTAAGTGTGTATGGAATGAATGATAAGCTGGGCAATGTCTCCTACTATGATTCCAAACAATCTGAATATAATTTTAACAAGCCTTATTCAGAATCCACTGCGCAATTAATAGATAGCGAAGTAGGAAAATTAATAGCAGGTGCCTACGCTCGTACAATTGCTCTTTTAAGGGACAAAAAGAAGGAGCTGGAGATCATTGCCAAGGAATTGCTGGAAAAAGAAATAATTTTCCAAACTGACTTACAACGTCTGATAGGAGAACGACCTTTCGATAAGCAGACTACCTATCAGGCTTATACGAACGGTGAGCTTGACAAAGAAGTATTGCAACCCGATGCTACTACGCTTGAGGAAAAAAAAGAGAATGGGAAAGTTGCTGACAATGAGAAAGAGGGCAATGAGACGGATTCAGGTAAAATATCAGATAGCGGCATAAAGGTCGAGGATGAAAAAAGTTAGTATTAATCTATAAAGGTAAGGGCTGTTTGCAAACATTGATTATTTCAATTTCCAAACAGCCTTTTTTTTTGAATCTTTGAATCCCTAATATTTATTCTGATTGGATGATACGTCAAATCCAAAAACTACCTCCGGGGAAAAAAATATACTTTGCCTCTGATTTCCATCTTGGTGCACCAGACCCGCAATCCAGTTTGGAGAGAGAAAAACTTATAATTAAATGGTTAGACTTCATAAAAGGAGATGCGCATTCAATATTTTTAGTTGGTGATATATTTGATTTCTGGTTCGAATATAAACACGCGATTCCCAAAGGGTTTGCCAGGCTTCAGGGAAAATTAGCAGAATTAACAGACAGCGGTATTCCTGTTATTTTTTTTACCGGCAACCATGACATGTGGATGTTTGACTATTTCCCACAGCAATTTAACATTCCAGTTTACCGCGAGCCCCAAAGACTTGAAGTAAATGGCAAATCATTGTACATAGGTCATGGAGATGGACTAGGCCCGGGAGACCACACCTACAAATTTTTAAAGAAGGTTTTTCAAAACCCTATTTGCCAGTGGCTTTTTGCGAGGATCCATCCGAACCTGGGACTGTCTATAGCCAACATGTGGTCTAAAAAGAGCAGGATCAATAATTCCGACAAAGACGAATCGTTTAAAGGGGCTGAAAAGGAGTGGTTATTCCTATATTCAAAAGAAATGGAAAAAAAGTATCATCATGATTTTTATGTTTTCGGACACAGGCACCTTCCGCTGGATTTAAAAATTAATAACAGAAGCAGGTACATAAATCTGGGGGAATGGGTAAATTTTACAACCTACGGTGTATTTGACGGCGAAGAATTTAAGCTCTTGGAATTTGAGGTATAAACACACGTATTTTTATGTCCTTATGACAATGGTACTTTGCTGCTTGTCTGTGAAAGCACAAGATATTGCGTTGCTTGATAAAATACCATTATTGGAAGAGCCGGTGAATGTTTCTCTTGACAGAACCGGCCATATTTATTATGGGGGAAACAAGGGAAATATTTATAAATTCAAGAATTCCGGCGAGCTCCTTTTTACCTATTCCCCGCAAAAACAAGGAAAAATAAAAAGTATTGAAGCCTCATCAACGTTAAACACCTTTGTTTTTTATGAAGGGCTACAAGAGTTTAGCTTTCTTGATCGCTTCTTAACTCATATCACTACGCAGAAATTAGACTTTGACATTTATGCGAGGTTAGCCACCCCCAGCTCAGACAACAATCTTTGGATATTCGACGATAAGGATTATTCTCTCAAGAAAATCAATTTGAATTATTTCGACGCCGACATCCTCACATCTTTAAACAATATTTTGAGCGGTAATTTTCAGGGCTCGCATCTAAGAGAATATCAAAACTTTGTTTTTCTTTCCGATGCAAAAAAAGGAATCTACGTTTTTGACAATTTTGGGAATTTTATAAAACAGCTTCCTTTTTCCGGAGCTAATTATTTTAATTTCCACAAAAACGAACTCTATTTTATAGATGGTTCCGCTTTGACGTTCTACAACATATATTCCACTGAAACGCGACATCTTGAATTAAATACTGATCAAAAATATTCGTTTGGTTTGGTTTCGGAAAAGCAGCTTTTTATGTTTTCAAAAACGTCAATGGATATTTACCTGCTGCCTTTTTAGGATTGAACTTCTATCCTTTGCTGGTTCAGAAATAGCGAAACAACAGGATCTTGCGCTTTCTAAGTGGTATAAAAGGGAACTATCTACATTTTTGTATACATTTACGCTCATAACTTTTTCAACTTATAATAGACATGGAAAGACAGAAAGACCTTCGCCTCGCAGTAGTAATAGACGCAGATAATATTCCTTTTTCTAATGTCACGGCTATGCTGGAAGAAATAGCAAAATATGGCCTTCCGACCTTTAAACGTATTTATGGAGACTGGACTAAGCCTAATCTTTCAGGTTGGAAAAATGTATTGCTGGAGAATGCTATTACTCCTGTTCAGCAATATGGCTACACCAAAGGTAAAAATGCCACAGATTCTGCCATGATTATTGATGCCATGGATATTTTGTACTCAGGCAAGGTAGATGGTTTTTGCATTGTCTCCAGTGACAGTGACTTCACCAGGCTGGCTACACGCCTCCGGGAAGCAGGTATGCTGGTAATCGGATTGGGGGAAAAAAAGACGCCCACTCCTTTTATAGCCTCGTGCAACAAATTTATTTACCTTGAAATACTGGGCGGGGAAGACAATGAAGAGGAACCTGATAAAAAACAGAAGGACCTACCAGTACCCACCTCCAAGCTGGATAAGAAAGTAATCAACTTTATAAAATCGAGCATAAATGACTTGGCTGATGACACCGGATGGGCATTTCTAGGTGAAGTAGGCAGCTTGCTGGTAAAAAAACAACCCAATTTTGATCCCCGGAACTACGGATTTAAAAAACTTGCACCGCTGATTCAAAGTATCCGGCAGTTTGAAACTGATGAAAGACAAACCGACAACAAAAACATCAAACATGTTTATGTTCGGATAAAATAATTCACATTCTTACCATGTCAGGGGTGTGAA
>CAZHZR010000248.1:0-4899 GCA_964537095.1 uncultured Roseivirgaceae bacterium
GAACTTGAGTTAATTTGAAGAAAAAACAGCATTTTTCAGTTCCACGGCTGACGAATATGCTCAATCTCAAGTGGTAAATATTTTGTTTAATCAATCAACAATCAATGAAAAAATCAAATTTACTATTAGTACTTTCTCTTTTATGTCTTGTTTTTTCTTCATGTAAGGACGATGATGGGGACAAGGTGAACCCTATCGATATTCCAGGTGACTTTAGCGAATTATCTGTTGAAGAAAATAAAAAGAATTTAGAGGACAACGGCATTAAGATGGTCAAGGAATTGACCGACCTGAAAAATACTTCAGCGATTCAGACATCCATCAGTTTTACTTACTTTCTGGATTTGGCCGATCCACTGGCAGAGGAGGCGCATGAAGGAGGTAGGATAAAAGCATCATCCTCTAAATATACAATTATTGGCGCCGTAAGTAAATTTGGAAAGCGTGCTTCGGATACGAAAGTTATCTTTGATGCAATGAGAGCTACTTCAGAGGACGATCCTGAAACAGCTCAAGAAATTTATGATGATTTGGTTGGAACCTATAGCTGGAATGCAGCAGCGCAGGACTGGGATTTTGTTGGCGGAAGTGATAAAATTATTTTCAAATTCCCTTCTACAGAATCTGGAACTTCAAACAACGCCATTTATACGATCCACTCTTATGCTGGAATTACAACTCCTTCCAGTCCGTTAAGCGGCGACTATGATGGGGATTTTCCATCAGGATTGTCTTTAGATCTCACAGTAAATGGTAATAAAGTAATGGAGTATGGCTTTACAGCATCCTATAACAATGATGGAGAGCCAACTTCTGTTAAAACTACTCTTTCTTTGGTACCTTTTAAGTACGAAATCTCTTTGACTAATAATTCAAAAGAAATTGCTGTTAAGTACAGCCTTAAGAATAATGATATAGTGCTGATGGATATGGGAATTGGCGCGAAGGGCAATTTTACAACCGATGTTATAGAGAATTCAGAAGATGGAAGTGATGTAATAACTACCGGGCAAGCTTATTTTCAACTATTAGATGTGAGGCTGGCAGGAGACGTAAATGTAAAAGCTTTGATTGAGGATAGTGAGAGCAATGAAGATGATGTTGAAGAGAGGGTTGCCTCTTTTAACAGAAATGTTGACCTGACATTGTTTTATGTAGAAGCAAAAACGAAAATAGCGGATACGGAATTTTATGTAGACGAAGTCGTAGATGAATATTGCTACTGTGAAGATGACGTATACGAACAAGCCAATATCCGTTTGGTCTTTGCTGATGATTCAAAAATGGATCTTGATACCTATGCAGAAGGTAGTTTTAGTGACTTAGAAGCTGATTTTGAAGCTTTGCTTGAAGCTTTGGAAGCTGATTTAGATTAAATTATTGAATGAAGTCACTCAAAAAGGGTGACTTCATTTTTATCCAGCCTTATTTGACCCCAGGTGTTATTCCGACCGCTTTTCCTGATTTTTATACTTTCTCACTTTTGTCTGCTTGCTGCTGCTCAGGAGGTTTTTGTTGTTTCCGGGCAAATAATTGATTCCGAAGACCAAGCACCTCTTTATAGTGCCGCAGTACAGGTAGTTGATACGCCGCATGGAGGCTTCTCGGACGTTGATGGAAATTTTTCTCTAAAACTCGAAAGTGGAATTTATAATATCCAAATTTCTTTTTTAGGCTATCATGTGTTTCAAAAAGAGATTAAGGTTCCGGAAGAGACACACCTTCGCGTAGAGCTAATTGCTTCCGATCTGGTTACGCAGGAGATAGTAATTTCCAATAATTCTCCAACTTCTTCCTTACAATCTATTGAAGTTGGAAAACACGTTCTTAAAGGTAAGGAAATTCAGGAGCTTACTTATTTATTGGGAGAGGTTGATCCGCTTAAAGCCATTCAATTTTTGCCTGGAGTACAGGCTTCAGGAGAAGGTAGTGCGGGTTTTTATGTTAGGGGAGGTGCAGCAGATCAAAACCTAATATTGTTTGATGAGGCGCCTATATACAATGCCTCTCACTTGTTTGGATTCTTTTCGGTTTTTAACGGCGCTGCCATCGAGAAGGTAGAGCTTTTAAAAGGGGGAATGTCAGCAAAGTTTGGCGGCAGGCTTTCGTCGTTTCTGAATATTCAATCTAAAACGCCAGACAAAAATAATTTGGGGGCGGAGGCTTCATTAGGAGTAATAGCAGGAAGCTTTTATGTAGAAGCGCCTGTCGTGAAAGAAAAACTGGCTGTATCAGTAGCGGGCCGCAGAACTTACCTTGATTTACTAAATAAGTCTCTTCTTAAGGATGTTAATTACTCGGGAAAAGATCTCAACTATTTCTTTTATGACCTGAACAGCAAAATTGACTACCAGGACGGAAAAGACAAAATTTCCCTATCCTTCTATTCGGGAGTCGATGACTTTCAATATTTAGGGAAAGTGAGTAATCACATTGTGTGGAAAAATATGATTTTGTCAGCGAATTGGCATCATAAGGTTAATGATCAGTTTGCAACTCACCTAACTGGATATCTCAGCCACTATGACCTTAATTTTGGAGCAAGCCTCCATACCTACAAGCTTGATTTATTTTCTGCGATTAAAGATCGGGGAATAAAGGGTTCTGCTGTCTACTTTTTAAATGAACATCACGAAATCGAATTTGGTGGGGAACTAATTCATCATAGTTTTTTGCCCAATAAAATTAACGCATTTACAGATGAGCAAAACCTTAATTTTGGCCATGTACAGAAAATTAACGCGCTGGAATACAGCTCATTTTTAAACAGCAGCTATACTTTGAATGATAGATTGCTCATCAGCCTGGGCTTAAGGCATAGCGCTTATTGGCAAAAAGGACCTTTCGATCGATTTGAAACAGATGCTGGTTTTCATATAAGTGACACAATAGCATACTCTAAAGGCGAAATAGTGACTTTTTACCAGAATTGGGAGCCACGAGTTGCCTTTCGGTTCAGTCTTAATTCGGAGTCTTCTCTAAAAGCAAGCTATGATTATCATACTCAGTACGTTCATATGGTACCTATGTCATCTGTTTCCTTACCCAGCGATATGTGGGTGCCAAGCTCCGAAAATATAAAGCCGCAAAAAGGACAACAATTTTCTATCGGCTACTTTCGAAATTTCTCACAAAATGTTTTTGAAACCTCCGTCAGTGCTTATTATAAATTGATGGATAATCAGATAGAATACAGAAACGGAGTAATAGTGGGGTATAGCAAGGGTGTAAATTTTGATGATAATTATTACTATGGTGAAGGAAAATCGAAGGGAATAGAAATGATGGTTAAGAAAAATGCGGGTAAGTTTACGGGAGCTGTTAGTTATACGCTTTCAAAAACTGACAAAGATTTCAAAGACATAGACGAAGGTCGCGTTTTTCCGGCTAAGTACGACCGTCGTCACGACCTTTCCATCAACGCTACTTATAAATTGAACAAGAAGTGGCAGCTAATGGGTGTTTTTATCTACGCCACAGGAAACGCCCTTACACTGCCCGAGGGGAGGTATATAATCAACGGAAATATAGTGAACGAATACGGTGATAGAAATCAGTTCCGGATGCCTGCCTACCATCGTATGGATCTGTCTGCTGAGTATGCCCTTTCTAAAAATAAAAGGACTGAGTCCTCGCTTATTTTATCTTGTTTTAATACCTATAACCGGAAGAATCCATACTATATATATTTTGATGTTTCCGGAAATCTGAACGAATATCATTTAGAAATAGAACCGGTTCAGGTTTCCATTTTTACCTTAATCCCGTCCATTACTTACCGTATAAAACTGCTCTAATGAATCGCTTCCAGCTTTTGTGTTTAATTTTTTTGATGATCGGGTTCGGGTGCAGTCCTGATCCGGATTTTGAATTTCCTGATTACGATTCAAAATTGGTAATAGATGGATACATCGAGCAAGGACAATTTCCCAGAGTGGTTCTTACAAAGAGCGCTTCTTATTTCGATAATGTTGATTCTGTGTCTATCAGGCGTTTTATCGTCAGCACCGCGAAAGTGGTAGTAAGCGACGGTGAAAAAGAAGAGGTATTGACCTATAGAAAAAATCATGATTTTTTCCCACCTTTTGTATATCAGGCAACAGAACTTCGCGGAGAAGTAGGAAAGAGCTATACATTAACGGTTTTCCTGGAAGGACAGGTTTATACGAGTACCACTACAATTACTCCACCTCCTGTTTTTGATAGTATTTGGTATAAGTCTTCTGGTGATAGCGAAACCCGGTCGCTGTTGTATGGTAAAATACGCGATCCTGAAGACGAAGTTAATTTTTACCGCATATTTACAAAAAGAGCCGGAAAAGATTCTAAATATGTTCCGGTTTACTATTCTGCATTTGCTGATGCACCATTTAACGGTAAGGATTTTACTTTCGCTATGGTTCGGGGGTCTGAAAGCCTCATCAGTGTGACTGATGATACTTATTTTGAAAAGGGAGATACAGTTTCTATCAAATTTTGCAGCTTTGACGAACCACATTTTAGATTTTGGAGCACGTTGGAAAACGAATTATATATGGCAGGAAACCCATTTGCATCCAGCGGAAACAAAGCACGGTCAAATGTCTCTGAAAACGCACTAGGGGTATGGGGAGGTTATGGTACCAGCTACTATCAAATAGTATTGAAATAGTCAAATTTGATTTGCATCCTATCTCCATCAATTCCGATTGCTAAATGCATCGATCGATAAAATGGGGGCGCACTCTGGTTTAAAATTTGTATCCCCACCCCCCATTTCTTCGTAAAATATTCTCGTATAAAGATTAAATAATTAGAATATTTTTAAAAATTCGTTTGTATGATACGAAAATCGATATTGGTACTAGGGTTTATGGCAATTTCCGGAATTGCTTTTTCACAGAGTCGGAATGATTTTAA
>CAZHZR010000249.1:0-4891 GCA_964537095.1 uncultured Roseivirgaceae bacterium
GCCAGGTTGCTAGAGTTTCTCAGAGCCTGTCTCTCCACTCTTCTCTATAAATCAATTACCGAAATAATTGACTTGGAAATGCAATGTTATCGGTTTTTAGCATAACTTCCAAATTTCATGGAAGAGGAACTTAAAAACCCATCAGCTTTTGCGTACTATCTTTTTAATGTAACAACAATATCATCGAGGAGCTTTAGCTCTATCGTGTTGTGTGTAGCTTTCTGAATGTAGTATGAAAGCCTGAAATGATCGCTTTGGTTGAACAAGAAAAGACTGTCATTACTGGTTTTCCACATCAACTCATTCTGTATGGTATCGCTACTAAAGATACAGCCGGGATAGCCACGAGCCTCAATGCCCACCATTCCATTTTCATGAAATTCCATATGCCCCTGCATGTTGTTATTCGAGCCATTTCCTAAATCAGAATTTTTAATAATCCATATGGCGTTCCATTTGCCTATAAACAGGGTGTTAAAATTTTGAATAAAGCGAAAGGAAGCAAATAAGCAGATGATAACTACAGCTAAAACAGGAATGGTCCTATTCCCAATCTCCCAAAAAGGATGCCTCATATTTTTTATTGTTCATTACAAGACCTTAACGGTAAGAAATAACAAACATTGTGGGCGCCTCAAATTTATGACTTTTTATCACATACTTCTCTGATTTACTTCAAAGCCTTCAGCCATTATCCTGTATTGTTCAAATATAGACCTTACTGCCCTTTTAATGTACTTTTCATTGTTGAAATAACTGTTACCAAATACGCCAGAGGCATACCCTTGCCAGACAGTATTATTTTTTTTGGTGTCAATTAGCTGTACCAAAATCGTTCCTTCACGCAGATCTATTTTAACCGGATCGTATTTATCATCGCTTATCTCTTTTTCTATCCATTTCTCTAATTCAGGTTGAACATATCCCCTGAATTTCATATCGTCATAGTATATGGTATAGGCAACCAGTAACCTGGGCTTTTCTTTGGAGAATTTATACCCTAAAATTTCCATTCGGTTTTGGATAGCCTCTTCTAAAAGGGGATTAAAAGCCGTTTGTGCAGAGTCTTGGTTCACTTTGGCATTGTGCATGAAATAAAAGGAATTGTACTTTTTAAAGTTCCCTCTGTAATCGTAGTCGTATTCAATTACGTATTCGCGACGCATGCAGCCTGAAAATAGAAAATAGGATAGTAGTAGGGAGAGGAACAGGTATTTTTTATTCATGGCTATAGGGGTTAAAATAGGGTGATTTACATAAATATAATCATCTATCTAATAGAAAGTTATACATTAGACGAATTTTTTTAAATGAAAGGATGTTGACCGTGACTCTAAAATTTGCTCCCTATTGCCACAGCTTCTTTATAGACTTCAATGCTGCCGTCGAAATCAAAAACTTCAACAAAAATCATATAGATACCCAGTCTCAGTCTGTCCCCTTTTTCGTTTGTTCCCGCCCATGAAAAAAAACCCTCAGCAGCAAATGACTGATTTTCTGCGATTGTGCTCACCTTATTTCCCTCTATATCAAACACGTAAACATTGCCGATATAGCTTTTGTTTGGAAATACATATTGTATGGTGGTAAAGTCTTGAAAGCCGTCATTGTCAGGAACAATTACTTTAGGATTGATTGAGATAGTACCATTTGGACCGGTCATGCTTCTCGAGTGGGAGTTTTGCCGCCCAGGTGTGGCAAATCCTGCAGTACTTGCTGCCGATGTCCAATTATGAGGAGCCTGGGTGGGGGCGTCATAGGATATTCTCTCCAATGACACCCCATCTGATTCCGAAATTATGGGAGAGTGGAAATCTTCCTGATAGTCAAATCTATCAATCACAACGTTTTTCTCATTGAGAATGACAACAGATCCAGCATCATCCGGGAATGAAGGAAAGCTGCCCAATTGGATCATCTTGCTCTCCACCGCGCGTGGATAATTTTTATAGATATCAGCTATGTCTGGGGTTAATACGAGAAACTCCTTAGGAGCCAAAAGACGATGATGATCCAGGATTATTTTCCTGTTCGCGATTAGGGGTTTACCGCTCTCCTTTTCAATAGCGATGTTGGCAAGATTCCAGTCTTTCAGATCAATATAATTTGCCGAATTATTATAAATTTCCACAAAATCAGCGCCGCCGGTATTGGGATTAAATAACACTTCATTGATGATAACGTCCAGAGAATCAGAGTTTACGGGCAGTGCAAAACTGAGGCTATTTTCCTCAATATCTATAAAGTTTCCATTGCAGTCTTTAATGCCTTTAACAGCAATCGTGTAGGTCGTATGCTCATCCAGAAGACTCCGGAGAGCTAAAGTTATCACCGAGCCAGCAGGATCCAACTGGGCTTCAGCCTCTATTATTTGATTGTTCAGGATATACTCCCCGTTTTCAACCGATTTGGGATCCAAAACCTCATTAAAAGTCAGCAGAATTAAATCACGTTCCGGATATACGCTTAAAAGAACCGGGCCAGTATTATCTGGTTTACTGCCCTGCACTGAATTTGGCCGACCAGGAGTGCCACCATCGTGGTGTTCTGACGCCCTCCAGTTATCTTCGCTTGAACACGGGTTGGAGGGGT
This sequence comes from uncultured Roseivirgaceae bacterium, assembly GCA_964537095.1. Taxonomy (GTDB): domain Bacteria; phylum Bacteroidota; class Bacteroidia; order Cytophagales; family Cyclobacteriaceae; genus CAMPJM01. The sequence goes on from CAZHZR010000249.1 coordinate 2,593, forward strand.
CTATCATTTCCAGGGAATAGCCTCCGTCACTGCGCAGACTGCTTTTATACCAGCTTTTTGTATAGTGTAGCTGGTCAATAATCTCGTTTGTTGGGTTTTTCAAGTGCAGCAGGTCGCTGTCGTTGTTCAAGGAGGGGAAGCCGGAAACGGGAATCACTTTTCCGAACTTTGCAAAGGAAACGGAATCGGGAGGTCCACATAAAATAATATATTCTCCAGGCAGGATGTACCCTGCTCGTATCTTTCCTGATCCGGTATTGTCGCCTATGATCCATCCTGCCAAATCAAATGATTTATTGCTTTGGTTGTATATCTCAATGAATTCCGCTTCCGGTAAACCTATTATCGGTGTGGGATCGGGCATTATTTCATTGATGACGACATCACGAAATAGAGCCGATGCGGGAATCAGATGTTGAAACGACAATGAAAGAACCGGTGACACATTTTGAGCAGTATCTGCAATATCAATTGCGGTAAATAAATATTCCGCTCCTGTAGTAAAAGTCGTTTCAAAATAAAGATCAAGTTGTGCCGGATCATCCTTAAAAACAATGTTTTTTGGATGTCCGATTGCAGGCTTTATTTCAAAACTACCAGGCTGTGTGCCGTGAGCTATTGGCTCAGAAAAGGTAGCCAGAAGTTGTGAGGGTGAAGTGGCTTCAATTGAAACTAAAGCGGGCGGTGAGGTGTCACGGAATGCATCTCCGGTAACATTGATATCGTCAAAGAAAAATTTGTCACTTCTGGTACTGGTATATTCGCAATAAATTCCAAAATAGGAGGCGGCGATATTCCTGTTATCGATGGCTTCTCCTTCTTTTATATATGTTGACGTTTCGGTGATGGCGGTCAGAAGCTCCCAGTTGCCATCAGCATCTTTTGTTACCTTAATCTTTCCCGAAGTCCCATTGCTATTTAATTTTCCGTCTTCTCCGTCAATTAATTTGGTGCTTGCGCCATTCTCTAGAACATACAGGCTGATGTCATCATCGCTGCCTCCAATCATCACGAAATAACCATTTGTGGGATTGTTGAGGTTATCAACGTCGGACATCAGATAGACCTTAGCATAGTTTTGCGAAGACGGATTGAAATCGAGCCGGAAACTAAACTCCCAACTTGCATTAGAATGAACCAGAGACGGCGTTACGATAAAACTTTTGCCGGCTGCAGGGGCATTCAGTTGTAGTTGCAGATCTGCATTGATCACAAAGTCCTCCAGATTTCCTATCCAGGTGGGAGCATTTAATAATTCTTCGTCAGTAAAATCTTCAGAAAATTGTGCAGAAAGGCCGAATGGGAGGATAGATGCCAATACAATGAGGCAGCAATTGCCCAGAGTTTTAAAGATTTCCATAGCTATAAATGTTCTTTAAAACCAAAAATAAAAAATATCAGCACACTTTTGCGCTAATAGAACTTTTTTTAATGGGATATCAAAAATTCATAAATTCTGTTAAACAGCATTGGAGTGGAGGCTATATCGGTCGTTGCCAGTTGTCTCTTTGATTTAGTCCTGTAAAATTTCAATTTCTACCCGCACGTTCTTTTTGGCATCCACGCTATATTTATCATAAATCATTTTTTTACCACCCCATCCAACTACTTTCATCCTCCCGTCTGAGATGCCATTTGCCACCAAATATTTCTTTATTGTTAAAGCTCTTTCTGTTGAAAGTTTTTTTGCACTTCCAGTAGTCGTTTTATTCTCGTCGGTGATGACAAAGAAATTGGGGTTGTCTTCGGCAAGTTTAATGATTTTGCCGCCCTTGTTCCCATTGGTATGGCCATGAATAACAATCTGATAGTCTTCATTTTCTTTAAGCATTTCTAACAGGCTGTTCAATTCATATTGAGACCTGCTTTCCATCACTACAGCATCATTCCTGAAGAACACGTTGTACATGGTTGCAACGTCACCGGTTTTTAACCTTTCAAGTGGGAACTCAATTAAAATAGTGTCTCCCCGCAAGATAATGAAGGAACTGATGCTGTCGGCGTTCAGCGCATTTAATAAGAAATCATGTTGTACCTTTCTGTATCCAAATACATCTGCAATTAGCTGAACGGCGTGCGATCCGTTGTTAGGATCTTTCAGCACGCTTAACGCATGGGCATCAACGGTTTTAATCAATTTCGATCTCACCGGATCAATAATTTGCACTTTTGCCGTGATTTCATTGTAATTTTTAGCAAAAATTACATTAGGATAGATCAAATAATCCTCTTCTAGTAAACTGAAGTTTGTTGAGTCAATGCGCGCATTTAGCTTTTTAGTGGATGATGATAAAGTGGT
>CAZHZR010000250.1:0-1209 GCA_964537095.1 uncultured Roseivirgaceae bacterium
AAAAGCAATATTGTTTTTTCCTTGAAGTTGATAATACAAATAAATCACTAAATTTGGGCATTTCTAAAGAAAACGTGCAGCAGCCTAAAAAATATAAAAAGAAGAAGAAACTGGGGAGCTATCCTTACTGGAGTGTGGTCTTTAGCATAACGCTGGCACTTTTCGTAATCGGATTGTTTGGGATGTTGCTATTGCATGTTAATCAGTTAAAGGAGCTGATCCGCCAAAATGTGGAGGTTCAGGTGTATCTGAATAAGTTTATCACTGAAAACGAACGCATCAAAATCAACAAAACGCTGGCCGGAAAAGATTTTGTACTGTTGGAAGATGAGGTACCGCAAATTAGCTATATATCCAAAGAGGAAGCAGCGCAACAATTTATAGAGGATACTGGGGAAGACTTTACGAGCTTTCTGGGTGAAAATCCTCTTAGAGATGCATATATCGTAAAAATCCGTTCAGAATATCACGATAAAGACAGGATGACGGGCATTAAGCAAGAAATTGAAAGCATCTCCGGGGTTTTTGAAGTGACTTATATAGAGAACCTGATCAGCAGCATCAATGAAAATGTCGCGAAAATCAGTCTTTTTCTGGCAGGTTTTGCTGTAATTTTACTGATTACAGTAATAATTCTCATCAACAACACCATAAAACTGGCGCTTTTTTCTCAGCGCTTTCTCATCAGAAGCATGCAGTTGGTAGGCGCAACGGCGGGCTTTATTCAGAAGCCGTTCATTTACAGAGCCACCCTTCATGGGGTACTATCGGGTGTGCTTGCGTCGCTGATGCTCATGGGCTTGCTGCAATATGCCAACCAGGAAATAGAAAACCTGTCCCAATTGCAGGATCCTGAGCAAATGTTGCTTTTGTTTACAGGGTTGTTGCTGGTGGGTGGCATCATTGGTCTATTCAGCACCTTCAGATCCGTTAGAAAATATTTAAAAATGTCATTGGACGAATTGTATTAATTATGGGAAATAAAAATCGGCTTGCATTCGGGAAAAAGAATTATGTGCTCATGCTGTCTGGCATAGCCACACTTTTGATCGGTTTCATTATCATGTCTATGGACAAAGAAGATTATGGCTTTGGTTTTCCTGGCCTTACCCTGGGGCCAATAGTGGTAATGATAGGATTTATCATACAGTTCTTTGCCATCATGCATAAACCCAAAGACAGCAAATGAGTATAATTGAAGCTATTATC
>CAZHZR010000250.1:1309-3089 GCA_964537095.1 uncultured Roseivirgaceae bacterium
GATGTGGTAAAAAAATTGAGAAACAGGCTGAAGATAAAAAAAATAGGCCATGCGGGAACACTGGATCCCCTTGCAACTGGTCTTTTGATTTTATGCACCGGAAAATTCACCAAAAAAATCAACGAATATCAGGACATGCCCAAGGAATACACCGGCACCTTGTTGCTCGGAAAAACCACTCCTTCCGTTGATTTGGAGACGGACTTTGATTCCGAAACGGACACTTCGCACCTCGACAGATCAATGGTTGACGCCGCGATAAGCCCATTTTTAGGATGCATACAACAGGTACCACCGCAATATTCTGCTGTGAAAATAGATGGGGAAAGGGTTTATAAAAAAGCAAGAAAGGGAGAAGAAGTAGTGATAAATCCAAGAGAAGTCACCATTCATACCTTTGAAATCACCGATTACAACTTGCCGGAGTTGTCTTTCAGAATAGTATGTTCTAAAGGTACTTATATAAGAAGCCTGGTGCGGGATTTTGGCGAAAGCCTGAAAACAGGAGCCTGTTTAATTGCTTTGCGGCGCACAAAAATTGGTAGCTTTGATGTGGAGAATGCAAGCGATCTGGATGCCTTCATTCGTGAAAATCAAAAAGTAAAAACCGAAATCCGGCAATAATTTTTTATAAGCTATTCATAACACCCAAAATGGCTTAAAATCGTATGTGTAACCTATGCTAGTTATCCTGATAAGACTGAAACATTAATAGGATGAAGATTTTTGACGGTATTGACAACTTTCCAAAATTAAACTTCCCTGTAGTGACCATAGGAACCTTTGACGGAGTCCATGTGGGACATCAAAAGATTCTGTCCCGTATCATAGAACTGGCAAGAAAACATGACGGAAAGACGGTATTGATTACTTTTTGGCCTCATCCACGATTTGTTTTGAACAACGACAATTCTGATTTGAAGCTGTTATCTACATTTGAGGAAAAAGCATCCTATTTAAGAAAGCTTGGTATTGATCATCTTGTAAAAATTCCCTTCACCAAATCATTTTCTGAAAACAGCTCGGACTCTTTTATCCAAAAAATATTGGTAGAGAAGATCGGGACCAAAAAGCTGGTAATTGGATATGACCATAAGTTTGGAAAGAACAGGGAAGGGAGCTTTGAACACTTGAAGGCCAATGAAGCGCAGTATGGTTTCGAAGTAGAAGAAATATCAAGGCAAGACATTGATGATGTAGGTGTAAGTTCTACAAAAATCAGGAAAGCATTGGAAGAAGGCGAAATAGATATAGCAAATGAATACCTGGGCAGGTTTTATAGTCTGGCGGGAAATGTGGTAAAAGGGCAGCAGTTGGGCAGGAGTCTTGGCTTTCCCACCGCCAACATCCAACTCATTGACAGCTACAAACTGGTTCCCGGCGATGGGGTGTATGCTGTGGAAGTAATGCACAAAGCGCATCTTTATGATGGAATGTTAAACATTGGCTATAGACCTACAGTTGATGGTATAACAAAGGTAATGGAGGTAAATATTTTTAATTTCGACGAAGATATTTATCATCAGGATATCCGGATATTCTATGTCAAGAAGATAAGGGATGAGAGAAAATTTTCTGGCGTGGAGGAACTAAAGGCGCAGTTGACACTTGATAAAAAGGCTGCAGAGCAGATTTTGACCCCGCGCTTATAATTCAGCTCCAATATTTTTTTGTAGGGTATTGCCGGTTTTTCTATACCACTTAAATATCTAATTCATATGATTGATAAGACAATTTCCTCAGCCCGGGAAGCTATTCAATTGGTCAAGGATGGTTCGGT
>CAZHZR010000250.1:3189-4881 GCA_964537095.1 uncultured Roseivirgaceae bacterium
ATATGTCTCTAGATAAAACAGGAATTGCAAAAAGGATTGCCCGGGAGATAAAAGACGGCATGTACATCAATTTAGGGATTGGGATTCCCACTCTGGTGGCCAATTACATTCCTGATGATATCGAGGTTGTACTCCAATCTGAGAATGGGCTATTGGGAATCGGCCCCTTTCCGACGGAGGACGCGGTTGATGCTGATTTGATCAACGCGGGGAAGCAGACCGTAACCATGAGAGCCGGCTCGGCACTTTTTAGTTCGGCGGATAGCTTTGCCATGATTCGCGGAGGACATGTACACCTGACTATATTGGGTGCTATGGAGGTTTCCGAGAATGGAGATATCGCCAACTGGAAAATCCCGGGGAAAATGGTAAAAGGCATGGGTGGAGCCATGGACCTGGTAGCCTCTGACGCTTATATTATTGTGGCCATGCAACACAAAAGCAGATCTGGTGAATCCAAATTGTTGAAAAGCTGCTCTTTACCCATAACAGGGATTCGCTGCGTGAATAAAATCGTCTCAGACCTGGCTGTTTTGGAAGTATTGCCTCAGGGCGGCTTCAAATTGTTGGAAAGGGCACCTGGAGTATCTGTGGAGGAGATTAAAAACGCCACAGAAGGAAAGTTGTTTATAGAGGGAGAAATACCGGAGATGCAATTTTAAGGACAAGGATTTCAGATCCTTTCCAAATGTTTTACGTATTTATTTTTTAATTTATTGATCGAAAATATGACTGACAACAAGTTTACTATCACAAGACTCTATTTTTTTCTATGCAGTTTTGTACTGCTCCTTTTTACTGCCTGTGATAAAAATAACAACTTCAATGTTTTTTCCATTGAAGACGATAAACAACTAGGGCTGCAGGTAAGAGATGAAATCGCTGGCAATCCACAGGAATTTCCTCTCCTGCCGATTGAGGAGTATCCAGACGCATATGCCTATCTCAATAATATCGTCGACAAAATACTTGTTTCTGAGGATGTTGGTTACAGAGATGAGTTTGCCTGGGAGGTGAGAATCATTGATCAGGATGTGTTAAATGCTTTTGCGGTACCTGGAGGATACATCTATGTGTATACCGGCCTCATCAAGTACCTTGACAATGAAGATGACCTGGCTGGTGTCTTGGCCCATGAAATTGCGCATGTTGACCAACGCCATAGTACGCAGCAATTGCAAAAACAATACGGCATACAAATACTGCTTAGTGTGGCATTGGGCAATGATGCAGGACAATTGGAACAAATAGCAGGAGCTTTGGCAGGAAACCTGGCAGGTTTAAAATTTAGCAGAGACGATGAGCGGGAGGCGGATGAGTTCTCTGTACGCTACCTGGATGAAACTGATTACCAATGCAATGCGGCCTTTTCGTTCTTCCAGAAGATGATAGACCATGAAGAAGGAGGCACAACGCCGGCTTTCTTAAGCACCCACCCTGATCCTAAAGACAGAATTGCTGATATAAATGCAACCGCGGATGAGCTTGGATGCGATAAAACACCACTTGCGCCTGAAGAATATCAGGATTTCAAAAACAGTTTGCCATAAAGGAATGTGAGCGGCTCACCACAGTCGCTCGGCCTTGACGAGTGACCTACATCAATAGCACTCTGGGCGGATTAGAGGCAGATTGATTTGCATAAAACTCTAGCCGGAAATTCTTCAGCGATTTGTGTCACCCCTACGGGGT
>CAZHZR010000251.1:0-4863 GCA_964537095.1 uncultured Roseivirgaceae bacterium
AAATTTTGGTTTGGTGGAAATTATGGCATCACCATATTTGATCCCAACCAAAATGTCCAAAATCCACATCCTCCCAAGGTAGCGATCACAAATTTCCAGCTATTCAACAAGGATGTCCCCATTGGCGACGATTCCCCTTTAAAAAAGTCTATCCTCAATACCAATCACATTGCCCTGAACTACTCCCAAAACGTAATTTCCTTTGAGTTTGTGGGTATAAACTATAATGCTCCTGAAAAGAACCAGTATGCCTACCGAATGTTAGGTTTTGAACAAGATTGGAATTATTCCGGTACGCGACGCCATGCCAGTTATACCAACCTGCCTCCTGGGGAGACCTATATTTTCCAGGTGAAAGCATCAAACAGCGATGGAGTCTGGAATGAGGTGGGCACGTCCATCAGCTTGTATATAAAACCCCCGTTTTGGGCCACATGGTGGTTCCGTACACTGTTGTTGGTCTTCTGCCTCCTTGGTCTGTACAGCTTTTATCGCTGGCGAACCAGGCAGCATTACCTGCAGCGTAAAGAATTGGAACGCAGAGTGAACGAACGAACTGAGGAGGTGGAAGCCCAAAAAGCAAAATTGGCGGCACACGCAGCACATCTTAAACACGCCAATAATGAAATTAAGTATAAGAACAAGAAGATAATGAAACAGGCAGAGGAACTAAAAACGCTCGACAAGCTAAAGTCGCGGTTTCTTGCCAACATTTCGCACGAATTCCGCACACCGCTCACGCTTATCATGCTACCATTGGATGAGATGCTATCGGCATCTAAAACGGCAACAGAAGGCAAAAAGCAACTTTCGGTAATGAAGCGGAATGCGCTGCGGCTCCTGCAACTCATCAATCAATTGCTCGATCTTTCGAAATTGGAAAATAAATATGTCGCGCTAAATCTTGTCCGAAAAGATGTCATTCCATTTCTGAATACTGTCATCCAGTCATTTGAAGCGCTTGCTCAAAAGCAAAAGGTGGAACTCAAATTCAGTTGGTCTTCTAAAAAAATTATCACTGTCTTTGATGCAGACAAACTGGAAAAAATAATGTACAACCTCCTTGCTAATGCTTTCAAATTCACACCCGAGGACGGCAGCATTTTAGTTTCAGCACAGGCTTTGGAACTGACTTACGGGGAACAGACTGACGACACCGCGCAAATCCGGCAAAAATACTTACAAATTACTGTGAGTGATACCGGACAAGGAATTCCACCGCAGCACCTTCCGCATATTTTTGACAGATTTTACCAGGGCGAACCTTCGCTGACAAGAAAAAGCGATGGCACGGGTATAGGCTTGGCACTCACCAAAGAGTTAGTAGATCTACTGGGAGGTTCTATAGCTGTAACGAGCGAGCCCGGCCAGGGAACCTGCTTCAAGGTACAACTCCCATTAGGTGAAGGCGACGAAAACCTTACAGTACCTCAAATATCAGACTGGGGAGACAACCCAGAGGAAAGTGATGCGGAGGCACTATTTGAAAATGCCGATGAAGCCGAAATTGTTGTCAATGATGAAGCACCACTGCTCCTGCTGGTGGAAGACAATGAAGATCTACGACAGCAAATAAAACGAATATTCTCAGCAAAATACAGGATTGAAGAAGCCGGAGATGGTATCCAGGGCTGGAATAAAGCCAGTGAGCTATCGCCCGATCTAATCATTTCTGATGTAATGATGCCGGGGCAGGACGGCTTTATGCTTTGTCGAAAGCTTAAGAGTGATGTCTCCACAAGCCATATTCCTACAATTCTTCTCTCTGCCCGTGTGGATGGTGAGGAAACAGGCCTTCAATTGGGAGCGGATGACTATATAACAAAACCGTTCAACGCCAAGGTCCTCGAGTTGAAGGTGAACAACCTTTTGATAACAAGGCTTAAATTTCGGAATGCAATTTGCCGTGAACTAGGTGTGAAGCTCATTTCCGACGGTTCTGAACCCGGAAAAATCAAGGCCAGTGACCAACAATTTATTGACGTAGCATCAAAAATTACAATTAAGCACCTTACACACGCTGAATTTGACACAGAACTCCTTTACCGCGAGCTGGGAATGAGCAGGACCCTGGTGTACAACAAACTTAAGTCGCTGACAGGACTGAGCCCCAATGAATTTATCAGAAAAATTCGCCTGAACAGGGCTTCTCATCTGATAACAGAAGGTAAGTTTACGATCACAGAAGTAATGTATGCCGTGGGCTTTAACCACAGGTCGTATTTTATCAAGTGCTTTAAAAACGAGTTCGGACACCTTCCTTCCGAACATCTGGAAATTGTAGAAGCACAAACTGCTTCTACATCGGGTTGACGGGTTCCTTTTTTATGAATGCCTCTCAGCTTTTGTAAGATCCGGCTGAAATATACTCCGGAGACAACATTTCAGCTGCTAATCCTCCCACAAACAATCTCCATCCTCTTAATGGATCAAATATGGCCTGGAAATGGCCTTTTTATATCCATGTGCACAAATTGCCAGGTGATAAATGGCAATTTGTGTACCCCCGTGACATAAAAGATTTGGTTATTTCAGCTTAAACCCGAATGGTAAACCTTTGTACGCAAGGTTTAAGATTTAATTTTTGCTAACCCTAAAAGTAAGAGTGTATGTTTATAACAAAAAGTAAGTCTGCTGCCTTTAAGGATTTTTTAGAAATTGACGAATGCTCTAAAATCCCGAAATACCAACAACTGGTGGATACACTTATTGCCGACATAGAAATAGGCGTCGTACAGATTGGCGAAAAGATCCCCTCGATCAATGAAACGAGTGAGGAATTTTATTTGTCACGTGATACCGTTGTCAAAGCTTATAAGACACTGCGAAACAGAGGAATCCTAACCGCTGTCAAGGGCAAGGGTTTTTATGTGTCCAGCACTGCTAAAAATAACGGTAAACGCGTACTGCTGTTGTTAAACAAGTTGAGCGACCATAAAAAAACCATCTATAATTCATTCATCAACAACCTACCCTGTGGAGCCACTGTAGATTTGCAGATCCACAATTGCGATCCGGCAGTATTAGAAAAAATAATAATAGAAAATATCGGAAAATATGATCATTACGTGATCATGCCCCATTTAAATGAGGAAACCGCCACTGTAAAGGCAGCCATCAACAAAATACCCAAGGATAAGTTGATTTTCGTCAATAAAGACCTGTCCGAAATAGACGGGGATTACGCCTGCGTTTACGAGAACTTTGAACAAGATATCTATGACGGCCTTTCGTTGGGTTTACGTGATATACAAAAATATTCCAGACTGTATTTGATCTTCCCGGGAGCCAACCACTACTGCTCGGGAATTAAGTACGGTTTTGTAAAATTTTGCGAACTCAATAATTTCGACTGGGAAATTACGGACTCACCTGAAATTGAAATGGAACAGGGAGAGCTTTATATTGCTATAGAAGATTCAGATCTTATAGAAATAATTAAAACAGCTTCCTCAAAAAATTTAACCTTAGGTACTGACGTGGGTATAATTTCCTACAACCGAAGTGCATTCAAGGAAATTCTTGCAGGAGGAATCAGCGTCTTAAGTACAGACTTTGAGAAGATGGGGAGCACTGTTGCTGATATGATAAGGTTTAATCAAAAGCTAAAAATTAAAAACCCGTTTACCTTCATTAAAAGGAACTCAGTATAAAGGATTTTGCAAACGATTGCAAGGTTGAACAGATACCTAATACCCTACACACCATCACAGTGGTTGCTCCAAAAAGAACGATATTGTGGTTCAAAATAGGAACAACGGTATCATCGCGTAAATCTATGAAGTTGAAAATCTTACTATTTTTAATTGTATTTTTAGGTGGTTTTCAGGCAGTTGCTACCACGGAATGGGAAGCAGAGTGGATCACGCATCCGAACCTGGAGCCCGAGGCTTATGCTGTGCTGCATTTTCGAAACGATTTCAACCTTTCGGAACTCCCTGATAACTTGCCCCTTTCAATTTCCGCCGACATCAGGTATAAGCTCTATGTCAACGGGAAGTACATGGGCCAGGGGCCGGCCAATAATGATCTCATGCACTATTCTTATGATGTTCATGATATTTCACAGCATCTTAACCAAGGAAAGAACGTCATCGCGGTTACAGTTTTTAGTTTCTCCGAGCTAAACCCACTGCGTTATGAGTCATCAGGGGCAAAATTCATTGCCCAGGCTCCTGAAGAATATGGTAACATGCTCAATACAGGCAGTGGAAACTGGCTGAGCACCAGAAATGAGTCTTACGAGCCCACCTTGCGCGGAAAAGATTTCGAAGTGCTCAGTTATCTTGCTATGGGAGGCGGAGAAAAAATAGATGCAAAAGCCTATCCCTGGGGATGGGAGACTTTGAATTACGACACGACGCCCTGGGAGAAGCCTAAATCTTTAATGCAGGGAAAAAACTATGGCTACAACGACGGATATGGGGAAGCAGCACTTGGCCTTCTACCCAGAACGATTCCATTCATGGACGAAACACCCGAAAAAAGGCCGGTGATGAGGGATACTCCTGATAGCAAAAGGCTCAATGTACAAAACGTGTGGAAAACCGGAAAACCTATACAATTAGCAGCAAATCAGGAGTTTACCTTTATATTAGATCAAACTTTTCTTACAAAAGGCCACCCCTTCTTCACTTTTTCCGGTGGCAATAAGACCGAAGTAAAGATTTCCTATGCAGAGAATTTATTCAAAGACATTAAAAGCGGTCAGAAAGGCCATCGGGATTCTATTGAAGGCAAAACCCTCATAGGTATATCCGATATTTATATCCTTGATGGAGGAGAAAGAAGGGTATTTTCAACCTTGATACCTAGGGTGTGGCGGTACATTCAGGTGCACGTCAAAACAGCAGACGAACCCTT
>CAZHZR010000252.1:0-4849 GCA_964537095.1 uncultured Roseivirgaceae bacterium
ATGAAAAAAGCCATAGACTCAACAGGAAAGGCTTCATTAACCATAGATTATATCAATGCCCATGGCACCGGAACCGCAAATAACGATTCCTCTGAAAGCGCTGCACTAGACCTGTTGTTCAAGGAGGATTTACCCGATTATAGTTCCACAAAATCATTTACCGGACACACATTGGGCGCCGCCGGAGCTATTGAAGCTGTTTTTTCAATACTGGCCATGAATAGAAGTGTGAAATTTGCTAATCTGAACCTCAGTGAAACCATGGGATTGATAAAAGGTCCTCTCCAAAATGTAAAGGAGAAAGTTGATGTAAATTGTGTACTGTCCAATTCTTTTGGTTTTGGCGGAAACTGCACCTCCCTGATTTTTTCGAAATCGGGCGAACATTAAAAAGTAATTTTATAGATGAAGTTATACATTACGGGATCTTATGCCATTGCTCCAAATTTCGACGCTGAAAAAGGTGTTGCTATGGCTTCCTTTTTTCCCGAAAATAAATACCATCAGGCAAAAGAACCGAACTATAAAGAAATAATAGATCCCAAGGCGAGCCGCAGAATGGCCAGGATTATAAAGATGGGCATTGCTGCAGCAACAAAAAGCCTGCAAGAAGCGAAGGTTACCAATCCTGGAGCTATCCTGGTGGGTACAGGACTGGGCTGCCTGCAGGACACCGAAAAGTTCCTTGCTGATGTTGTGGAAAACAAGGAGATCCTACCCTCTCCTAGCGCATTTATTCAATCTACACACAATACCATTGCCGGTCAGATCGCCCTGCTTTTAAATTGTTACGAACATAATTTCACCTTTGTGCAACGTGGGCATTCGTTTGAATGCGCGCTTGAAGACGCTTTTCTTCAGCTCGAAGAAGGCGCGGATAACATATTGGTAGGCGGCATAGATGAGATAACCCCTTCCCTGTTCGAAATTTTCTTCCAAATGGATTGCGTAGGCAATTTGCAGGAAAAAGAGGACAATGCTTCTAACCAACAAAATCCTGTGATGGGCGAAGGAGCATCTTTTTTTAACCTGTCGCGCGAAGCAAACAGTGCTGCAAAAGCTTCTATAGACGGATTGGATTGCTTTTATAACGCAGACACGGTGGAATCCATAGAAATCCACATCATAGAATTTCTGGACTCTTTAAATATGCAGCCGGATGATGTCAGTGCTATCATGCTCGGAGAAAACGGAGATCAAAAGGACGATAAAACATTTAAGGACATCAGCGAGCATTTGTTTCATAATAAAACCCTTCTCTCGTTCAAAAATATTTGCGGCGAGTATTTTACTTCGACAGCATTTGCTGTGTACTTAGCGTCTGAAATTTTACATTCACAAAAAATACCGGATGAGGTTTTTATTGCGGGAACGAAAATCTCAAAGCTCGAGAATATCCTGATTTACAATCATTACCGAGGCAATTACCACACCTTAATGCTACTTTCCAGATGTCAGCTTTTAAAATAGCACGAGCCATTTTTTTCAGTGCGCTTGCGGGGCTGGTGTTGGTTGACATATTCTTAGCACCCGTCCATCCTGCTTTCTACCTGGCGCTGGTGCTGCTTTTCGGCCTGTCGATTGTAGCAGGCTCCTCGCACATGGGCCTTCAGTTTTTCATGAAATCCTATACCAGCATTGTCACCGACGAGAAAATCATTGCTTTGACTTTTGACGATGGCCCCCATCCGGAAATTACACCAGCCATTCTGAAGTTGTTGGAAAAACATGATGCAAAAGCCTCTTTTTTCTGCATTGGAAAACATGTGGAGGATCATCAAAGGTTGATCAAATCGATGAAAGACAAGGGGCATTCGCTGGGAAACCACTCCTATTCCCATAGCAACTTTTTTCCTTTTTTTGGAAAGAAGAAAATAAAGGAAGAGGTGGAATTCACCAATTCCTTGATCGCAGAAGCTACTGGTGACCAATGTACATTGTTCAGGCCACCATTTGGCGTTACCAATCCGAAAATTGCTAGCGCATTAAATTCACTATCTTTGATGACCATTGGTTGGAGTATCCGGTCTTTTGATACAGCAGCGGCTCCCGAGAGGGTTGTAAAAAAGGTGATTTCTCAAATAAAACCGGGATCTATCGTACTTTTGCACGACAACCGGGTGCAAACGGTAAAAATTTTGGAAGCAATTTTGCTATATGCTCAGAATAACAATTACAAATGTGTAGCTATTACCGACAAACTCATTTTAAAATAAGTAAAATGGCATTCCTATTAAGATTTACTACGCTCTTATCCATAATCATACTTTCTTCCTTCACATCAGAAATTGGCGAATTCAAGCCGATGGAAGATGTCGGGAACTTCAGAAAGGGTCTTTCCGACATGGCCACCACCACCACATCTATTAAGGCTCAATTTAAGCAGGAAAAATATCTTTCGATTCTGGCAAATAAAATAGATTCGGAAGGAAGTATCCTCTTTAAGAAACCAAATCTATTAAAATGGTCTTATTCCCGGCCTTTTGAGTACATTATTGTGTTAAATGGAAAGGAAATTATAATCAGAGATCAGGAAAAAGTCAATTCGTTTGACATTGGTTCAAGTCAGGCTTTCAAACAAATCAATGAACTGATCATCAACAGTGTAGAGGGAGATATTTTAGATGAAGAAAGGTTTGACATTGAATATTTAGAGGGAAAGGATTTATATTTAACGAAACTAATTCCGAAAGAAGCACGCTTGAAAAACTTTATTCAGGGCATTGATATTTACTTTGACAAAAAAGATTATTCCGTGTCGCAGGTCAAGCTTATTGAGTCAGAAGGCGATTTTACTTTAATCTCTTTTTTCGATAAAAAGATGAATGAAAACATCCCAAATGAGAATTTCTCGATCAAATAGGTACCTATCTGTAGTTTCTTTAATTCTGCTTTTAAGTTCCTGTGCGTCTCATAAAAATTCAGACAGATCCGAAATTCCTGTGCCTTATATTTCTTTTGCCGAGGATGGGCTGATCTATGATGCATCTATCAATTATAAGGAATTCCAAGCGAGCGGACTTTTGGTACTGAAAAGATTAAAAGCTGCTGAGTACCACGTAGTTTTGCTATCGAAATTCGGACCAGCCATCATGGAGTTTAAGATGAACGAGAAAGACTTTACATGGATCAAAACTTTTGATAAACTTGAAAATAAGGTTGTACAAAACTTTATTGAAAGAGATTTTAGGATGATCCTCCTAAGTGCGCTGGAAAACCCTGAAAAAATAACCAGGCTAAGGAGTAAATCGGATCATCAGAAATACAAGATAAAGGGCGACGAGAAAATTCGCATTTCTATAGACCCTGAAACAAATAAAGTGCTTTATGCCGAGAATAGAGGCTTTATTAATTTTTTTAAAACTAAGGTTGATTTTATCTATGATACAGGAGAAATTCCGAAAGCGATTTCTATCCGGCACAACAATTTAAAATTGAACATCGACCTCGGGCTATTACAAGAAATTTAAAAAAGCATGCTTCAAAATACACTCTATACCATCGAAAAAATATCTCAGGAAGGGGAAAATAAATATACTGTAGCAGTTACAATAGATCCTGAACATGAAATATTCAAAGGCCACTTTCCCAACCAGCCCATCTTACCGGGAGTTTGCATGATGGAAATGTCGAGGGAAATTCTAATGCACATAAGGCAGTCGCCCATTTCTTTAGACAACGCCCGGAACATAAAGTTTCTAAAAATCGTCAATCCCCGCGAGGACCCAAGTCTAAGGTTCGAATTTGAAAATCTTGAGAAGGATGGTTTTCTACAGACAAATGTCACCTCCTATTTAACAGACGGCACCCCGAATTTCAAATTGAAAGCTACGTATTCTCTGAGCAAAGACTGAATAAGAAATTGGACGCTCTCCGAACAGCTACATTCTAATACAAATTCATGCAATCACTTCCGGAACCTACAACATCCAGCATGTCAACTCAAGAAAAATTCGCGCGGTTTGGATGTTGTGTAATCATTCCCACATACAACAACGATGGCACTTTAAAAAAAGTGGTTGATGAAGTCTTAAGCTATACAAATCAGATTATTGTAGTAAATGATGGTGCGACGGATAAAACGCAGGAAATATTAGAGCAATATTCAGATGTAGTCAGCATTATTACCCACGCACAAAACCGGGGAAAAGGACGGGCTTTGAGGAACGGATTTAAGAAAGCGCTGGAACTTGGCTATGATTACGCCATTACTATTGACAGCGACGGCCAACATTTTGCCTCCGATTTACCTCTTTTTTTGCAGGAGCTTGAAAAAGATGATCAACCACTCATCATAGGAGCTCGTAATATGAAGCAGGATAACGTTCCTGGCAAAAGCAGTTTCGGGAATAAATTCTCAAACTTTTGGTTCAGGTTGGAAACAGGAATAACACTCACTGACACCCAATCTGGT
Source organism: uncultured Roseivirgaceae bacterium (assembly GCA_964537095.1). GTDB lineage: Bacteria > Bacteroidota > Bacteroidia > Cytophagales > Cyclobacteriaceae > CAMPJM01. The sequence continues at coordinate 4,415 of CAZHZR010000252.1, forward strand.
TACCGACTATACCCTGTCCGCAAAATGCGGAAAATGAAATACCTAACCAATAAATTTGAATTCGAGATCGAAGTAATCGTAAAGGCGGCCTGGGCTGGCATAAGTGTTAAGAATATTCCCATCCAGGTGCATTACGAACCAGGAAAAGCCAGAATATCCCATTTCAGGCCCCTGCGTGATTTTTCAAGAATTAGTCTACTCAACACCTACCTGGTAATACTGGCGCTGCTGTACTACATCCCATTGCGTTTCCTAAACTTGCTCACCATAAAAAATATCAAGGTCTTTATAAAAAAAAACTTTTTTGACGAGACAGAACCCCCTCATATAAAAGCGCTTTCGATTGGCTTTGGTGTGTTTATGGGGATCTTCCCAATCTGGGGCTATCAGTTGATTGTCGGAATTTCTCTGGCGCACCTGCTCAAACTCAATAAG
>CAZHZR010000253.1:0-4733 GCA_964537095.1 uncultured Roseivirgaceae bacterium
TTCTTTCTGATTTTATCAGGAGTAGTGACGGCTTTTATTCTTTTATTATTTTTCAGGTCGTGGAATGCGGTTGTTTTCCCCATGATTGTGATAGGTGTGGTGGTGGTCTGGGTCATGGGAACTTTGGCCCTGTTTGGCTATAAGATAACCCTGCTCACGGGTCTGATTCCTCCAATAATTGTTGTAATTGGAGTTCCCAATTGTGTTTATTTGTTGAATAAATACCATCAGGAATACTACAAGCACAATAACCAGGCACGTGCGCTAACACGGGTAGTACAAAAAATTGGATTTGTAACCCTGATAACAAATTTTACGACTGCCATCGGCTTTGTTGTGCTTACTTTTACTGATATAGTCATATTGAGAGAGTTTGGTATCGTAGCTGGTTTGAACATCTTTGCTACCTTCTTTGTAAGCATTATTTTAATTCCGGCGGTATTTTCATATCTCCCTCCTCCTAATCCAAAGCAGTTAAAACATCTAAAGTTTAAAGGCTTGAACAAAGCCCTTACCGGTTTGGATCTGTTGGTGCATCGCCACAAGTATTCGGTTTTTGTGGTTGCCGGGATAGTTATTGCTATTTCTCTGGTCGGCGTCTACAAAATATATGCGGTATCTTATATGGTCGATGATATACCGGTAGAAAGTAAAATAAAGCAAGACCTATTGTTTTTTGAGCGAAACTTTGAAGGGGTGATGCCTCTGGAACTGGTAGTAGATACCGGAAAAAAACGAGGAATAATGCAACTTCAAAATCTGCAGAAAGTGGAAGAATTGGAGCAGTTTCTCGCAGACCAACCATACATTTCCAATCCGGTTTCAATCAACAGCTTTATAAAAGCAGCAAAGCAGGCTTATTATAACGGAAATCCAGCCTACTACAGCCTTCCCAATACCCAGGAAAGGAATTTCATCTACAGGTATTTAGCCAATGAAGGTGACGAACAGGCGCTATTACAATCGTTCGTAGATTCTGCTGGTCAGAAAATGAGGATTTCGTTGAAAATTGCTGACATAGGATCTGACAGAATGGACGCTTTAGTAACGGGTGTGATCCAGCCAAAAATTGACGAGATTTTTGAGGGAGGTGAAACTACTGTGAAAATAACAGGCACGACGTTATTGTTCATCAAGGGGAATAAGTTTCTGATTGAAAACCTTTGGATGAGCATGATCATGGCTTTTGTAATCATCGCTATCACCATGGGTATGCTGTTTGGGAACTTGAGGATGATCCTGATCTCGTTAACGCCTAACCTAATCCCGTTAATCATCACAGGAGGCATTATGGGTTACTTTGGAATTCCATTAAAACCCAGTACTGCTCTAATTTTCAGCATCGCATTTGGAATATCGGTTGATGACTCCATACATTTTTTGGCAAAATACCGGCAGGAACTCATTGCGAACAACAACTTTGTACCCATTGCTATTTCCAACAGTATCAGGGAAACAGGTACGAGCATGATCTACACGTCCATTGTTCTTTTTGCGGGATTCATTATATTTTCCGGCTCCGAATTTGGAGGGACAGTAGCTTTGGGTATTTTAACCTCTGCCACCTTGTTTTTTGCGATGCTCACCAACCTGATCGTGCTGCCATCCTTGTTATTGGCTTTTGATAATGGAAAGCGAAGGAAAGATTTTCAGCCATTGATCGAGAACTATGAGGAGTTTTATCAGGAAGATGAAGATGAAGAAATTGACCTGGACCGAATAGTGATCGAAGATAAAAAAGGGGTACAAGGTGAACAAGAACAATCACTCAAAGACGACAAAAATTAAGCTGGGAAAGGCAAAAGCATTACAGTTCTTTTGTTATTGTTCTGAAAGAGTTTTTCAACTGCGGGGCTTAGTGACTGAAAAAAATAAAATTTAGCAAAGGGCTTGGGCAATTGTTAAGAATTCAATGCCCCTATTATATAGATAGTATCATTATCTATGATATTTTTGCATCTTTACGATTAAATTTTTACAAGGAATTGATTGAAGCTTGAAGGTTTGGAAGAAAATAATTTAACCTGGACCTTTTGTTAAGTTCAGTAATATATTTAAAAAATGAGCGATAAGAAATACAGAGAATATAAATCGTTGGATTTTCCGGGCGTAGGCGACGATATCCTTGCATTTTGGAAGGAGAATAAAGTTTTCGAAGCATCTGTGAAATCCAGGGAAGGCAGTCCCTCCTTTACGTTTTACGAAGGGCCACCATCTGCAAACGGAACGCCTGGAATTCACCATGTTATGGCCAGGGCTGTAAAAGATATATTCTGTCGGTACAAGACGCTAAAAGGTTTTCAGGTAAAGCGGAAGGGCGGCTGGGATACGCATGGCCTGCCAGTAGAGCTGCAGGTTGAGAAGGAGTTGGGAATTACCAAAGAAGACATCGGCAAAAAGATCTCAGTGGCTGAGTATAACGAGCATTGCAGACAAGCTGTAATGAAGTATACCAATGAGTGGGATGAGCTGACCGAAAGAATGGGCTATTGGGTGGATTTGGAGAATCCATATATTACCTACAACAGAGATTATATGGAGTCCATATGGCATCTGTTGAAGAGATTTTACGAAAAGGGCTTATTGTATAAGGGCTACACAATCCAACCCTATTCGCCTGGAGCAGGAACTGGTTTAAGTTCTCACGAGCTTAATCAGCCGGGTTGTTATAAGATGGTGAAAGACACTTCGATTACTGCTCAGTTTAAATTGAAAGGCTCGGAGAATGACTACTTCCTGGCCTGGACAACCACCCCCTGGACCTTACCTGCAAACAACGGCCTGGCAGTGGGAGAAAAAATAAGCTATGTGAAAGTGAAAACTTTCAATCCTTATACATACCTGCCAGTAAATGTAATCCTGGCCAAAGACCGCGTCAGCAGCTTTTTCAATGCTAAAGCGCGAGATCTGAAGCTGGAAGATTACAAACCAGAAGATAAATTAATCCCCTTCCAGATAGTGGAAGAATTTACTGGCAAGGACTTAGCTGGTAAGGAATACGAACAATTGTTGCCCTATGTACCTCTTCCCGCACCCGCATTTACGGTGGTTGTTGGAGACTTCGTCACCACAGAAGACGGTACCGGCATCGTGCATATTTCAAAAACATTTGGTGCAGATGATTATCGCACCAGCGTGCAATATGGCATGCCAGGCGTAATGGTAAAGGACGAGGAAGGCAAAGATGTGCCAATCGTAGATAAACAAGGCAGATTTGTAGCAGAAATTACAGATTTCGCTGGTATGTATGTGAAAAACTATGACGGACAGGACGAAACCGATCCCGAATACAAATCCACCGATGTACTTATTGCCATCAAGCTGAAAGAAGAAAACAAAGCCTTTAAGGTTGAAAAATACGAACACTCCTACCCACACTGCTGGCGTACAGACAAGCCTGTTTTGTATTATCCGCTGGACTCCTGGTTTATTAAAACCACAGCTTATAAAGACAAACTTGTAGAACTGAACAAAACTATCAACTGGAAACCCGAGTCAACCGGTACAGGCCGGTTTGGAAATTGGCTGGAGAATCTGGTAGACTGGAATTTAAGCCGGTCTCGCTACTGGGGTACGCCGCTTCCAATCTGGGTAAGCGAAGATAAAAAAGAACATAAATGCATAGGATCAGTAGCAGAATTACGAGAAGAGGTTGATAAAGCTATTCGAGCAGGCATTGAACAGGAGCCTATAGGCGATGATTTTGATCTTCACAGGCCTTATGTAGATGAAGTTTACCTAGTCAGCGAAACAGGACAGAAAATGTTTCGTGAACCGGATCTGATAGACGTTTGGTTTGACTCGGGTGCAATGCCTTATGCGCAGTGGCATTATCCTTTTGAGAACAAGGAGAAATTTGAGCAAAATTATCCGGCTGATTTTATCGCGGAAGGTGTGGACCAAACCCGGGGTTGGTTTTTTACCCTTCATACCATCGCGGTAATGCTGTTCGATAGTGTCGCCTTTAAAAATGTGATTGCGAACGGGCTGGTATTGGATAAGAACGGCAATAAGATGTCTAAGCGATTGGGCAATGCCGTTGACCCCTTTAAGACCCTTGATACGCATGGACCTGATGCAACCAGGTGGTATATGATCGCCAATGCGAATCCATGGGACAACCTGAAATTCAATATTGAAGGCGTTCAGGAGGTTCAGAGAAGGTTTTTTGGAACCTTGCATAACACCTATTCTTTTTTCGCTTTGTATGCGAACCTTGATAACTTCACCTTTTCCGGAGATATAATTCCTTTGGGTGAAAGAACTGAAAGCGACCGATGGATTTCTTCTAAATTGAATAGTCTGACTGCCCTGGTAGAAAAAGCTTACGATGAGTATGAGCCTACAAGAGCTGCCCGTGCCATCCAGGATTTTGTAATCGATGATCTGAGTAACTGGTACGTTCGCTTGAACAGAAAGCGTTTCTGGAAGCCTGCAGCCACCGGAAATCAAACCTATAGTAAAGATAAAACCGCGGCCTATCAGACCCTTTATACGTGTCTTGAAACTGTGGCAAAATTAGCAGCTCCCATTTCACCGTTCTATATGGACCGGTTGTATATCGACCTGAATGCGGTGAGTGGATTAGAAGAGGCTATTTCTATTCATCTTACGGATTTTCCTGTATACGATGAAAAAGCTGTAGATAAGGAGCTGGAAACGAAAATGAATCTGGCGCAACAGGTTTCCTCTTTGGTGCATTCGCTTCGAAAAAAGCATACCATAAAGGTACG
>CAZHZR010000254.1:0-4731 GCA_964537095.1 uncultured Roseivirgaceae bacterium
AGTTCATTTTTGTTTATTTGGTGAGTAAGGTAAACAACTTAAACGTATAAACAAATGTTTGAAGCGAACCAAACCTATTTATTCAACTCATACTTTACCTGTCTTACCCGCTCCATGAAACTATTGTCTGAAATATTAATATCGGACAATAACGTAGCCTTCAGAAAATCCAGTACCATACCTTCATGTGGGGTGGACTTACCAGTATCAATTTTCACGTATCGCATGGTCGACCATAAAAGCGTTTTTAATTGCTTCTTGCTCTCATCGGTCATATAATACTCCAGGAGAATGGTATTTTCATTGTACCAGATCAACCTCGACATTATCCTTACCCATTCTCCCATCATGGCTGGCCTGATGTATGATATTTGATGGTTATAGACCACCCAGGTCGCGTTGTAAATTGAGTGGAAATCCATAGCCTGCAAACCGTACAACCTTGGCACCTGGTCTTCACGGGCGTTAAAAAAGTAATCAAAGTATTTCGCATTATTCAAATGCCTTAGGGGGTCGCAGTCTTGAAACCGAATCACCACCTTCGATTCTGTTTCTTTCTGATAAGTTTTATTTTTATCTAGTACGAACATATATCTATTGAATATTTTCTGATGTATGCTGAAATGCCCTTACAAATACAAAGCAACTTGCAACTAAACCTAAACAGCGCCATCTTTTATACCTTATAGACTAACCTTATGCTGGCCATTTGGTTTTTTCTGTCGTCACCGTTGATCAGCAGCGAAATATGCTTAAAAATTGTAGCACGGTGCTTCTGAATTAAATTTAGACAAACTTCCCCTGTAATTCTACGTAGGTTTACTAGTTTTGCACGGGTCCTGATCTAATCATAGGGGCATATGGTCTGTTTTTGTATAATCCCTGTCATTAGTCGAGGCATGGTGATTTTTAATGTTTAGATTCACATGAAAGTTTATGATGTTATAATAGTAGGTGCCGGCCCTTGTGGATTGGCATGTGGCATTGAAGCAGGAAAGCAAGAACTGTCTTATGTTATTCTTGAAAAGGGAAACATTACTGAATCCATCAGGAGGTATCCTGTAAACATGACTTTTTTCTCAACTGCTGAGATGATTGAAATAGGTGAAGTACCCTTTACATCATTGAACCTGAGGCCTAACCGAACGGAAGCGCTCAAATACTACAGACGAATTTCAGATCACTTTAAGCTGAACATCCAATTATTTACAGAGGTAAAGGATATAGTGCGGCAGGGCAACAATTCCTTTTTGGTACTTACATCGAGAGGCGAATACCTTTGTAAAAAAGTAATTCTATCCACAGGGTATTATGATGTTCCCAGAAAAATAAATGTGCCCGGAGAGGATTTGCCCCATGTGAACCACTACTATGACGAACCCTACAGGTACACGCGCATGAAAGCAGTGGTGGTGGGTGGCGCCAACTCTGCTATTGAGACTGCATTGGAATTATATCGAAACGCAGTGGATGTAACGCTGGTACACCAGTTTGAAAAGCTCGACAAAACAGCTAAATACTGGATAGTGCCAGACATGGAAAACCGTATTAAAAAGAATGAAATTAAAGCGATTTTCAATTCCAAGGTAACGGAAATCACACCCGAAGAGATTACCATTGAAAACATCCACAGCGGGATAAAAACAAACCTACCTGCTGATTTCGTTTTCCTGATGACCGGTTACAGACCGGATGCGGATTTTCTTTCCAAAATAGGTGTGCGGCTGCTGGGAGAATCGCTTATTCCCGAAATTAATGAAACCACATTTGAAACCAACATTCAGGGCATATATGTGGCGGGCTCAATTGTAGGCGGAGAAGAGACTGCAAAAATATTTATCGAAAATGGCAGACTGCATGGGAAGAATATTATGGCTGATATTTATAGAAAGCTGAATACGGACTAAGTCTACTAAGAAACGTGGGGATTTCGAAGCGCTTAACTGTTCGTCTGCGACAAAGATAGTTACGGAGAACGAATCGTGTGGAAACCGATGTCCGCCCCATGTTTTCTTAGCTGCTGTTGGTAGCCGTATTCATTTTCCCGCTAAGAAAGAGTTAATCTGTTCAAGATACCAGCCCCCGAAACCTTTATCATCAATTTTATATTGAAATCCTTGTAGATGTTCCCCTTCGTATTCCACTAATTTACAAGTGCTTCCTAATTTCTCTTGAAGTTCAAGTGCATCTGAAACAGTTGTGATCTCATCTTTGGATGCTGCAAGAATTAACAATGGAACGTCAATTTGTTCGCCAATTTGGGTGTAAGTTGTTTCAGGTTCCGGAAGAATCAGGTTCTTTCCCCTTTTCCCATATCTATCAATCATGTAAGCTGTATTTGTAACGAAACCTTCTCCAATTATAAAGTCTAATTCTTCTCTAATATTTGAGTAAGTCCTTGATGTGATTATTGTGCCCATGGATAGAGACCATATCCCAACTTTCTTATTTGAAAACTTATTGGAAATATTATCCACAACTGCTTCCAAATCCTTAGAAAATTCAAGGTAGTATAAATTATCGGGATTAATTTCAAAGTCTGAGCTCTTGCCAAATCCTCTATAATCAAACGTTACAACCGTAAACCCCCCATTTGCCAAAGTTGCTGCGTGATAGACGAAGTATGACATGTTTCCGGCATCAGGATACACCAATATCAAGACAGTATTTTTATCAGCTTCTGGGTTAGGAGAGTAAATCCAGGTGTTAAGTTCCAAATTGTCCTCTGTCCTAATTCGTAATTCTTCGTAGTCCCACCCTACTGAGTCGGGAGTTAGAATATAGTTTTTGTCTGGATTTATAGCATAAGCACTTCCAGATATTCCTAGGATCAATATAAAAATTAAGATCATGCGACTGTTCATATTCGGTTCAACTTTGCGATTGCAGGATGACTACCAAGGGCTGGGCAATTTCAATCCTCAAACCACTTTGCGTACATCATATAATTATTGGCAGTCCGGCTAAATATTCCTTTTAACTCCTCGCCTACCGGTTTTATTTTTTTGGCAGGCATACCTGCATAGATATAGCCTCCTTCAACCACCGTGCCTGCCAAAACCACAGCTCCTGCGGCCACGATGGCGCCGCTTTGAACGACTGCATCATCCATCACAATGGCTCCCATTCCTATCAGCACATTGTCTTCCAGTGTACAACCATGCACAATGGCATTATGGGCAATAGAAACATTGCTCCCTATTACCGTCTTAGCTTTTTGATAGGTGCAATGAATTACTGCGCCGTCCTGTATATTGGTGTTGTCTCCTATTGTAATTGAGTTTACATCTCCGCGCACCACGGCATTGAACCAGACACTACAATTATTGCCCATGATTACTTCACCAACTATTGTTGCATTTTCTGCTAGAAAGCAATTCTGTCCAAATTTGGGATGGATTCCCCTTACCGGTTTTATGAGTGCCATGATTGTCTTACAAGATTAAGTGTGTGAGAAAATGCGACTTGAATGTATGGTTGTTTCAAAATGAATTTCGTCTGCTTTTTGAAACTTTCTGATTAGATGGAAATGCACAACGACATAATCACAGCTTTCAAGAGCAAATATAGTCATCAAATTGTATTTTTTGAGGTTTGTTAACAAGGAATAGACCACGTTCTTGTAAAAGTAATATTTACCTGATTTATTGCTTCATTTTCCCGTGGATGCATTAACTGAGACTAACCTATCTATTCGTAAATTTTTCATTCACCATAATTGCTTAAGTCTTACAAAATCCTAATTTTAAATTTCCAAAACATTTTAAAGCATCGTACGTTTACCAAAATCTCAAATGTTAAACATAAAATTACTATCTATGAATTATTCAAAATTTCAATTTCTACTATTGGGAACTGTATTTGCTTTTAGTTGTACCCAAAACCCAAAAAGTGACGAAGCCGAAGTTGGTGCAGCACAGGAAGTGACTGCCGCGGCTGAAACAGCAACAACTCTTTCTATTAACAATGAAGCCAGCGAAGTGACTTGGGTAGGAACAAAGCCAACAGGGAGACACGACGGAAGATTTCCAATTAAACAGGGCAGCATTAGCGTGGAAAACTCTGAAATTGTTGGAGGCACAATTGTGATGGATCTTTCTAACATTGAAGTTACAGATGCTGAAATAAGCGACGAAGACCGAGGTAAATTAACGGGCCACTTAAAATCTAACGACTTTTTTAATGTAGAAAGCTTCCCTGAGGCGAAATTTGAAATCACGTCTGTTAAACCCTATGCTGCAGGCACAGCCGCAAATGAGAATGCTGATGCAGAAGCTGACTCTGAATTTAAACTGGCAAACCCTACGCATACAGTTACGGGTAATTTAACCATTAGAGATACAACCAACAGCATTTCTTTTCCAGCCATCATCAGTATTTCTGACAATGAAGTAACCGCAAGGGCGAAATTTAATATTGACCGTACAGATTGGAATGTTTCTTATGGAGATGAAGATGCGGTGGCGGACAAAGCCAGAGATCAATTTATATATAACAAAGTAAACCTTGGCCTGGATATTCAAGCCTCTAAATAAAGGTTTAATAACATCATAAAGGCTGAGTCATTTTTGTTCGAATCAAAAATGACTCAGCCTTTTTTTATCAGCAAGATTTAACACCCATGGCAATCACATTTAAACATTTTCTTTATGTTTAGTCACCTTTTTTTCTTTAAGGGGCAAAAAAGCCGCCAAAACTCCAACATTCTATCTATTAATCCTTGGGTTTACA
>CAZHZR010000255.1:0-4715 GCA_964537095.1 uncultured Roseivirgaceae bacterium
AGCTGATGGTAACGGACATTTATAGTACCTATGGCACTGAATTTAATATTGACTTACGTTCAGATAAATCTGCCATCAGCCTAACTGGAAATTATAATCAACCCACCCGGTTTGGTAACACAATCCTCTTGCCGGAAGATTCTGGCAATGCTTATCTGGCGCAATTGGAACTCAACGCAACCTTATACGCGCCAAACCAACCATCCTCCCAAATACAAGTGAGCAACCTAACGGCAACTAGTGCACACATCGCCTGGGAAAATGGAGATGGCTCCGGCCGCTTGGTTTTGCTGAAAAAGCTGGGAAAAGTAAATCCTTTCCACGTTGAGGACGGGCTGGAATATGCAGATGGAGACGGTGCGTTTGCCGCTGGTTCGGAGACAGGCGAAAGAGAATATGTGGTGTATGTAGGAGAAGGTTCTGAAGCTACTATTACAGGACTGCAACCCGGTCGACCTTATCAAGTGGCTGTAATTGAGTACAACGATAGTATCTCCTGTCCTGGTCTAACCAATTATTTGCAGGAAGATGTTGCTAAAAAGCTATTTCTTACACCGGCCCAGCCTAAATTCAGCATTTACCCAAACCCTTTTTCAGAGGAGGTTGTAAGCATTGTTTTACCTGATGATGCTGTCGGAGGGGATATCCTAAGCCTGAGAGATGCCTATGGCAGAAAGTTAGTACAAAGACGGCTGGATAAGTTAGAAGTAGAAGGTAATGAAGTTAAGCTAAATATGGGAAGTCTTAACTTACCAGCAGGTATTTACTATCTTCATATGACAGGGCAGACTGCAATAAGATTGATTAAACAATAAATAGGGTTTGCTGAAAAAGTAGATCAAGAAAAAATGTAAGAAAAGCCAATTTTAGACCAAATACCTTCTTAAGCGATTTTCAGCAGGCCGTAAATAAACAAAGCGGAGGCGCTCTATGCAGTGCCTCCGCTTGGTTACCTACACCACCTCTTCCTCCAACCTCAAACGCTTACTAAAATTCTGCACCCCTTCTGGCAAGGCGGCTATAAAGAGCTTTGAGGCAGCTAAAGCTTGTTTATTGGCTAGAAGGAAATTCAGGTTGATTTCCCCGGTTTGATAAAATACTTCCCCCACTTTTCCTTTCTCTGTGATTGTGTCGAAATTGATCGCTTTTAGCTGATCTTCTTCCTTGCTGCTCACATAAATCTTAAGAACAATATCATTATTGAGTTTAAAGTTCTGGCGCTTCTTTGGATAGTCGTAAACATAGCCTGCAGTAATGGCCTTGAAGTCTGAGAAAACAGCAGCACCTGTAGGATGTGAGCCGGCGCCTTTGCCTTTCAAAAGTTGATTGCCGGCAAAAGCAGCTTCAATATTTACAGCGTTGTATTCCTGATCTATATGAAACAGGTCCTCGCTTTCCTCTACAAATTGTGGTAATACAAAGGTCTTAATGCTTTCCGAAGCATCCGTGGCTACAAAAGCAATCTGCTTAAGCTTCCATTGTTTTTCTGTTGCAAAAAGATTATCATCTGCATGCAGGTTGTGGATGCCCAGGTTCAGGACCTGGTCTGGATGCACATAAGTTCCGAAAGCATGATAAAGCACAATGCACAGTTTATTGAGCGCGTCAAAACCACCGACGTCCAAAGTAGGGTCGGCTTCGGCAAAGCCCAAATCCTGCGCTTCTTTTAATGCCTTTTCGTACGAAAGCCCTTCTTCATTGATCTTGCTCAGTATGAAGTTTGAACTACCGTTGAAAATTCCTTTTATTTTGTGGATGGGCTCAAAAGCAAAATAATCTTCCAGGGCTCTTATCACCGGAATACTTCCACAGGTGGACGCCTCATAAAGCAAAGTGCCATTGCCCTGAACTTGCAGTTCTATCAACTCCGGAAGATGCTCCGCAATCATCTTTTTATTGGCAGAAATTACTTTCTTTCCTCTTGATAGCGCTGTTTTTACAATCTCAAAAGCTTCATCGGCATGGCTGATTACTTCTATGATAAGGTCAATCTCCGGATCATCAAGAATGATATTTTTATCATAAATAAAAGAGTCCTGAGATAGCGATCGCTTCTTTTGGTGATCCTGCACGCAGATATAGGTAATTTCGGCATTGGAAATCTGGTTTTGTAGAAAAATATCGTAAAAACCCTGACCTACACATCCGAACCCGAATAAACCGATTTTCAATTTTTTATTCATATACTTTGAGTCTTTAAGGAAAGCCGACTATAAAATTTCGAAATACATGCTTCCAGCTGCGGCGTTTCAATTAAAAAGCCGTCGTGGCCAAAGCAGGAATTAATTTCCTGATAACTTGCTTCCTGAATGTTGTCTGCTAGAAATTTCTGTTCTTCTATTGGAAACAGAAGATCGGAATTTACGCCTATCACTAAAACCCTGGCCTTAATTGCTTTCAAGGCGTCCGCGGCACTGCCTTTATTACGTCCAACATGATGAGAATCCATGGCTTTGCTCAAAAGCCAGTAAGAAAAGGCATTGAACCTTCGCGAAAGCTTTTCGCCCTGATAGACCTGATAACTGGAAGCTTTGTATTGATCGGTTTTATGTATATCATCTTCTTTTTGGGAAAGCCCATAGGTATCATACGACCGGTAGGAAAGCAGGGCAATGGACCTCGCAATCTTCATCCCTTCCAAGCCGGCTTTCTCGTCATCAAGAGGCCAGGTTTTGTCAAGGCTTATTGCCATTCTCTGGCTTTCATTAAACGCTATACCCCAGGGAGAATGATAGGCGTTACTGGCAATAATGATCAGGTGATCAAACACCTCCGGCTGTAAAATGCTCCATTCCAAAGCCTGTTGACCGCCGAGCGAGCCTCCTATCAGGGTATGAACTTTTTGAATACCCAATGACTTCCTTAACAGATCAAAAGCATTGACAATATCACGATTAGTTAAAGAGGGGAAACTATGATAATATGGTTTGGAGGTTTCCGGATGTAAGGAAAGCGGTCCCGTGCTTCCATAACATCCCCCCAAACTATTTGCACAAATAATGGTGTATTCATTTGGGTTGAATAATTTGTCGGAGCCGAACAATCCCTCCCACCAATCTGTAACAGTAGCATTGCCTGTAAGCGCATGGCATACCCAAATGATCTTATCATGGTTCAGGTCCTGATTCCCCAAGACCTCATAATAAAGCTGAAAGCCTGGTAATGATTGCCCATTTTCCAATTGAAACTCAGAATTGTACTCAAAAACAGCTTTTTTTAAATCCTCCTCCTTTTTACTCATATCTTGCTTCCGTTAATGAAGTTCATCGATAAGACCATTCGGGTGCTCCTGATCAGATGATTGCCGAATATTTCTTATAGCTTTGAAAATGCCTGCTTTAAATCGTCTTTTATGTCTTCAATATGCTCGATCCCCAGGGAAATTCTAAGCATTGCAGGCTCAACCCCTGCTTTCAATTGCTCTTCATCAGACAATTGTTGGTGGGTAGTAGAGGCAGGATGAATAATCAAAGTTTTGGCATCTCCTACATTTGCAAGGTTACTGATGAGGGTGAGGCTATCGGCAAATTTCTCAGCTATTTCTTTTCCGCCTTTGATTTTAAAGGAAAGTACACCTCCAAAACCTTTCTTGAAATATTTATTGGCTAACTCGTGGTATTTGCTAGACGCCAGCCCTGGATAATTTACGCTTTCTACCTGCTCGTGGTTTTCTAACCACTGCGCCAGCGCAAGTGCGTTTTCAACTGTCCTTTCCATCCTAAGCGATAAGGTTTCAACACCTTGGATCAATTGAAGCGCATTGAAAGGGCTTAGTGCAGGTCCGAAGTCTCGCAATCCCTCTACCCTTGCTCTGATTGCAAAAGCGATATTTGGTAGCCCGAGCGGATTGTTGTCCCCGAAGGTCTCCCAGAAATTTAATCCATGATAACCTTCTGAAGGTTCGGAAAACTGAGGAAATTTACCATTGCCCCAATTAAAATTACCGCCATCAATGATTACCCCTCCGATGCTGGTTCCGTGACCGCCGATCCACTTTGTGGCAGATTCTACTACTATATTAGCACCGTGTTTCAAGGGTTGAAATAAATAGCCACCGGCTCCGAAAGTGTTGTCTACAATTAAAGGGATGTTGTGTTTTTTAGCCAATTGTCCCAATGCTTCAAAATCAGGAATGTTGAAACCTGGATTTCCGATGGTTTCAACATAAATTGCCTTTGTTTTGTCATCAATCAATTTTTCAAATGCTTCAGCGCTTTCTCCTTCTGCAAACCTTGCCTCTATCGCCAGTCTTTTCAAACTAACTTTAAATTGATTAAAAGTACCGCCATACAAGAAAGGTGAGGTCACAAAATTGTCTCCGGCGCCTAATATGTTAAACAAGGCGATGAATTGCGCTGCCTGGCCTGATGCTACTGCAAGTGCGGATACTCCTCCTTCAAGTGCTGCTATTCGCTTTTCAAAAACATCCGTTGTGGGATTCATGATTCGGGTATAAATATTCCCAAATTCTTTAAGAGCAAATAAATTAGCGCCGTGTTCCGCATTTTTAAATACAAAAGAAGTGGTCTGATATAAAGGAACAGCGCGTGATTGCGTTGTGGGATCTACTTCCTGACCAGCATGAACTTGTAATGTTTCGAATCTTAAATTTGACATAGTTATAATATTGTTTTGATGAAGATAATGTTAAAAATAATGAATTGAGAAGCTGCTGCTTAAAAGCAGATGGCAAAGCATGGCATACAACAACAAGG
>CAZHZR010000256.1:0-4694 GCA_964537095.1 uncultured Roseivirgaceae bacterium
AGAATGCTACCTTTGTTTTAAATATTATTCATAAAATGAAAAAAGTACAAATTTTTTTCGAAAACCAAGCCTTTGGTGTCTGCACCAAATTAGGTGAGAAATTCGGGCTTCCAATCTCCAGTATCAGGCTGTTTTTCATCTATTCGTCGTTTTTAGCCATTGGCTCGCCGCTTTTAGTGTATTTAAGCCTGGCCTTTTTGCTGAATTTTAGAAAACACTTACGTAGAAAACATAATTCGGTTTTATATTTCTAAAAAAAAAGTTCCTTATAGGTCCTATTTTTTTTTAGGTAATATTCCATTACAATAGATTTATTATATATTTCCTCGATATGTAAATGTTTTGCCCTGCTGGCATGTTTCTTCTTCTGCCGGTTAATTTTATATTTTTTCATCGAATCTACTATTCCCCTCAAAACAGCGAGGGAATTTTCATAGGAGTTCGTGATTAAAAATTTAAAAGCTGCGATAATATCCATTAAAATGCGCAGCGGGAGCTTGTAGTATTTAGAGGCGTCGTAGGTGTTTTTATATAACATCGACAAGCCATTCCTAAAGTTCAGATATGTTTTGACCGGGCTTGTTTTAGGGAGTGTGCCTCCTCCTACATGATAGACCTGGCTGTGTCCGCTGTAATATACCTTGTAGCCCAGCAGATGAAGTCTCCAACATAAATCTATTTCTTCCATGTGTGCAAAAAACGATTCGTCAAAGCCGCCTGCCTCGTGAAAAATTTTAGAACGGATCATCAGACAAGCGCCGGTAGCCCAAAAAATAGGAACTATATCGTCGTATTGACCCAGATCCTCTTCCACCGTCTCGAATATTCTGCCTCTGCAGAACGGATAGCCCAGAAAGTCTATATAACCACCCGCAGCTCCTGCGTATTCAAAATGAGTTCTCCTGTGGTAGGAAAGGATTTTAGGTTGGCAGGCCGCTACGTCAGGGTTGTGGTCCAGGAGCTCTATTAAAGGATCCAGCCAACCTGCCGTAACTTCTACGTCAGAATTTAAGAGGATGTAATACTCTGCTTCCACCTTCTTTAAGGCTTCATTATAGCCATGGCTAAAACCATAGTTTTTATTTAGCCGGATAATTTCCAGCGAAGGGTGATTTTCCTGGAGGTAAGCAACAGACGCATCTGTAGAAGCATTATCAGCAATAATGATTCTGCAATCATCTCTATTATACTTTACCACTGTGGGTAAAAACTCCTGCAAATATTTCAGGCCATTATAATTGAGAATTACAATTGCTGCCTTCGTCATTTATACCAGGTTTCCAAGATCAAGCCCGGGTATGTTTGGTAAAATCCCTTCTGTGCTTTTCTTTAATTCCTCCTTGGCTTTAATATCCACCTCCTCTATTGCTTTATTTATTGCTGCAATAATCAGGTCCTTCAGCATATCCTTATCTTCCGGCTTGAACAGGTCATCATCTATCTCCAAATGAACAACTTGTTTTTTTCCGTTTACTGTAGCCTTCACCAATCCTGCGCCCGATTCAGCTGAAACCTGCAAATCTACGAGCTTATCCTGGGCTTCTTTCATTTTGGCCTGCACCTCTTTCATCTTGCCCATCATTTTCATCATGTCAAACATAGTCCTGTTTTTTTTAGTGGAAGTAGTAAACCTTATACTTATGTAAGCTGAAATTTGTTCTTAATTACATATCTCTGCCGGAAACAAACCATTTTCCGGGTTTGGCAAAGATAATTGTATTCTCTAAATAAAGAATACAAAAATTGCTTTATGCTTCATATCCATTCCAAAAGCCGGCTTGAAATAAAAATCAAGCTGTTTTATCATAGACATCTACTTCTTTCAGGAACCGAACAGCTTTGGTAATATCATCATGAAAGACCCGGTCATTTTCTATAAAGGAAACTTTCGCCCTGAATCTATCCAGAAAGGCCTCAAGTTTTGGAGATGTTTTCATCGGTCTTCTAAAATAAAGTGCCTGTGAACCCGTGAATAGTTCCACAGCAAGAATTGCATAGACATTCTCCACAACTCTAAAGGCTTTTGTAGCAGCATTGGCACCCATGCTTACATGATCTTCCTGTCCGTTGGAAGAAACTATGGAATCCACCGATGCAGGAGTACAAAGCTGCTTGTTCTGACTTACAATGGAGGCTGCTGTATACTGAGGAATCATTAAGCCAGAATTTAAGCCCGGGTTAGCGATCAGGAAATCAGGTAATTCTCGTGAACCCGATACCAGTTGGAAGGTTCTTCTTTCAGAAATAGAGCCTAATTCTGCCAGCGCTATGCAAAGATAGTCAAAGGCCAGGGCCAGGGGCTGCCCATGAAAATTTCCTCCTGAGATGATTTTATCTTCTTCCGGGAAAATATTTGGATTGTCGGTTACGCCATTGACTTCTTCTATGAAAATTTCTTTTACATGATTGATAGCGTCCAAACTGGCGCCATGTACCTGGGGAATGCACCTAAAGGAATAGGGGTCCTGAATATGCTTTTTTTGCTGAACAATTATCTCGCTGCCCGAGAGCATTTCTACAATCTCGGCGGCTATAATTGCCTGGCCCTTTTGTGGCCTTATCTTCTGAATTAAAGGGTCAAAGGGTTCAATACGTCCGTCAAAAGCATCCAGCGACAAACTTCCAATGATACTTGCCAGGCGGATTATTCTTTGAGAATGGATGAGGCACCAGACACCATACGCACTCATAAACTGAGTTCCGTTTAGCAGCGCGAGACCTTCTTTGGCCTTAAGGTTGATGGGTTCCCACCCGAAATGCCTGTTTATGGCTGCACCGGAATAAATCTTGTCCTGATACATTACTTCCCCGAGCCCTAACAGAGGTAGCGCCAAATGGGCCAATGGGGCAAGGTCACCCGAAGCTCCCAAAGAACCAAATTCATATACTATTGGATAGATCCCGTTGTTATAAAATTCGATCAGGCGTTCTACTGTTTGCAACTGCACACCAGAATGTCCGTAAGAGAGCGATTGTATTTTTAATAATAGCATTATCCTGACGAGAAAATCAGGTATTTTATCTCCTGCTCCACTTGCATGAGACATCACCAGGTTTATCTGTAGTGTTTCCAGATCGTCCTTCGAAATGTCTTTTTTATAAAGTGCCCCAAACCCGGTATTAATCCCATATATCGGGTCAGAAGAAGTTATTATCTTGTTGTCAAGATAGATCCGGCAGGTTTTTATTTTTTCAATCGCTTCAGGTGACAATGCAAGCTGCGTATTCGAATCAAGAATGTCGTACAACAATTTTAAATCTATCGCCTTGTCTGATATCTGATGCGTATTTTCCATGACTTTAGAACCTACTTTGGAAGATCGGCAGCATTGATCTTTTTTATAATTTCCTCTATTCCTTCAGAGACTTGTTCGCCTGTGAGCATGTTCTTAAGTGTGTATTTCCCCGACTTTATTTCTTCAGATCCAATGATTAATACGTAGGGAATGCTCTTTTTGTCCGCATAATTCATCTGTTTCTTAATTTTAACACTCTCCGGGAAGATTTCCGCCCTGATTCCTCCGGCTCTTAATTTTGATAAAAGCGGAAGTGCATGCTTTTGGCTTTCTTTGTCAAAGTTGACCATCATAAGCTGTGTAGTTATTTCAGAAGATTTCGGAAACAAGGATAGTTCCTCCATTACATCATAAATTCTGTCCACACCAAAAGAAAAGCCTACTCCAGGTACGCCATCGAGGCCAAAAACCCCGGTCAGATTATCATACCTTCCCCCACCACTCACGCTTCCTATTTGAACATTGTTAACTTTAACTTCAAATATAGCTCCTGTATAGTAGGAGAGGCCACGGGCAAGCGTTACATCAAAATCAACCCGTGAAAGATCTGCCCCGAAATCATTAAGATAGCTGATCACTTCTTCAATTTCGCTGATCCCTTTCAATCCTGACTCAGAATGAGTCAGCAGGACTTTGAGCGTTTCTACTTTTTCGGAAATTGATCCCTCCAAAGTGAACAGCGGATCTATTTTCTGCAGCGATTCGCTATCAAAACCTTTTTCTATAAGCTCTTCAAGCACCTTTGCTTTGCCAATTTTATCGAGCTTGTCTATTGCTACATAGAATTCTGTCTCTTTGTTTAAAAGCCCGGTGAGGCTAGCCAGGCCCTGTAGGATTTTTCGATTGTTGATTTTTATGGTATAGTCCAGAATTCCAAGTTTCTCAAACACCTCGGTGATCATCAAAACAATTTCGCTTTCGCAAAGCAGGGATTCTGTGCCCACAACATCCGCATCGCACTGGTAAAATTCACGGTAGCGTCCTTTTTGCGGCCTATCTGCGCGCCAAACTGGCTGGATTTGGTACCTTTTGAATGGGAAGGTGAGTTGTCTGTTCATCGCTACGTAGCGGGCAAAAGGTACGGTCAGATCATATCGCAGTCCTTTTTCAGCAATTTTCGGAAGCATTTCTTTGGCGCCTGCATTGAAATCATCCGCGGTAGTCTTAGCCAGAAAATCTCCGGAATTTAAAATTTTAAATATAAGCTGGTCTCCTTCATCGCCATATTTTCCAGTTAACACGCTCAGGTTTTCCATACTGGGCGTTTCCAACGGCTGAAATCCAAATTTTTGAAAAGTTGTTTTGATTTGTTCAAAAATAAAATTTCTCCTGCCCATCTGCTCCGGGCCAAAATCTCTCGTGCCTTTGGGTAATCCTGGTTTCTGATTGCTCATAAAA
>CAZHZR010000257.1:0-4694 GCA_964537095.1 uncultured Roseivirgaceae bacterium
TCCATGATCCACTGCATAATTGTAGCCTCATCTGTTTCTCCGGTCGGACGGTCAGCCGGCATGGTTCCGTCTGTCAGACCCGAAGCCAACCCCCAGTCCCTCGCGCGGGTTCTGATATCATTCACATATTCAATCGCTACTGATGGGTTTCCTGTTTTAAGTTCTGCTTCTGCCGCAATCAGCACAAGATCCGCATATCTTAAAACTCTCTCATTGTTCAATGAACCTCCTCCACCACGCTCTACAATCAAATTCACACTGTCAGGCCGGTTATATTTTTGAAATATCCTCCCTCCTAGGCCGTCGTTTGGATTCAGAAATACCTGTATTCTGGGATCATCTCCAAAACCATTCATTAGCTTATCTGTGACGAGAAAACGGGTGGACGCATTGATATTAAAATCTCCAGGACTACTTGCCTGCATCATAAAGCCCCGGTAAACACTCATATTTTCTACCCCTCTCCATGCACCGTCGTTGTACAGCATCAGGTTGTTGAAATTTGCCGTTGCCATCGAGGCTTGTATTTCAAATAAAGATTCAGAATTGTTTTCTGTAAAAGCACTGAAATTATTTACAAAATCACCTTCCAGATCTGCAGTAATACTGTTGAAGATGGTCAAAGCCTCTGAATAATCTGCGTTATCCCCTGTATGATTTGCTCTGAACACCAGCGCTTTGGCCAACAACCCGCGTGCAGCGTTTTTGGTAGCTCTACCGGCATATCCCTCTTCCCAAAATTCCGGCAAAATATCCACAGCAAGTCGCGCGTCATCGATTACCTTTGTCAACACCTCCAGTGCCGGGCTTTTGGGAGTATTTGTATCATCCTCTGGCTGAAAACGCTCATGTATAATGGGAACGCTGCCAAATATGTTATACAAGTTCCAATAAGCATAAGCCCGGAGGAATAACCCCTCTCCCTCCATAATGGCTATTTCATCTGTGTTTTTAAAAGTAGAATAATCCACTGTTCTGGTTTTATCGATTACCACATTCGCCCTGGCAACCAGTTTATAAGAGGAACCGAACACAAATTCAAGCTGCCTGTTGGCCGGATTAAGGCTCCCATCAAAAAGCTCAACGGAAGGCCTGAATCCCATAGATTCTGTAAGATCATCACCGGGCAGCAGCCATGTGCCGGCCACCCAGTTATCTGCCTCATTTGCGGGAGCAAAGCTAGGTGTACCATAGTGGTAATAGTCATAAAGTACCGCGTAGGCGGTGGCCGTAGCGCTTCTAAACGCCACATCCATGTTGAAATAATTTTCTTCTGTTTGGGTGGCAGAGGGTTCATCCACAAGGTCGGGGTCGCAACTGAATGCAAAAACAGTAGCCACCAAGAATATAGTCTTTATATTTATTTTCATTTTTATGCTTTTTAGGATCAACAAATTAAAATCTGACATTTAACCCGGCGTTATAAGTTTTGGGTAGCGGATATTCATCGTTTACAGGATCTAAGGTAGACCAATTATGGAAGTAAAGATTGTTTTGCCCACCCACGTAAATTCGAACAGAACTGATAAATTTTATATTATCCAGCACTGAAGCAGGCAAGGAATATCCCAGTTGCCAGTTGTTGAGTCGGAAGAAAGCGGCACTTTCAACCCACCTTTCAGAGAGTCTGTTGTTATTTGCCGGATCGCCGACAACCGCGCGGGGCATGTCTGTAGAAGAATTTTGAGGAGTCCATCTGTCAAGGGTTGAAGTAATATAGTTCGTCCCTGCATGGTTCATGCTTTCAAACCTTCTCCTCGAATCATTGATCCTGTCTACGTCTCCTTCTCCGTAAAAATTCAGGAACGCATCAAAACCCTTCCATCCAAGGTTTAAGTTTACCCCGTAAGTGTAACCTGGTATCACATTTCCTATTTCAGTCTGGTCCCATTCGTTCAGCTTGCCATCTGGCGATTTGCTATAAAAGGGCTCATCTTCTGTAGGATTACCGTGCACATCCTGGAAGTACATGTCGCCGGGAGCAACATAGTCAGGATTAGAAATGATCTGATCGTCAATGTTTGCATAGTAGGCGTCAATTTCAGCCTGGTCCTGGAATATACCTCCCACTTTATATCCCCAAATATGGCCAATTGGTCTGCCTTCTTCCACACGTCCGAATTGAGAAGTAATCGGTCGGTCTTGATAAAGTTCTGTAACTTCATTCTCAAGAAAACTTATATTGCCTGATATACCATAGGTAAAATCAGCAATTTTATTACTATAGCCGAGCTGAACGTCAACTCCCCTGTTTTCTAACTTTCCAATGTTTTGCAGCGGTTGATTTAACCCGATTGAAAGTGGAATCTCTACCGATTGCAGAATCCCATCGGTGGCTCTGTTGAACACCTCCACCGTGAGATTTAATTTATTATCCAGCATGTAAGCATCAAATCCGGCATAGGTGGTGGTTACCACTTCCCAGGTTACCTGTTT
The DNA here is from genome assembly GCA_964537095.1 of uncultured Roseivirgaceae bacterium. Lineage (GTDB taxonomy): Bacteria > Bacteroidota > Bacteroidia > Cytophagales > Cyclobacteriaceae > CAMPJM01. The sequence goes on from CAZHZR010000257.1 coordinate 2,437, forward strand.
GTTCGGAAAGTCCGCCACCCGTGCTCCAGGCACCCAGTTCCCTACTGCGTTGCCATTCCCAGACCCCCATCGATACGAAGATAAGCCGGTGGAAACTCTGGATAAGAATGTGTACCCACCAACCGCAGCCTCATCATTGCCAGCCTGGCCCCATCCTCCTCTTATCTTAAGGTCGTTCAGAAAGCTAACATTGTCCATAAAGGATTCATCACTGATTCTCCAGGCTCCCGACACAGAGTAAAAATTTCCCCATCGGTAGTCATCATCAAATCCATTACTGGCATCCCTTCTGTATGAAACATCTAAGTAGTACTTGTTCTTATAATCATAGTTAATCCGACCCATCATGCCAAACCAAAACCTTTGTGTGATGCCATAGAAGGAATTGTTGGTTGCCGTGTTATTTCCATAGCCGTGTTGACGCGGATTTCTGTCATTAATTGTAGACAAATTGCTGGTGGAAAAATCAATAATTTCTCTGTAATGTCTCTGATCCTGAACTACTGCGGTAACTGTGACATTATGCTTATCAGCAAATCTTCGATTATAGGTTGCCGTAAAGTCTGACTGAAAGTTGAAAATATTGTTAATCCTGTGCCCCATACTTGCAAGGCTGTTAGGAGCAGTATTAGATACCGTGGTAGGATCCTGACTGTCGATTCTGAATACGTGGGTTCTGGAAAAAGTACCCAATGAGTATCTGTCTTGTTTTGCATAGTCCAGGTTCAGGCTTCCTCTGAGAGTCAAGCCTTCAATGGGGCTAAACTCAGCAAAAAATTGCCCCACATGTCTGTCATTCGTGAAGCTGGAATAATCCAGCTCTGTAAGCGCCAGAAAATTCGTATTGGTTCCCTCGCCGTAAAGCTTTAGTTTCCTCCAGTTTCCTAATAAGTAGGGATCCAGCACAGGCGCGTATCCATAAGGGTTGTTGGGGTCCCTTAGGGGTTGCCATGGGGCAGCATCGGCATAATCTGGCAGACTGCCCCGAATTAATGACTCCTGGTGCGAAAACTTATAATTAACTCCTAGTTTCAACCAATCTGTAACCTGCGCCTCCACATTAATGGCAGTACTAAACCGCTCCAGATCATTTCCTTTCAACATCCCTTCCTGATTAAAATAACCACCGGAAATGTAATAGTTTACCCTGTCTGTAGCTCCTGAAACCTTGACATCATAGGCCTGATTTACTGCATCTTTATTCATCAACTCATCCTGCCAATCATAAGTAGTACGATCGCTGATATAATAGGGGCTTTCGGGATCGAACTGCGGACTAAAACTTCCTAATATAGAAGCCAATTCGGTTTCGTTTCTTCCATAAAGATTTTTTTCGGTGGAGATATCAGGGTTGAGGTTGTTACTGTACATTTCTTCTACGATGCCGACGTACTGTTGCGTATTTAGCATATCGAAGGATTCAAAATTTTGAACCCCATACCTGCTGTTAAATTCTACAACAGGAGCTCCTTTTGTTCCTTTTTTTGTGGTGATAAGAACTACCCCGTTTGCACCGCGACTTCCGTATACTGCCGCCGCAGAGGCATCTTTTAACACTGTGATCGACTCGATGTCATTCGGGTTGATAAGATTGAACATATTGGGTGGGGTGCCCAATCCCAGTCCACTTATTTCATCGACGTTTCCGGCACGGGGAGGCTCGAATATTTGTCCATCGATGACATATAAAGGCTGTGAATCACCATTCCAGGTTCCTATTCCTCTTACAAAAATTTGGGGTGATTCATTGGGGTCGCCACTTGAATTGACTACACGAACTCCGGTAGTATTCCCCTGAAGTGCAAACTGGGGAGAGGCTGTTTGTATTTTACCAATTTGCTCAGCACCTACTGATGAAATAGAACCCGTAAGATCCCGTTTCTTCCTTTCACCAAACCCTACCACCACCACTTCATCCAATTGTGAAACGTCAGGTGCAAGTGAAATATCAACAACGCTTCTGGCGCCTACCGTTACCTCTTCCGAAAGATATCCGATAAAGCTAAACACCAATACAGCATCCGGCGATGGCACCTGAAGACTAAATTTTCCATCTATATCTGTAGGCGTTCCTTGTGTGGTTCCTTTAATTAAAATTGTTACTCCAGGCAAAGCCGAACCGTCCATGGCATCTGTTACCGTACCAGTAACAGTTTGTTCCTGGGCATGCACCTGAGCTATCAGCAGGTAAAACAAAGCGCAACATGCGGATAAAAATTTTTTCATAGATGTTTGTTTTAAGGGTCTGTATTTATTTC
>CAZHZR010000258.1:0-4686 GCA_964537095.1 uncultured Roseivirgaceae bacterium
ACCATCTTCATTAATTGCAATCTTTAATTCAGTATCAGCTACTGTGGTACTTCCTGTTTCAATCGGTTGGCGTTCAACAACTACGGAAACGGTTTCACCTTTATAATTTTCCAAAATTGGTCTCAACTGATGAAAAAAATCTACTTGCTGACCTTCAACAGACACAATCTTATCTCCTTCCTGTAATCCACCTTTATCAGCCCCAGTTCCTTTGCTAATTTTACCAACCTCAAAAGGCCTAGCCGGAAATATGAACTTTTCTGCTGCTTCTTTACTATTTATTTTATCTAAAAAGTCAGAAGGAATCGGAATATCTATGGTTTCACCATTTCGTTCTACCGTGTAATAACTGTTGTCACTCATAAATACCTTACCACTTATGGCATCTTCATACTTTTTTACAGCTACACCATTTACTGCTAAAATCTTATCTCCCGTTTTAAATCCAAGTTCTTCACCCAATTCGTAGGCCACAATTCCATATTTATTGACCTCTTCTATTGGAATATAGCTATCCCCTTTGGAGTATGCCAATGCAATAAAAATAGCGATCCCTAAAATTACATTCACAATTATCCCTCCCATCATCACAATCAGGCGCTGCCATGCTGGCTTTGCTCTGAACTCATGAGGCTGAGGTTCTTCACTAAGGTGTTCAGTATCAAGCGATTCATCCACCATACCGGTTATCTTCACATATCCTCCCAAAGGAATAGCTCCTATTGAATATTCAGTTTCACCATATTTTACCCCGAATATTTTCGGTGGAAAACCAATAGAGAACTGCTCTACCTTCATCCCAAAATACTTCGCAGCCAAAAGATGTCCCAACTCATGCAGGCCCACCAATATAGATAGACTCAGAATTATCTGAGCAGTCATTACCAAAGTTTCCATTAATTAATAAGTTCTAAAGTTTTTATTCTTGTTTCTTTATCTGTTGTAACATAATCATCTAATCCAGGCTTTTGGATGTATGGCATTTTCTCCATACAGCTTTCAATGATATCCGACATTTGTAAAAATCCGATACGATCCTTCAAAAATGCTGCCACAACTATTTCATTGGCAGCATTTAATATACAAGGCATATTTCCTCCCCGCTCCAATGCACGATAAGCCAGGCCTAGATTCCTGAAGGTTTCTAAATCGGGCTGCTCAAAATTTAAAGCCGGATAATCAGCAAAGCTGAATCTTGGAAAGTCAGATTTTAATCTGTGAGGATAACTTAGCGCGAACTGTATCGGAATACGCATATCGGGAAGTCCGAGTTGCGCTTTTATGGATCCGTCTTCAAATTGCACCATGGAATGGATAATAGATTGGGGATGCACCACTACATCTACCTGGTCCTGCCGTAAGCCAAACAGCCACTTTGCCTCGATTACTTCCAGGCCTTTGTTCATTAGCGTGGCTGAATCTATGGTGATCTTGGCGCCCATATCCCAGTTTGGGTGCTTTAGCGCCTGCTCTTTGGTTACAGTTTGCAGGAAGTCTCTATTTTTGCCTCTAAAAGGTCCTCCGGAGGCCGTAAGAATTATCTTTTCGATTGGGTTATGAAACTCCCCCACCATACATTGAAATATAGCAGAGTGCTCAGAATCAACCGGGTAAATGTTTACACCTTTTTCTTCAGCAAGCCGGGTGATGTACTCGCCTGCCACTACCAGGGTTTCCTTGTTGGCCAGGGCTATTTGCTTTCCGTGTTCGATGGCGCTGATAGTGGGTTGAAGTCCGGAATATCCTACCAGTGCTGTGAGAACCACATCAATTGCTTCCATTCCCACCACAGACATAAGAGATTTCTCACCGGTATAAACTTTTATGTCCAGTGGATCAAGCGCGGAGTTTACTTTTTCATACAGATCTTCATTGGTTATTACCACCACGTTCGGACGGAATTCGCGACTCTGTTCTATTAACAGATCAGCATTGTTCTGTGCAGTTAAAACCTCCACGGAGAATTTATCCTGATGCGCCTTTATTACTTCAAGTGCTTGCTTTCCGATAGATCCTGTTGATCCTAAAATCGCAATATGCCGCCTTTCCTGGTTTTCTTTCAATTTATTCTTTTGATCGTTCCTGTCTTTTCAAACTCCCGGATATTATAAATCACGCACCACGAAACTATTGGCGATTTAATATACTATTACTCATTGCTCACCCCCGACTCCTTAAAGGCTTGTAAAGCATCTGCTATTTTCCTGTCATTGGATAATCTTGGCAGCTTATTTTGTCCACCCAATTTCCCAATTGATTTCATATAACCTCTAAAGGCGTCTTCCTTTAAGACAATAATCTTCAACTTCCTGAGGATGTTTCCCTGAATAAGGTCATCGTAGTAGGTATTCAATTTTTGCAAATGCAAATTTAGGTCATTTTCAAATGCTATCAAATTGTCAGGTGCCTGTGAAAATTCAATAAACCATTCGTGCAGGGGCAAACCTTCTTCAGGATTTACCTGCGGCGCTACAGTAAACTCCGCTACAGCTACTTCCTTATGCGTCGCCATAGTTAATTTTAAGGCCTTTTCGACTTCCTCCCCAATTACATGCTCTCCAAAAGCTGAGATAAAGTGCTTGATCCTTCCGGTAACCAGGAGTTTATAGGGTTCTTTAGAAACAAACTTTACGGTATCGCCTATTGAATAACCCCAAAGTCCAGCGTTATTGTTGATTATAAGGGCATAATTCACCCCCAATTCAACCTCTGCGAGGCTTAAGCGGCTTGGGTTTTCATCGAAATATTCAGAGGCCGGTATAAACTCAAAGAATATTCCCGAATTGATCAGCAAGAGCAGTCCGGGATCATCCTGCTCATTCTGAAAGGCGATAAAACCTTCCGAAGCAGGATAAGTTTCTATGGAATCAACGGACTTGCCTATTGCCTCATATAGTTTGGCCCGATAAGGCTCAAAATTTACTCCGCCATAAATAAACAATGAAAAATTGGGGAATATGTCCTTTATCTTTTTTCCTGTTTTTGCGTGGAGTTTGTCAAAATAAACCTGGACCCATGGGGGAATTCCCGAAATAAGGGTCATATTTTTACCTTCAGTTTCCTCAATAATCTTATCCACTTTTAGCTCCCAATCTTCTATGCAGTTGGTTTCATAGGTCGGCATTTGATTGGTTCTCAGGTATCCTGGCACATGGTGGTTTACGATACCACTCAACCTTCCGGTCGGTATAGGGCCTTTGGTGTCTAAAATGGGGCTGCCTGACAAAAAAATGAGTTTACCATCTAAAAATTGAGCTTTGCCGGTTTCGTGAACATAGTGCAGAATGGCATCCCGGGCGCTGTTGATATGATTCGGAATCGACTCTTTTGTGATGGGAATGTATTTTACACCCGAGGTAGTGCCTGAAGTTTTGGCAAAATAAATGGGCTTCCCTTTCCATAACACATCTTCCTCCCCTTTTAAAATGCGTTCCACATAAGGCTTCAGTCCCTCATAATCTCTGACAGGAACGCGCTTTTTAAAGTCCTCATAAGTGTGAACATTGGCAAGGTCGTGGTCTTTACCAAATGCGGTATTTTTTACCCCTTCCATAAGTTGACGCAGCACTTCCTGCTGCACTTTGCCAGGATTTTTATTCCATTTATGGTACTTGCTTACTATATAACCAGCAAGCGGTTTGCTAAACAAAGCACGAATTCCCATTGAATTTATTTATCGTTGTTTACAAATTAAAGGCACCTGTTTCACCTCAGGATATCTGCATTTGCTTCCTTTTGGCTCAGTCAATACTGTGGTTCTGCCTATGCACTGAATTAGCTTGAAAAAAAAGAAGCAGTAAACAATAATAATTGCCTACTGCTTCTTTATCAAATATTTTAGAAATTTGTTTTGTTGAAAAGTGAAAATGATTTTCGTAGTTCAAATTCTTCTAAGAATTTTCACGATCAAACAGTCTTCATCTTCAGCTTCTTTTTCAGTTCATCGACGGCATATTTAAACTTTGAATCCGTTTCCATCATGTCATTTACCGACTGAACCCCATGAATTACCGTGCTGTGATCTCTGCCACCAAAATGGAAGCCTATTGACTTTAATGAGTGGTGCGTATATTCTTTAGCAAAATACATTGCCACCTGCCTTGCAATTACAATCTCCTTTTTCCTGGTCTTAGCTTTCATATCATCCAGGGAAACACTGAAATATTCTGAAACTGTCTTTTGTATAAAATCTATACCCACTTCAGTTTCAATATCATGCACAATATTTTTCAGCGTTTGCTTGGCAAGTTCAAGATCTATGTCTTTCCTGTTCAAAGATGCGTGAGCGATTAGAGATATCAAAACCCCCTCCAACTCCCTAATATTGGTATCGACACTATAAGCGAGGTACTCAATTACATTGTCCGGAATATTGATTCCATCAGCCTGCATCTTATTTTGAATGATGGCAATCCGCGTTTCAAAATCAGGTTGCTGTAAATCGGCCGTGAGTCCCCACTTAAACCTGGAAAGCAATCGCTCTTGCAGGCCTTTCAAGTCTCGGGGTGGGCAATCACTTGTCATGATAATCTGCCTGCCTGACTGGTGCAGGTGATTGAATATATGGAAGAAGATTTCCTGTGTTTTTTCCTTACCTGAAAGAAATTGCACATCATCTATGATAAGGATGTCTACCTGAAGGTAAAAGTTGGTAAACTCCTGCACATTGTTATTTCTTACTGCCTC
>CAZHZR010000259.1:0-4678 GCA_964537095.1 uncultured Roseivirgaceae bacterium
TTTCCTCTTCCAAGGCTATGGCATCGGCGCCATAGAAGTTTCCGTCGCTGTCCAGCATCCGGTAGACTTGCTTTTTGCCGGGAAGGGTAGTTTTTGCCAGACTTTCAGACAATTTGATGCGCGGAACTCCGTCAGAAACAGAGAGTTTGAAAACCCCGTCCAGTGCAGCATCTGGTTGCCCGGTAATCAAACTGGTACCTACTCCAAAAACATCGATAGGTGCTTGCTGATCAATTAAACTCTTGATCAGGTATTCGTCAAGTTGGTTGGAAACGATAATAAGTACATCCTGCAGACCGGCTTCGTCAAGCATACGTCTGGCATGTTTGGACAAGTAAGCCAAATCGCCGCTGTCCAGTCTGATTCCAATTAATTGTCTTCCATTTTCCCCCATTTCTTTAGCGACCTTGATGGCATTGGGAACACCGCTTCTGAGGGTGTCATAAGTATCTACCAAAAATACAGAATGGTCCGGCCGCGCAGCCGCAAAGCTCCGGAAAGCCTCGATTTCAGATTCATGACTTCCTACATAACTGTGCGCCATCGTTCCCTCTACCTTTAATCCGTACCTTTGCGCGGCATAAACATTGCTGGTAGAATTAAAACCACCTACCATGGAAGCACGCGTTGCCAGTACTGCACCAGGTCCCTGAGCCCTTCTTAGTCCAAATTCACTCAATATCCGTTCTCCAGCTACAGAGCGCATTCTCGCGGCTTTTGTAGCAATCAGCGATTCAAAATTAAGGATGTTAAGCAACAGTGTTTCTGCCAATTGGACTTCCAATAAATTACCATCTATACGCAAAACCGGCCTGTCTGGAAATATCACATCTCCTTCCTGAGACGAGTAGATAGTGCCGGTAAACTTGAAACTCCGAAGATACTCGAGGTACTTAGGATCAAATTGCTGTTCTTTTAAAAAAGCAAGGTCTTCTTCTGTAAAATGTAGGTCTTCAAGTGCCTGGAGCACGTCGTACAAACCGGCAAAAATAACATAGCCACCCTTGAACGGATTTTTGCGAAAAAAATAGTCAAAAGAGACCTGAATATTTTGTTTGCCTTCCAGAAAATAGGCCTGGCCCATTGAAATTTGGTACAAATCGGTGTAGTTGCCAGATAGGTGAAATGAAAGCATTTTAGATGATGTTAGTTTTTCGTGTGCTTCAACCTTGAAGTTCTGTGCAAGTATAAATTTTTTTGTTTAAAAACCGATATATTACCTGGTTTTATCCCCCAATTGTTAGGATTTACTAACCCGTCTTTATGGAGGAAAAGTAAACCCACGCGATGTAGACTGGTTGGAAGAACAACCTGGACCAGATATAAAATGGTGTGGAGGGAAGTCCCCCGGGAGCCGCAAGTCCGTTCATGGCAACATTTATGTTTGCAGGGAAAATCAGGACAAGGTAAATGATAATCAGCCAGGCGACCTTCTTCTGCCATTTTTTAACAAAAAGCAACAGTCCCAACACGATCTCTATAACTCCGGTAACACTCACTATAAAAGTTGAGAAGGGGAGAAGTCCCTCAACCATATAAGCCAATGATTCCGGATCTATCAGATGCATAATTCCTATGACAATAAAACTCAGGGAGAGGGAAATTCTGGCCTTGACGGCATGAGATTTCAAATGATTCTTAAAAAGGAACTTCGATACAACCCAAAGTGCCAACCAGTAGCTAAGTAATTGAATGAAAAAAGCCATATTTTTTTAGCGTAAAAATACGGCAAGAAACTGCTGAATATACCTAACCTATGTTAGGAAAGAATCTTTCGACGAATTCTGCTGAGGCTTTCCGGTTGAATTCCCAGGTAAGAGGCAAGGTCTTTGACTGATACTTCCAACACCAAATCGCGGGATTTATTCAAGAGCTTGCGGTAGCGTTCTTCTGCACTTAGCGATATCAGTTCGATCTCCTTCATGGTTTTGTGCACGTACATCCTTTCTGCCATTTTTCTACCTATTTGGTTGCCCAATAATGAGCGCTCGTACATTGCCTCTAGTTGAGAAAAGTGAATGCGTTCCACTTCAACCTCGCTCAAAGCGGTAATCTCTGTCAAGGAAGGTATCCTCTGAATAAAGGATGCATAGGAAGTGAAAAAATCACCCTCAAACCAGAAGTCCAGTATATACTCATTGAGCTCCTTGAAATAGGAAACTTTGACGCTCCCTTTCCTGAGTAGGTAGATATAATTTTCGACCTTCTGATGGGGCGTAATTATGCCACCTTTCGGAAACGAGCAAACCTGTGTCTCAAAAGGTCTACCTATATCCTCCACTTCAAGATCCAGTGTCTTTAATAATTCCTGCAACATACTGGTGGTGGTTGTTAAAAGAAAGTAAATTTACGCTGTTTTAAATTTAAATGACTTAAAGAATGGCCTGGTTAATATTAATTGCTGCAGGATTGTTTGAGATTGGGTTTACAACCTGCCTTAAGCTTTCTGATAATTTTACGAATTACAAGTGGAGCGTAGGGTTTTTCATATGCATATCCTTAAGTTTTATGCTTTTAAACAAAGCCATTCAAACTATCCCTATGGGAACTGCCTATGGTGTCTGGACGGGAATAGGGGCTGTGGGGACCGCGTTGGTGGGAATAATCTGGTTTAAAGAATCTGCTGATTTCTGGAGATTGTTCTTTATTTTTCTTTTGATTGGTTCAATTGTCGGATTGAAGATCGTATCTAAATAAGGCAACATCCGCTTAACAGATCGGATGGATCGCAGTTAGGTTAAAAACATTTTTCAATTTAGTCTTAAATGGGATGGTCAAGCCAAAGCAATTTCGATCTGAAGGCGATTTTATTTACAATGAAAGTCCAGAGGTTACTGTTGGTGGAAATTTACGGTGGGTCAAAAGGTTAGGATCGGCTTATCCTGCGTTACAAAACCAAAACTACAAATATTATTTCTATGGCCAGCTAATTTCTCTGATTGGTACCTGGCTTCAGATTGTGGCGCAAGGATGGCTCGTTCTCCAGCTAACCAATTCCGCTTTTATGGTGGGTTTGGTGGCAGCTTTAGCATTGCTTCCAACCTTGTTTTTCTCCTTGTTCGGCGGGGTTATCGTCGATCAGTTCCCAAAAAAAAACATCTTGCTGCTGACCCAGTCCTGCGCTATGGTATTGGCTTTGCTACTGGGCATTTTAACATTGACAGGTAATATTTCTGTTTGGCTCATTGGTACTATCGCCTTTCTGATCGGAACTGTAAATGCTATTGATAATCCGGCCAGGCAGGCTTTTGTTCCCGAACTCGTCACCTTGGAGCAATTACCCTCTGCAATTGCGTTAAATAGTGGTGCCTTTAATGCAGCACGGGTCATCGGCCCCAGTATTGCCGGATTACTGATAGCTGTTGTAAGTACAGGAGGCGCATTTATGCTTAATGGGCTTAGTTATCTGGCAGTCTTAGCTGCACTTATGGCTATTAAAGTTGATGAGTTTATAAAACCAGCGAAGGTGAACCCTATTAAGGCCATAAAAGAGGGACTTGTTTATTCATTTACGCATCCTATTATCAGGGTCTTAATTACTATTACGGGCGTTGTATCTGTTTTTGGCTGGTCGTATTCAACCATCATGCCCGTGCTTGCGAAGCGGCAGTTTGGGCTCGATGCAACTGGCTTGGGTTACCTGTATGCCGCAACAGGCCTGGGGTCTTTGGTAGCAACATTGTTCGTGGGTGCGTACGCAAAAAAAATACCTCCTGTATGGCTCATTTTTGGCGGAAATAGTCTGTTTGCCATTAGCATTATATTGTTTACTTATACCAGCACACTAGCTTATGCTTTGCCACTGTTGTTTTTGGTAGGAATGGGATTGTTATCGCAATCCGCGATGTTAAATACCATTATCCAAAGTCTGGTTAAAAAGGATTTGAGAGGAAGGGTGATGAGCATTTATGTGTTGATGTTCCTGGGGCTTTCGCCCTTAGGAAACTTTCAGGTCGGATGGCTGTCGGAGCGGGTAAGTACCGGGTTTGCCATCAGATTAGGTGCAATCATCGTATTCCTTTTTGGCTTGCTGGTATTTATGTACCGCGATAAGATAAGAGCCAGTTTCAAACTGTATAAGCGAAGAAACGAATTGTGAAGGAGACCCGCCGGATGAAAATGTAGAAACTAGTTTCTGCCCATTTTCATACCCGGCAGATAGTGCGCCCTCCTCTTATCAAAAATGTATGGTGTACATCACCACTGGCAAAAGCGGTAGCTGATCAAAATATTCTACCTTATCTGTATTGCTGTTGTAAAACTGTTCAATCCTTCCTGCATTATTGGTGGCGTTTTGTATGTCCACCTTGAATTCCTGGCTTATCTTCCTGTTTTCTATCCTATAAGTAAGGGCAAGATTTGCTATAAGAATGTTGTCTCCTTTCAGGGAGTATGGTTTGCTTTCATCAAGTATAGTTTCATCTGCCGCTCTGGAAGCCTCGAGATCTATGGGCGTAAAGCGACGGGCACCCAGCAAGGAGATTTTTGTGTTCACACTGATGGTTTTTTTCTTGCCATTGCGGGTGTTCAGCTCAAATTCTTTCCCTACTAGCAGGTTTCCTGCATAATTGCCGTTAAATCGAGCGTCTCTCTCAATGCCGTCCATTGCTTTATAGGTTGAATTGTATACAGAACCTGTCGCCAGAAAATAATAGCTGTCTGCGAAATATCTTTCCAG
>CAZHZR010000260.1:0-4676 GCA_964537095.1 uncultured Roseivirgaceae bacterium
GGAGGAGAGTTTAGGGTGTGTAATTCTTTTTGTCGTCTTTTCAACCGCGGGATTTACTCCCTCAGAGTCCTCAGAAAAAAGAGTATCTGAGAGGGCTTAATCAATTACCGTCATTGCGAGGCTTTGACCTGCTTTTTTGCAGGCAAAGCTGTGGCAATCTCTTAGTCGGAAGCAGTGCACCCGAGAGACAAATAGAATTACACTTTGTAAAAAACCACCTCTTGATCTCCTCATTAGAAAGGGAGGAGAGTTTAGGGTGTGTAATTCTTTTTGTCGTCTTTTCAACCGCGGGATTTGCTTTGCTCCCTCGGGTCTCCTGCAAGGGACTCTGAGGAATTGAAATCACTACCACGGCACAACAGTACTTGCACTCACTGCTACATCAAGGGGATCGGAGATAAGAGAATTTACTTCCCCTTAAATCGAGGCTTCCTTTTTTCCATAAATGCCTGCACGCCCTCTTTGTGATCCTCCGTTCTGCCGGCTATTTCCTGGCAATAGGCTTCGTATTCCAACATTTCTTCCAGGCTGCTGTTGAAAGATTTGTTAATCATTTTCTTCATCAAGGCTATTGATTTGGTAGGCGCCTGCACATAGTAGTCTGTGTAGGTTTTCATGGTTTCATCCAGAGCAGCGGCAGGCACCACTTTATTCACCATTCCTATATCCATAGCTTCGCGAGCGGATAGCTGCGTCCCCATGGTGCTGAGTTCAAAGGCTTTTTGCGGCCCTACTAATTTCGGCAGGAAGTAAGATGACCCTGAATCCATTACCAGGCCAATGGAAATAAACAGCTCTGACAGGGTTGCCTCCTCGGAAGCTATAATCATATCACAGGCAATTGCCAGCGAACAACCTGCGCCTGCGGCCACACCGTTGAGCCTGCATAACACGGGCTTTGGCATATTCCTGATAGCTCTTATAATTGGATTGTACCGGGTGTGTATAGATTCAGAATATGATCGCGCAGGAGTTTTTAGTGCGGCTTTTAAATCCTGACCAGAACAAAAGGCTTTTCCTTCTCCTGTCAATACCACCACACGAACGCTTTCATCTTTAGATACATCCTTCAATGCATCCTGCAATTCAAAGGTAATCTCATCATTCAGCGCATTGTAGATTTCCGGTCTGTTCAGGACAATAGTGGCGACACCGTTTTCCTTGATAAGCTTCAGCATTGAAAACATAGGATTGTGTTTTAGATAAATAAAAAAAGTATCCCAAAACTCAGGGTAAAGCCCAGAATTCCTCCTCCCAGAATCTCTGATGGTGTGTGAGAATTAAGATATAACCTGGCTGACATAACAACACCCACCGAAAGAACACTCAATATAACAGGAATTAAAAAGGTTTCAAGGGAGTATTTAATCATGATCGAAATAAAAAACCCCATCATTCCTGCAATGGCGGCGCTGTGCGCACTGATTTTCCAAAAAAAGGTAATAAGCGCAATCAAAAAGCTAATTAGTGTAATGGCGAGCATAATTAACACCAAGACTTTATTTAGCTGCATTTTGGCATAGAACATATACGTGGTGATGCCATAAAATACAGATACAAATAAAAAAGGGATCACCCTTTCTTTCCTGTCCTTCATGGCCAGGCTGGAGATATAGTCGCTCAACTTTAAAACCCCCATACTGCAAAGCGGAATTACAAAAGTGGTAATAAATATTGCCGCAAGAATATAAAGCAAAGCTTCATTAGACAAAGGCCTGGCAAGCATGGGTGCAAAACCAAAAATGGAGGCAAATATGAATGTTGGGATAGCAATAGGATGAAATGCTATTGAGATTACGTTCGCTAATTTCATTTTCACTATAATTCCTTTCTTAGACGCGCTACAGGAATGCCCAACTGTTCGCGGTATTTTGCAACAGTCCTTCTGGCTATTTGATAGCCTTTTTCTTTGAGTAATTTTTCCAGCTTGTCATCAGACAATGGCTTCTTTTTATCCTCTTCCTCTATAAATTGCTTCAATATATGCTTTACCTCTCTGCTGCTCACATCCTCTCCGGAGTCCGTAGAAATGCCCTCAGAAAAGAAATATTTCAACGGATAGATGCCAAATTCTGTCTGAACCGACTTGCTGTTTGCTACCCTGGAAATGGTAGAAATATCCATTCCCACCTCAAGGGCAATATCTTTTAAAATCATGGGACGCAAATTGCTTTCATCCCCCTCTAAAAAAAAGTCATATTGGTACTTAATAATTGCGCTCATGGTGTTCAGCAAGGTCTGCTGTCGCTGTTTTATAGCATCAATAAACCATTTTGCTGAATCCAACTTCTGTTTTACGAAAGACACCGTCTCCTTGAGTTTCTTATCTTTCTTATCGCTCTTGTCATAGGCGTCCATCATATCGGAATACGAGCGGCTTATCTTCAACTCGGGTGCATTTTTTGAGTTCAGAGAAAGCTCCAATTTACCGTTATTATTCACCAAAATAAAGTCGGGGATAAGGTACTGCGTTTTTACAAGCCCCGAAGAGCTGCTGCCTGGCTTGGGGTTTAGCCGGGTAATGAGCGTAATGACCTCCTTTAATTCATCATCGCCCTCCATGTCCAGCTTTTTGATAATCTTATCGTAATGCTTTTTGGTAAACTCATCGAAATAGTCTTCAATAATTCTGATGGCATTCCGAACCGTTTTATTATCATCTTCACGTCTTTCGAGTTGCAGCAACAGGCATTCCTGTAAATTTCTGGCTGCTATGCCAGGCGGATCAAAGCTTTGTATTTTCCTCAAAATTTCTTCAACCTCGTCAATATCTGTTTCTATATTTTGAGAAAAAGCCAAATCATTAATGATGGACTCCAGTTCCCTTCGGATATAACCATCTGATTCAATACTACCAATAAGCTGCGTACCTATGATCTCCTGCCTTTCGTCAAGGCCTAAAAATCCCAACTGAGTCATCAATTGTTCGTTCAGCGAAGTAGCGGTGGGAATAGGCATGTCCCTGTCCTCCTCATCCCTACCCGGACCATCGCCCTGCATTTTATAGCCACTAAAATCCTCGTCCTGCAAATAATCCTCAACATTTAAATCATCGTCATTGCTGCTGGTATCATCATCATATTCCTCTTCATTTTTGATTTCCTCCTGCTCTTCTTTTCCCTCTTCCAGGGCAGGATTAATCTCCAATTCTTCCTCAATGCGTGTGTCAAGCTCAGCCGTAGGGATTTGCAGCAACTTAATAAATTGAATTTGCTGCGGAGATAACTTTTGCCCCAATGTCTGGCTTAAATTCAGCTTCTGCATAATTTAATTTTAATTTCTTCTGTCCTATTTGCCTTTCAAATTTACCATAATTAATGAATTGTTTTGACAAAAAGCACAAATTATCGTTGCTTTGCAATTCATTGGACTTGCTGTAAAAACGCAACATCCGAAAGTAATGTTTAAGACCAGGGGAAGATAAAT
The DNA here is from genome assembly GCA_964537095.1 of uncultured Roseivirgaceae bacterium. Taxonomy (GTDB): domain Bacteria; phylum Bacteroidota; class Bacteroidia; order Cytophagales; family Cyclobacteriaceae; genus CAMPJM01. Next base: position 3,427 of record CAZHZR010000260.1, read on the forward strand.
TATAACATAAGGTTCAACATTGAGATGACTATGAAAAGAACAAAAATCAAGTTGCTGCTTTCCTCAGGCGAGGTGGGGCAAAAGGTGTTGGTAAAGGGTTGGGTAAGAACAAAACGGGAAAGCAAGAATGTAGTTTTTGTAGCACTCAATGATGGGTCGATTATTAATAATTTGCAGGTTGTATTAGACCCTGCCCTGTTCGACAACAGTATTTTTCCTAAAATTAGCACTGGCGCCAGTCTTAGCGTGAGCGGAACATTGGTGGCATCGCAAGGTCAGGGCCAGGCGGTTGAATTGAACGCCGAAAATGTGGAGATATTAGGAATAGCCGATCCGGAAAAGTATCCCCTGCAGCCAAAAAAGCATTCTCTGGAATTCTTGAGAGAAATCGCACACTTGCGTCCAAGAACGAACACCTTCAGCGCGATCTTACGAATTCGGCACGCCATGACCTTTGCAATTCATCAGTTTTTCAATGATCGCGGCTTTGTAAACGTACACACCCCTATCATCACTGGGTCTGATGCAGAAGGAGCAGGCGAAATGTTCAGGGTTACTACTTTACCCGCACAAAATCCACCGCTTACAAAAGAAGGTGAAGTGGATTTCTCTAAAGATTTCTTTGCAAAGGAAACGAACTTGACGGTTTCGGGACAATTGGAGGGAGAACTTACCGCGATGGCGCTTGGCGAGGTATATACTTTCGGGCCCACATTCAGGGCAGAAAATTCCAATACAACCAGACACCTTGCTGAATTTTGGATGATTGAGCCTGAGGTTGCTTTTGCGGACCTGACCGATAACATGGATCTGGCAGAAGAATTTTTGAAATTTCTGGTTCAATATGCCCTTGACAATTGCAAGGAAGACTTACAATTTTTAAACCAGAGGGCCTTAGAGGAAGAAAAAAATAAAAAGCAGGAGGAAAGAAACGAGTTGAGTTTATTGGAAAGGCTGCAGTTTGTGGCAGAGAACAAATTCGAAAGGCTCACTTATACAGAGGCCATAGAAATCTTAAAAAACTCTAAGCCCAACAAGAAAAAGAAATTTCAGTTTCCAATTGAAGGCTGGGGCACCGATCTTCAATCTGAGCACGAACGGTATCTTGTTGAAAAGCACTTTAAAAAGCCCGTAATTTTAACGGATTATCCTAAAGAAATCAAAGCTTTCTACATGCGCCTCAGCGAAGACGGAAAAACCGTAAGAGCGATGGACATTCTTTTTCCGGGCATTGGAGAGATTGTTGGTGG
>CAZHZR010000261.1:0-4675 GCA_964537095.1 uncultured Roseivirgaceae bacterium
ATGCTTCGGCTGTTTTTCAATTATCAAAACTAACCTCAATAAATATGAATTTTCACACGAGAAAATGGGTAAAGCCAGAAGATCTAAATCCGAATGGAACCTTATTTGGCGGAAGCCTGCTAAAATGGATTGATGAGGAAGCAGCTATTTATGCCATCATCCAACTTGACAATCCGAAGGTAGTCACAAAATACATATCGGAAATTAATTTTGTAAGTTCTGCAAAAGCTGGTGATATCATTGAGTTGGGAATGACTGCGACACATTTCGGCAATACCTCTATCACGCTAAAATGTGAAGTAAGAAATAAGCTCACCAGGCAGGTTATACTGGCCATTGAAAAATTGGTTTTTGTAAACCTGGATGCTGACGGAAATCCCGCTCCCCACGGCAAAACTGAGATCACCTTTATAAAAGACAGGCTAAAAGACGCGAAATAAGCAGTTTCGGTTTTGACCAGGAGAGAATCTTTTCCTATGCGACCCTAAGCAACTGTTAGTGAAGGGACATTGCCATTTTCAATAGAATTAATGGTATGAAAAGCTTATCCAGGGCGTAAGGCCTCTCGGAAATTTATTGAAAAGATCAGGCATGTCACAAGCGTAATATATCGCATGTAATCAGCCTTACGAAGATATTTCATTGCTATAAATTGTACCGGAATTTAAAATTTAAACCCGGTTTCTGTTTTTGCAATGAGGAAGAGATTGATTGCTACCCTGGGCATTCTTGTGCTTATTTTAAATAATTTTGTTTCAACGGCTCAGCATCAGGCTCAAGGGAGAGGTGCTGTAAAAATCGATCTTGAAGTCCGGCAATTTATGACGGCCTGGAACCTGCAGGGAGGAAGTCTGGCTCTAATAAAAAATGGTCGTTTGGTTTATTGCCAGGCTTTCGGAAACGCAGACATAGCTGTTCCTATGCAAGAAGATCATTTGTTCAGAATAGCAAGTTTGTCAAAGCCCATTACGGCCATTGCTGTAATGAAACTGGTGGAATCTGGATTAATAGGGCTCGATGATAAAGTCTTCGGCCTGGGAGGTATTTTAAACGACCAAAGCTTTCAGAATATCAGCGACCAGCGCGTAAAAGATATTACGGTGAGGCATCTCCTGCAGCACACCGCTGGCTGGGACAGAAACAAAGGGTCTGAAGGCGATCCGATGTTTAAAGAGAAGCACATTGAAAGAATAATGCAGAAGCCCGCAGATAGCAGAACGATTATCGAATATATGCTTACCAAAAGGCTGGACTTTAACCCTGGCGCAAGGTTCGCGTATTCCAATTTCGGGTACAACATTTTGGGAAGAATCATCGAAAAAGTTTCCCATACAAGCTATGAGGAATATGTTCAGAAAAGCATTTTAACTCCTCTGGAAATATCAGACATGGGACTGGCCTCGAGCCTGTTTGAAGATAAAGAGCCGAGAGAGGTCGTTTATCACGTTAATCAAAATGAGTTGTTTGCGCAAAATCCCGATCACTTTCCATACGGCACTTTTAACATTGAGGCAATGGATGCGCATGGAGGCTGGATCGCATCAGCCAGCGATATGGCAAAAATATTAGTGGCATCCAGCGGATTGGGTACCACAAGAGATGTTATATCCTCCCAATCCGTCGCAGAGATGATGAGTTCCTCTACTGCAAGCGAAAACTATGGCCTGGGTTGGTGTGTGAACGATGCAGGCAACAGATGGCATACAGGATCTTTAATAGGAGCTTCCGCTATGATGGTAAACCTGAAGAATGGAATCGGAGGCGTCATTTTGTTTAATGGTAACCCCTTGACTGGCGAATACTTTCAGAGTCTGGATCGGATGATGTGGGCGGCCATGGGCAACATAAAAGATCTTCCCTTTCAGGATTTATTTCTAAATACCCCTTCAGTGAAGGAAGTACTTCAGGATGAAATAGAAATGGCATCCGATCTGTTATAGGGGGGGCACTCGCTTTTACTTCCCTTGGAAATTGCCTCGTCGATGTTATGAGTGGAGGGATCTATCAACTGCTCCTCGCATTGTAGGTTGTCCCCTTATTGCAAATTTCCATTATTATCAGCGGGTTTTTTGGGATTTATGGACGAAATTAATAATAATCGCTATATTCGTAAACAGCCAATATTTATCAGAAGCGGAAGTATGCTTATAGAGGAAAAGGAATTAAGTTTTTTGGTGGTGGAAGATAATGCTGGGGATTTCCTGCTGCTACAGGAATATCTAAAGGAGGTATTTGTGCAGGCAACCATCCATCATGCTGCAAGTTTTACCCTTGCCAAAGAAAAATTGAAAAGTAGTACGCTGCCAGACCTCATTATTTTAGACCTTACCTTGCCCGATAAAAGTGGGCCGGAGCTAGTAAAAGAAATTGGTAGCTTCTCCAAAGTCATCCCAATAATTGTATTAACCGGCTACGGAGACGAAGACTTCGGTCTTAAAACCCTGTCGTGGGGAGCATCTGATTTTTTAATGAAAGATGATCTGAACAGTTCGCAGCTGTACAAATCAATCACCTACAGCATTGAGCGGAAGCGGAACCTGAATAATCTTAGAAAATCGGAAGAAAAATATAAAAGCATTTTCACCTTTCATCCGCTGCCAATGTGGGTGGTCGACGCAGCGTCCTGCAGGTTCCTGGATGTAAACGCTGCGGCCATAAAACACTATGGCTATTGCAGGGAAGAGTTCCTTACCATGTTTATCTGGGATATCAAACCCCCGGCAGAGCAAGGTGAATTTGAAGAAAGAATTAAAAAATTATACCACAAAGAGGACGATTTCGAGCAGGTCTGCACGCATCACAACAAAAATGGTGAGACAATATTGATGGAGGTGCAAAGTCACGAAATCATCCTCAATGAGAAAAAAGCACGCCTGGAACTGGGCATAGATATCACTGAAAAATACAAAGCTGAGAGAGCCTTGAAACTAAGTGAGCAACGTTTCAGGGCGCTGGTGCAAAACGGGAACGATCTGATTGTTATTTTAGATATGGAGGGGCGGTTTTTATATGTCAGCAGCTCTACCTATCATGTGCTGGGTTCGCCTGCAGAAAGTTATATCGGAAAGAATATATATGAGTACCTGCATCCGGACGATGAACAGCAACTCAAGCAACATTTTCATCTTCTGAAAGCGCAGCAAAAAGTTTATATGCCCCCCTTCCGGCTCATCAATGCGAAAGGTAATTGGAGATGGCTAGAATCCGTGCTAACCAACCTGGTGGAGGATCCGGCAGTGGGGGGTATAGTGGCTAATGCCAGGGACGTAACCGAGCGTGTGGAATACGAAAATAACCTGAGAGAAAGTGTTGCCCGTTATAATATTGTGGCAAAGGCTACAAGCGATACCATTTGGGATTGGAACCTTGAGACCGGCCAGGTGCTTTGGAACAGAGGTATCACCGAAGTCTTCGGATACTCAGAAGCAGAGATTGAATCAAATGCTGCCTGGTGGGAGAAGCGGTTGCATGCTGAAGACGCGGAGGCAATTTTATCAAAATTAAACGACCATATTAAGAATAAAGTTATAAATTGGGAGGAAGAATACAGGTTTTGCTCGACAGAGGGTACATACAAGTATGTGCTCGACAAAGGCTTTTTGGTTGTGGATAAGCAGGGAAAACCCGTACGCATGTTAGGTGCGATGCAGGATATTACACAAAGAAAGCATGAAGAGGAGCATTTGAGGTTGTTGGAATCCGTGATTACCAATTCTACTGACTCAGTGATGATTACCTGCCCAACACCGAACGGAGAAACAGGCATCTTGTATGTAAACGAGGCCTTTGAAAAAATGACCGGCTATAGTAAAGAGGAAGTGTTAGGAAAGTCGCCCCGGTTTTTGCATGGGACCAACAGCAACAATGCGGAGTTAGACTATCTCAAAAAGACTGTATTTCTGGGGCAGCCGTGTGCCATCGAAATATTAAGCAAAAGGAAAAACGGCGAAGCGTACTGGGTACAAATAAATGTTGCTCCGGTAAAAAATGCTAAAAATATAATTACGCATTTTATCGCAATCGAAAGGGATATTACGGAGCAAAAAAATTACATTCATGCCATGGAACATCAAAATTTGAAGCTGAGGGAAATCGCATGGATGCAGTCGCACATCGTGAGAGCGCCGCTGGCCAGGATCATGGGCTTGATTGAATATCTGCAGAATCAATCTCATGATAGACATTTTGACACTGAAACACTAGGGTATATTTATACATCAGCCAACGAACTTGATCATTTACTGCGGGCAATAGTAGAAAAAACAGAACAGGTGGAAATAAACTCAGGTAATGGAGATTAAGACATTAATTATAGATGACGATCCTATCGTAATTTTTTTACATAAAAAGATTATACAAAAGTGCGAATTGGCTGCCGATCCGCTCACATTCCTCAATGGGAAGCAATGCCTCGATTTTTTCATTCAATCTGCGAATGAGCATGATAACCACCTTTTGTTTCTGGATATTAACATGCCGGTCATGAATGGATGGGAATTTCTGGAAAAGATTCAGAAAACTTCTTTCGCCAAAAAGGTTTTTGTGGTAATGACTACCTCATCTGTAGATAGTTATGACCGTAAGAAGGCCATGGAATATAGCCAGGTTATTTCATTTTTGGAAAAACCACTGACCATAGAGAAGTGCAAGGAAATCCATTCGAACCTGGACCTCC
>CAZHZR010000262.1:0-4674 GCA_964537095.1 uncultured Roseivirgaceae bacterium
CTAAACCTGAGGAAGATGAAAAGTTAAGTTTCAAAGGTATTATTATATTTTTATTTATGAAAGCGACCATTAACTTTGCTCTTGACGCAAACCACTAAACATGCCTCACCTTAAAAAGCAGATTTTCGCAATTATCGGAAGCACCCGTAAGAATTCCTCAAACGAGCACATCGTCAAATACCTGTCAAAGCATTTTGCAAGTAATTGTGATATTGAAATCTTTAACACAATAGCTTCCCTCCCACATTTTAACCCTGACCTGGAAAAGGGACAAATTCCTGAAAGTGTGATCGGCTTCAGGCGAAAGGTAGAGGCGGCAGATGGCGTCATCATTTGCACACCCGAATACGTTTTTAGCCTTCCTGGCGCATTAAAAAACGCCATCGAATGGACGGTCTCTACCACAGTTTTTACTGACAAACCTTTGGCGCTTATAACAGCAGCAGCCTCCGGTGAAAAAGCGCATGAGTCGATCCAATTGATTATGGGAACCCTGATGGGAAAGTTCACTTCAGAAAGCTGCTTGTTAATTAGAGGTGTGAAAGGAAAAGTGAACGGCAGCACAGGGGAAATCACCGATAGCGCGACTGCGGATTCCCTGCATATCATGATGTCGTCTTTTATGAAAACAATGTACATGAACCAATCTACATTTTAGATCAGCAAACCTTGTCAGCTAGATATTTGGTGCTTTAAACGTATCGCCCTGGCGTAAATCTCCGGTTTTAAAACCCATATTGAACCAATGCATGCGTTGGGCTGAAGTGCCATGGGTAAAGGAATCGGGTACCACTCTCCCCTGCGATTGTTTCTGTAGCCGGTCGTCCCCTATTGCATTGGCGGCGTTTAGGGCTTCTTCTATGTCTCCGGGCTCCAGTACATTGTTCAGTTCCTGGTTATGATAGGCCCAGACACCTGCGTAGAAATCAGCTTGTAGTTCTACTTTCACTGAAAAGCGGTTGTATTCTTTTTCACTAAGCCGAGACCGCTGCTCTGCCATTTCATCAGAAACTCCGAGTAAATTCTGTACATGGTGACCTACTTCATGTGCTATTACATAGGCCATGGCAAAGTCTCCCGGAGCCTGAAACCGATTTTTCAGATCATTATAAAAACTCAAGTCTATGTATATTTTTTCATCTGCCGGACAATAAAAAGGGCCGATAGCCGAACCTGCACTTCCACAGGCAGATTGGACTGCTCCTGAAAACAATACCAATGTGGGTGCACGATAGGTTTGGCCGTTTTCAGAGAAGAGTTTTTCCCAGACCTGCTCCGTGTCGGCAAGCACCACAGACACAAATGAGGCGAGTTCATCTTGTTCCGCGGTTTGCGGGGTTGATGTCTCGTAGGCGGCGTTAGAGCCCCCTATGTCTATCTGGTTTAGCAGCTCCATGGGGTTGCCACCAAAAAGCAGGGTGATTACAATAAGAATAACAGCTCCCAGGCCTCCGATGGCCATTTTGCCTCCCCCGCGTCCCCGGCGGTCGTCGACATTTGAGCTTCCTCTCCTACCTTTCCAGCGCATGTGTTTTTTATATTATAGTAAGATGATTTTGAATGTAGTTACAAGCAAATATCTGAAATAATGTTCGAGGAAAAGGATGAAAAGTATTAGGAGAGCAGACAACAATTTTTGTATTTTTCTCCGGAACTGCATGGGCAGGGTTGGTTCCTTCCGATGCGTTTCGGCTTCCGGAACGGATCTTTTAACCGCACAACCATATCCAGGCCATAAACTTTCCGGAGTTTATTGTAAAGCTCCGGATGCTGTGCTTTAAACTTTTTGGGGCTTTCAAAAAAGTACTCGCTGCATACTGCCAGAAACTCTTCTTCGCCGGTACCCGCGTAGGGATCAATATCACTTTTGCCTTTTCTGATCCGGGAAATTTCCCGATGCATCAGTTGCAGCCAGGGTTTAGACAGTGTTTTATCGTTCAACATGCCGGGAATGCCATCTATAACACCATCTTCCTTGTCAAGGATGTGTATAAACTCATGGATACCGACATTCTTCTTATCTTCTGTATTTTCAAAACCTTTCCTAAGGCTTTCCTGACTAAGGATCATTACCCCATCCATATTTTGTCCACTCCCCACCATGCCTGTAATTACCTCCTCCGGGTTTTCCATAGAAAAACTGCTGTCAAACGATGCTGGATACAGCAATACCTCATGAAGATGTCTGTAATTCCAGGAGGGGAAGTTAAACAGTGGAATGGCAGCACTTGAGGCAATCAATAGCCGGTCAAGATCATCTACTTTAGTTCGAATGCCCGTGATGCGAACCTGTTTCAGGAAATTGCGTATTCTTTGTTCAAATTTTTCCCGGTCTACTGCATTCAGGTTTTGGTAAAAATGTACATGTCTTACTAATAGCTGCTGCCATGCTGCCGGAAATTGATCGGGAACTTTAAAGGCAGTTTTGGATCTTTCGCGTAGCCAGTAAAGCATAAATACAACCAATCCCACACCTGCTATAACAATGACTGACATATTTAAAATAATCTGAAAATAATGTTTCTACAAAGCTAATATTTTCGCCTTGAGAAGCAGCATTGGCGCAGGCTCAAAAAAAATGATTTTTATAGCAGACTGACAGTCGAAGCTATCGATAAAATTAGTTACTTTGTGTGTAATTAAACAACTCAAAACCACATGAAAACACTTCTAAAAATTATTTTGCTCCCTGCCCTTTTGGCTTTTTCCGCTTTCAATCTTTCTGCACAGGGACAGCTGCAACAAGAGGTCTCCGGTTCCATCGCGTATGCTTCCGGAAAAGTGATGCAATTGGCCGAATCACTTCCTGCTGAAAAGTATAGCTGGGCTCCAGCAGAAGGCGTCAGGTCTTTTGGAGAAGTATTTGCCCATTTAGCTTCTGCTAATTATTTCTTTGCAAGCAAGCTTGGTGCTAAGATTCCCGAAGGAATAAACATGCAGACGCTGGAGAAAGATCTGAAAACCAAGGAGCAAATTACTGCTGAACTGAAAAGGTCTTATGACCTGGCGATGGACGCTGTCTCTAAAGCAAAAGATGCCGATCTTTCTCAAAAGGTGGAGTACCCTTTTCCTGGTGAATTTACGAACATGACGTCTATTTTGATACTTCTTTCTCATTCCAATGAGCATCTGGGTCAGCTTATTGCCTATGCGCGTATGAACGACATTACACCGCCATGGGGTGCTGGTGAGTAACTTCTAGAACATATTTCCAATTGGGTAAAAAGCACGCTTCCTGCGTGTTTTTTTATGTTACCCAGATAGTTGAACCTTATAAATAGTTTCAAGGGATGTAGGAAGGACTCTATACTCACTGAAGTCGAATGCACACAGTGCAGCACGCTGAACCCCGTAGATTTGGCTTCAGCCGAATCAGCAAAATTTGACACTACAACCAGCCAATTTAAAAGCAGAAAACTTAGATACTAAATTTTCTTAAGAGCAGCTAATTCGATTGTGCCAAAGGCATCGCTCTGCCAAAGGCAATGTATACAGTGGATCACGATGAATCCCCCGTGGTTTGGCTTTAGCGCATCAGACTTCCATGAAATTAATAAACATACCCCTTCCCGAGAAGTTTTTCAACCATGAAGATTGCAAATGATATTTCCAGTTTAATTAGCATCAACAGGATATTTCTGGAACCTGAGGTTAGGAATTATGGCAGAGGACTGGAAATACTTGGAAAATATCCGGATGCGGAGCTGATAGAAGTCCCATCGCATTGGAGGATACCTGCTTTGCATGGTAACGAAGGGGCTGTCGAAGATTGGATAAAAAACAAAAGAGAAATCCTGGTTTTGGGGGTAAAAAAATCGCTGACCTGCAGGCCGAATGAAAGAAGTTCGCATTTTGTGGCACCCTCTATTTCCAACGGTTGTACCATGGCCTGCTCCTATTGCTATGTGCCCCGACGAAAAGGTTTTGCCAATCCAATTACCATTTTTGTGAACATTGAACAGATCTGCAATTACATCAGTCGCCACGCAGGTAGACAAGGAATGAAATTTGATTCGGATCAGATAGACCCTCAATACTGGGTTTATGACATCGGAGAAAACGGCGATTGCGCGGTAGATGCTTCTATCTGTGACAATGTCAAGGATTTTGTAGCACTTTTCAGATCGCTGCCCAATGCCAAAGCCACTTTTGCCACGAAATTCGTGAATCCGGAGCTTTTAACCTATGATCCGCAGAAGAAGACCAGAATCAGATTTAGCCTGATGCCACAAAACATTTCTAAGATTGTAGACGTGCGCACATCTGCAATCTCAGATCGAATAGCTGCGGTCAATGATTTCGTTGCCGCGGGCTATGAGGTACATCTGAATTTTTCACCGGTAATTTATTACGAGGGCTGGCTTGCAGACTACAGTATGCTTTTTAAAGAAATAGATGATACACTCAATGTCGAGTCTAAAAAGCAGTTAAAATGTGAGGTGATCTTTTTAACGCATAACACACAGCTCCACGAAATCAATATGGAGTGGCACCCGAAAGGAGAAGCACTTCTTTGGAAGCCTGAATTGCAGGAGACAAAGTATTCTCAAACCGGAGGCAAAAACTTGCGCTATAAACGGAGTATTAAGGCTGGTCTTGTAAACGATTTCAAGGCGCTTCTTCAAAAGGAACTCCCCTATTGTGAGCTGCGGTATGCATTTTAGTGCTTTATTA
>CAZHZR010000263.1:0-3157 GCA_964537095.1 uncultured Roseivirgaceae bacterium
AGTTTACAATATCACGACACATGAAAAAAATTTCGATACTATTCATTTCATTAATGTCTCTTTTAGTTGAAAAAGGTATTAGCCAGGCTGCGTCTCACCAATTTGGTTCAGTCAGCAAAGAAGAATTGTTGATGGACCATTATGGACAGGATCCGGAAGCGAGTGCTTTGGTTTTATTCGACATTGGAAAGTCAGTCTTCATAGACAACGACAGAGGTTTCGACATTCAATTTACCAGAACAAAGCGCATTAAAATCTTTAACAAGGCGGGCCTGGATTATGCAGAATTCGTCATCCCTTACTACCAAGATGGGTTTGGAAAGATTGAACTGATTACAGACATAGAAGCATACACTTATAATCTGGAATTTGGTAAAGTGGTTAAATCGCCGCTTAACCTAAAAAATGTTTTTGTGGAAAAAAGAACAGAAAAATGGTTCCTTAAAAAATTTGCCATGCCGCAAGTCAAGGAAGGATCAGTTATCGAAATGAGGTATGTAGTAAAGACACCCTTTAAATACAACCTGCCCGATTGGGAATTTCAGCACAGAATACCCACGCTGTATAGTGAGTATGAAGCAAGAATGATTCCTTTTTATGAATATACATATATTCTGCAGGGAGCTGATAAATTTGACCATTTTGAATCCTATGAGCAACCCGGCGTATCCAGACAATTTGGGGCTCATCGATACAATGAGATGACCTATAAGTTCATCATGAAGGATGTAGGGGCATTCAAAGACGAATCCTATATTTCCTCAATTAATGATTATCTGGTAAAACTAGACTTTCAACTGGCCAAATACACCAGTTACCAGGGTGTGCCAGTAGAGATCATCACTACCTGGCCTAAATTAAACAATGAACTATTGAAACACGCGGATTTCGGAAAGTATATCAAGGCAAGTGAATCTGCATCAAAAAAAATTCTTGAGCAGGACTTAAATCTGGCAGGAAAGTCCAATCAGGAAAAATGTGAGGCAATTGTATCATATGTAAAGGAGAACTTCAGATGGAACGGCTATAGTGCAAAATATGCTCAAAAAAAGGTGAAGGACCTGCTAAAAGAAAAAGTGGGCACTAGTGCAGAAATTAACCTGTTTTTGATTGGGATGTTAAAGGCAGCGGGCCTGGAGTCGCATGCAGTTTTGGTAAGTACCAGAAGTCACGGAAAGATACCTGTTAACTATCCTTTCGAACATTTTTTTAACGATCTGGTCGTCGTTGTCAACATTGATGGCCAATTTCTATTAACAGACGCAACCGAAGACCTCTTGCAGTACAACAGGATTCCCCACAGGTGTATCAATGACCAAGGATTAATGGTGGTGAAGGATGGGGAATATTGGGTATCCCTAAATCAAAATCATGCCTCCATTCAACAGGAAAATCTCGAATTGGAACTTCTATCTGACGCAGATTCCCTGGCTGGAAAGATATCGCGACAGATGACCGAATACATTGCTCATGATTTCAGAAAGGCTTATCAGGATAAAAAAGGCGAAATTGCAACCGGGCTACAAAAAGAAGGGTTTCACCAAGTTCAGGGGATAAGCACAAAAAATTATAGCGCATTAAACAGTCCCTATGCGATTTCATTCGAAGCAAAAATGCCCGTGGAGCGGTTTGAAGATAAAATATTTATTGCACCCTTTTTACAGTTACCCATTGGCGATAATATCTTAAAGCAGGATAAGCGAATCTATCCCGTAGATATGGTCATTCAAAGTAGAAGGATCTTCAAGAGTCAGCTTGCTATACCTGCCTCCTACGCTGTATCAAAGCTTCCTGAGAATTATAATTTCGAAGATGAATTAATTCAAATGAACTACTCGGCACGGGTGGCCGATGGGACGATTTATATTCAAGGGTCTTATTTCTTCAAAAAAGCAATTTATCAGGCAGAGGAATACGCTACGCTAAAAAATCACTTTGACAAACTGGTGCAGGTATTCAATGCTAAAATAATCTTGAGCAAAGCAAGTTAGACGCTGGCTTGCAGGTCGGTCTATTTTCTCTTAAACTTTTTATAGATCTTATTAAAGAAGTTGTCTTCATCCTTTTTTTCTTCTTTTTGGTCGCCCAGCAGATAGCCGATAGGATGCAGTACTTTTACATGGTCGCATACTACTTTGATAATGCCGAAAACTGGAATGGCTATAATCATCCCCACTACACCGAATACTGCGCCCCCTAATACCACCGCTATAATGGTGAAAATAGGATGAATATCTACCTGCTCTCCTACCACATAAGGCTCTAGAATATAGCTTTCCACAAATTGCGCCACGCTAAAAGTGATAACAACCCCGATAAGGCCAGTAGTATCTCCCCCTGCAAACAAGGCCATCGCCATCGCAAGAAAAAAACCGATAATATTTCCCAGATAAGGGATCAAAGATAATACCGCTGCAAGTATACTTATCAATATAGCATGCTTAACTCCGGCAATCGATAATCCTATAGCATACAAAACCGCCAAAAGGACGATCAGTATAAGCTTTCCCAATAAATAATTTTGGGATATCTTGCCGGACTCATAAATAATGGTCTTCCCTCTTTCCTGATTTTCTTCAGGAATAAATTTCAAAATAGAGAGCTTAAACTTCCTTCTGTATAGTAAAAAGAAGAAGATGTAGACAAAGGTCAGTAATGCAGCACCCAGAAAATTAAAAAAAGAAAAAACTACTGTACTGACAACGCTTCCCACATTGCTACCTGCAGACGACGAGCTGTCTTGTGCTGATGTCTTCTGCTGATCTTCATTGTCCCCGGCCTGCCCCGCAACAGGTAACTTTTCCTGAATTTTTTGATTTTGCTCTTCGACGCTAAAGGGGGTATGTTCTGCAATATATTCCTGCAGTTGCTGAATTTTTGGCTCTAGTTTTTCTTTCATTTCAGGCCAATCTTTGGCCACACGCTGCGCCTGGGCTGAAATAATAAAAAACAGACCTGCGAAGAAACTCATTAAAATCAAGGAAGAGATAAACGCTGCCCACCCCCTGCCAATTCCCCATGATTCGATTTTGTTAGAAACGGGAACCATGAGAAGCGCCAACAAAACAGCGGTGGTTAAAGGGGCTAGAAAAGCATGTGCTTTTGTAAGTCCAAAAAACAAGAAGTAGGTACCGACAATTAGCAAAGAGGTTACAAG
>CAZHZR010000263.1:3257-4654 GCA_964537095.1 uncultured Roseivirgaceae bacterium
CTAAAGCCGATAAGCGTAGCAATAGTGACCGTATCCGTATTTCCTTTTAATTGAGCCGACGGGATCAGCTCCTCAATAACTACAAAAATCATTGCGCCAGCGGCAAACGCCAACGCATAAGGCAGGACCGGGCGGATAGACATCACCAACAGCGCGCCAAGGACCCCAGCAATTGGCTCTACCACACCGGATAATTGTCCATAGAAAAAAGCCTTTCTTCTGCTCATGCCTTCTCTCCTCAACGGAACTGACACGGAAGTACCTTCTGGAAAATTTTGCAAGCCTATACCGATTGCCAAAGCTACCGCAGCACCCAATGTAGCAGAAGGCAATCCCTGCGCTACTGCTCCAAAAGCTACACCCACCGCCAGGCCTTCAGGGATATTATGCAAGGTAATCGCTGAAACTAACAAAACACTACGCTTCCAACTGGAGGAAGGTCCTTCTGCTTCATCTTTCTTGAATCCGGTATGAAGGTGTGGAATAAGCTTATCCATGAGGGCCAGAAATAAACCTCCTGCCAAAAACCCGATGAGAGCCGGAGCCCAATTGGGCAGCGCGCTTACCTCTGGCGTCATGGCTATGGCTGGAGCCAACAGTGACCAAAAGCTCGCAGCAATCATTACTCCTGCCGCGAAGCCCATCATACTATCAAGAACCTTCTGGTTAATTCGCTTAAAGAAGAAAACCAAACCTGCACCCAATGCAGTGACTCCCCAGGTAAATAGCGTAGCAATCAAAGCCTGCATCACAGGACTAAAACCTTCAAAAAACGTTATAACACTATCCATAGGTATATCAAAAAATATAGTTTAATAAAACAATATAAATTTTTAGAAGTGCCTAAATTAGGAATTAATGTTAGAAATTACAAGGCCAGGTCAAAAAATACAGCAGAAGGAAACACCACTTGGGGAAATTATAGAAGTACCTTTCCCAGAAAACAATCTTTCTAATGAAATACCAGCTTCAGGCACAAGGCGTTCAATGTCGTGAGGCTATGGACTTATACTTTTCTCTCTTCAGAAATTCCCAAAGCAGTTAAGAACGCGACCCGGAGAAATCTGGAGGATGAGGAATGTGAAAATTAAATTGAACACATGGGTGAAATAGCACAGGGCATTTAAACGCATGGTCTAAGGTTATTGAAATTGGCCATTTATATCGGTTTATGACCCGAAAGGGTCAAACATGATTAGCCTTGGGTGTAAGCCCGAGGATTAATAGGTAGAATTTTGGAGTTTTGGCAGACTTTTGCCCTTTAAAGCAAAAAAGGTGACAAAACATACAGAAAATATTTAATGGGATTGCCCTGTAAAATAGCAGACTAGATTCAAAAAGCATTTATTTTCGTCGACTTTTGTCCCACCACACAAAAAGCACAAAAAGGATGATAC
>CAZHZR010000264.1:0-4627 GCA_964537095.1 uncultured Roseivirgaceae bacterium
AATTCGGCATATTTGCCATTCTTTTCCAGGAGTGATTCATGGGTTCCAATTTCCAACAAGGTGCCATTTTCCATCACCAGGATTCTGTCTGCCATCCTCACGGTGGAGAAACGGTGCGAAATGAGTACTGCTGTTTTTCCTGCTGTCAGGTCTGCAAAACGCTGAAACACTTCATGCTCTGCCCGGGCATCCAGTGCTGCTGTAGGTTCGTCAAGTATCAACAATTGCGCATCTCGCATATATGCGCGTCCAAGTGCGATTTTCTGCCACTGTCCGCCAGAAAGATCCACACCGTTTGCAAATCTTCTGCCTATCATCTGTGCGTAACCATTGGGAAGCGCTTCCACTACTGAATCCGCAAGACTCAAGCCGGCAGACAGCTTTATTTTCTCCTCATTTTCTTTTTCAGAGATTCTACCCACGGCAATGTTGTGGCCTGCAGTCATTTGAAATCTCACAAAGTCCTGAAAAATAACACCTATTTCACTCTTTAATTCTTCAGGATCGTAGGACTTCAAATCATGTCCATCTAACAAGATTCTCCCTTCGCTAGGATCATACAATCGGGCCAGCAATTTTACCAAGGTAGTTTTCCCTGCTCCATTTTCACCAACTAAAGCCAGTTTCTCACCAGCCTTAAGTGTAAAACTGAGGTTCCTGATAGCCCACCTTTCGGAGTTTTCATATTTAAATCCTACGTTTTCAAACACAAATCCTTGTTGAATAGGGCGCGGTACAGGCCTGGCATTCTCCTGTAATTTAATGCGCGGTTGTATGTCGAAGAACTCAAAGAAGTCCTGTAGATACAAAGACCCTTCCGTCACGCTTGAAAACCTCGTCAAAATGCTTTCCAGCAGACCACGCATGCGCGCAAAAGATCCGGAGAGAAATGTCAGATCACCGATACTCAACTCCCCCGATACCGTTCGGAAGATGATAATGAGATAAGCGGCGTAGTAACCGGCACTGCCAAGTGCGGCAAACAACGCACCCCAGGACGCCCTACTGATTGAGATTTTCTTATTGGCTACGTAAAATTGGTCGGAGAGGAGTTTAAACCTGTCTCTGAGAAACTGTGAGAGACCAAATATCTTAATTTCTTTAGCTGTTTCATCACTGGCTGCGGTGTACCTCAGATAGTCTAATTCTCGCCGCTCGGGTGTCCAGCCATGCACCAGCGAATAGCTTTTTTCATTAAAATGCGTCTCTCCCAAAAATGCAGGAATTACGGCCACAACCAAAAGCAAAATAAGCCAGGGATTAAAACTTATTATCCCGGCTCCTAAAAAAGCCATAGTGATAAGGTCCTGCAATTGCCCCAAAACCTGCGACATCAAAACTGTACGGCTAAGTGTTTGACGTCGCGCTCTTTCCAGCTTGTCATAAAAGTCAGCATCTTCAAACTGATCAAGATCCATTTTTGCTGCATGTTCCATCAGTTTTAACGAGGTGCTATTGCTGAAAAGGTCTCCTAAAAGGCTGTCTAGCAGCGCAATGCCCCTGCTCAAAACATCTGAGAAGATCGCAAGGCCAAATTCTATCGCAATCAGTGTGAGTAAATAGGAGAGGGAAGCGTCTCCATTCGCACCTGCCAGCCTGATTACCTCATCGATGATCAGTTTGGCTACGTACAATGTACCTAATGGAATAGCTGATTTAAAGACACGCAGTAGGATATTGCAAGCTGCCATCCAGGGGCTGGTTTGCCAGATTAACCTAAGAAAGGGAGGGAGGTTTTTTAGTGCTCCGAATTTCTTTTTAAAAGAAGCTCCTTCAGACAATTTAAATTTGGAGGATGAAGAAAAGTTACTGCCTTTACCAGATGCCATGCATGAAAGGGGAATTTATTGATATCTTACCCCAACGAAAAATATTTGAATAAGATTTAAAGGTAAAAAATAAGTTGGTTTGACTCCCTGGTCTACAGATCCTTTTTACTTACATAAAAGTAGGTACTTAGATTAAACAGGACAAAATACAATAGAGCTAATCCCAAAATGCCCCAAGAAACCTGGTTTTGCGGAGTTTCTCCAAAGAAGCTCTTATACGGCATCTCTATGAGCGACCCTAAATTTTCTATAGGCAGGTAAATCTGAATGTGGTCGGGAAGGAAAAATCCCAAAAGTGGTTCTATTATCCAGGAGTAGAGGATTAGTAGCCCAATAGATAAGCCCGAGCGTTTCACCATTGTAGCAATCAGTAATGCCAGACTTAAATAAGTAATTAGTTCTACAAAATAGCCACCCACAAAAGAAAACTTTTCAAACACGAGTGCCGAAGTAATTTCAGCAGTATGTGAAAAGCCGAGCTGAATACCTGAAAGAAACAAGGCTACGCAAGCAATCAAGGCGAGCCAAAACACTACTACCAATTTAGTAAGGGTATATTCAAAGTGACTAAGACCATCAATGATATGCTGCCGGTTTACCCGGAAAGTATAATCATTGGTGACATCTATTATCACAATCAAGGCCAGAATAAATTTGAAAAAGCCCGCTACAAAAGCAATGTTATGCCATACATCAGGAAAAGCAAACAAGCCAAACTGTTGCAAGTCAGAAGCAGACATTTTGTTGCCGTTCAATTCAAAGGAGCCTGCGAAGTTTTCAAGACCCATCACCACCAGCGTGGAGAGAACCAGGTGAAGACCTAATAATATCCAAAAAGTGGGATAATGCAGCAGTTTTCTAAAAGCTATTTTATGAAGTCTAATCATTTTTGAGTTGCCAGTAAAGCAAGGAAATCTTTTTCTAGATTGCTGTTTCGGACCGCCAGGTGCGTTATGGCTATTCCTTCTTTGGCCAGTACAGCACTTAATGTACCCGGGTCAGTAAATCCGGGATGCTCGAAAATCAGGAATTTCCCATCGTGTGTTATTTTACCTTGCCCCGGAATATGTTGGAGCACATGTTCCAGAGCAAACATGTCAACCGCTGCGACCTCAATGGCTCCCGCACCAGATAAAATACCTTCTACCGGACCGGAGTATAATTTTGCGCCTGCTTTTAGTACGGCTACATGGCTGCACACCCTTTGCACTTCATCTAACAAATGACTGGCGAGTACAACCGTAACTCCATCTGCGGCAATTTCCAGAATCAAATTCCTTATTTCGGCAATTCCCTGAGGATCCAGACCGTTGGTGGGTTCATCCAAGATCAAAACTTCCGGCTTTCCAAGAAGTGCGGCGGCGATAGACAGCCGTTGCTTCATCCCCAAAGAATAGGTCTTGAAAGCATCAGCACTTCGGCTTGCCAGACCAACCTTTTCCAACACCGCAGGAATGTCCTTTTTGTCGGCTTCCTTTATATCCGCAATCAATTTAAGATTATTGACAGCGGATAGGTAGGGGACAAAATTTGGGTGTTCCAATATAGCGCCAATTCGCTTTCTTTGTGTGTGGTGGGATTTTTCTCCAAACCAGTCAAAAGAACCTGATGTAGCATGTATGACTCCCAAAACTATTCCCAGGGTGGTGGTTTTTCCACTCCCGTTAGGACCCAAAAGTCCATACACCGCGCCTTTGCTGACACTAAGATTGAGATTGTCAAGCGCTTTTACACGACCATATTCTTTTGAAAGGCTTTTGATTTCTAAGACAGTATCCAAGGTTTTCAGATCGAGGTTGTGCTGTAGCGAATCCAGGCATAATCCAGGATTTCTTTAGCAAAAATTTTGCACTATTTTAACAATAGTAATATTACAAAACAAATTTTAGATATTTAAATAGGGTAAAATGATTCAGGCGGATTTTGTACAGGATAAATGGGAAGGATTATTAGTTTTTTGAGCATTTGAAATCTTGCTTGTTGAACCGTTGGCTTGTTGTCCACCGTCTTTTCAATTCACTCTATGCACTTCTGAACCGCTCCACCTGTCGGCAGCTCATCTCGAAGAGGGAGTCCGGATGGTGAAACATTTCTGCTAAATTTTAATCTACAGCCCATTGCCTACTGCTTCATTGCCTTGGCCTCAAATCTTCTGTCTAAATTCACTTATTTAACCATCTCCTGTCTCACAATCTCAATGTGTCACCCCTTCGCTGTTTTCATTCTGTTCTTTGGTTTTTCTACAGTAATTTCACCTCCGAAACAAGTTCGGAGCAAGCGCTTTCTGGGTTTGTTTGCCTACTGTCTATTGGGATTAATGCTTACTTGTCTCCTTCCAACTGGACAATTGCCTACTGCATTTTGTATCATTGCCTACTGCTCGAATGCCTTGTCTCAAATCCCTTATCTAACATCTCTCATCTAACAATCTCTTATCTAACATCTACGATCTAAGAATCCCACTTCACTTTCCCCTTATACTCGTCTCTCAGTTTGTCCCTTAAATCCTTCAGATTATCGCTGATACCTACCTTGTAGATGTGGGGGAACTGAAAACGCTTGTATTCGTCGGGTAGCTTAGCTAAACGGCTTTGAGAGTAGGATGCAATTTTTGATAGCGGTTGATTATCAATGCCTATCTTTCCACCATCCATCACTTTGTGGAGTAGGGGTTCATGCTTAAAATCTGTTAATTTTAATGATTTTTCCACCTCGAACGGATGACTCATGACAGTAATGCCCTTTTCCTCTTCCAAGGCTATGGCATCGGCGCCATAGAAGTTTCCGTCGCTGTCCAG
>CAZHZR010000265.1:0-2037 GCA_964537095.1 uncultured Roseivirgaceae bacterium
CCAAATTCCTCTCCCTGTTTCACCGAATCACCTTCTTTGATATACCATTTTATTCTTCGGGCAAGGGCTCCAGCAATTTGTCGCACAAGTATATCGATGCCATTCTGCAGCTCCAAAACATAGGTAGTCCGCTCATTGTCGGTACTGGATTTGGGATGCCAGGCTACCATGTATTTACCTGCATGGTATCTAAAATATTTGATTACACCTGAGGCCGGATTCCTGTTCACATGCACGTTAACTGGCGACATAAAAATAGAAACCTGGATCCTCTTGTCTTTGAAAAACTCTTGCTCTGTTGTTTCTTCTATCACCACTACTTTCCCATCAGCGGGAGCCAGAATGTGATCGTCATTATAAGCAGCTACAATTCTGGGATTTCTAAAAAATTGTAAAATAACCAGATAGAGGACTATGCTCAAACCAATAAAAATATTTTGCAACAGGACATATTCCGGAAACATCCAGATTATAACCAGATTTGCCGCAATTAAGCCTATTAGCAATAAAAATAGAATTCGTCTACCTTCTTTATGTATTGTCATCTTTGCTTGTTCTTCTAATATTCGTCGATTACGCCGACTTAATTGTTTTAAAACCCTCCTCTGAATTTATAGGTCTTCGCGACCTTGTCTATGGCCACGATGTATGCTGCTATTCGCATTGGTACCTTGTACTCCAGAGATGCATGGTATACACGATCAAAAGCGTCTTTCATAATCCTGTCAGACCTTCTGTTGACCCTTTCAGCAGTCCATTTATAACCAAGCCTGTTTTGCACCCACTCAAAGTAGGAAACCGTAACGCCGCCTGCGTTCGACAAAATATCAGGCGCCACCATGATACCTTTTTCGTTGATAATGGCATCGGCTTTCGCTGACGTAGGACCATTTGCGCCCTCTACAATCAGTTTCGCCTTGATGTTGTGCACATTTGCAATAGTAATAACGTCTTCTTTTGCGGCAGGCACAAGCACATCTACATCAAGTGAAAAGATTTCATCGCCCCCTAATTTTTCTGCGCCATCAAACCCGTCTAAGTGTCCGTTGGTAAGGTCGCGATGTTGTATAGCCTTCTTTATGTCAATTCCATTTGCATTGTAATAAGCCCCCGTCACATCACTGATGCACACCACTTTTACACCTCTTTCCTGCAATAACAAAGATGCAAAGGAACCTACGTTTCCAAATCCCTGTACGGCACAGGTAGCCTGAGATGGATTGAGCTTTAGCTTTTCCATTGCAGCCAGTGCAGAAACCATCACACCTCTTCCGGTTGCCTCTGTTCTGCCCAGGGATCCACCCAAAACCAAAGGTTTCCCTGTCACCACGGCATTTACTGTAATGCCTCTTGTCCTGGAGTATTCATCCATCAACCAGGCCATTTCCCGGGGGCCAGTACCCATATCCGGAGCCGGAATATCTCTATCGGGCCCGAATATCTCAATCATTGACAGTGTATATGCCCTGGTCAATCTTTCTATTTCACCGGCAGACATTGTCCTTGGATTACATTTTATGCCTCCTTTTGCACCGCCATATGGAATATCCACAACAGCACACTTCCATGTCATCCAGGCAGCCAGTGCTTTTACCTCATCGATATTCACGGCCATATCATAGCGAATACCGCCTTTAGAAGGACCTAGAATATTGGAATGGATTACCCTGTAACCTTCAAATACCTGGATTGAGCCATCATCCATAGTGACAGGGAGTGATACAATTACCTGCTTAGAAAAGGATTTTAAGACATTATACACCTCTTCCTCAAGGCCCAATGCCTGGGAAGCAATATGAAATCGAGACATCATGGACTCAAACGGGTTTTCTTTATCCGTTATAGGAGCCGGTTCAATATACGCCATAATATAACTACTGTTTTTTTAATTGATTTGTGTGAAAAGCCTTTTGTAATCATGCCGGCAATTGATTTCGTTTATCGCATGCATCCCCTTACAAAAAATTCCCGACCCTTCAATCTTTTATATAACGCCTGTACAATATTAGTGTTTTTTTGATTCAATTTAATTCTTTG
>CAZHZR010000265.1:2137-4616 GCA_964537095.1 uncultured Roseivirgaceae bacterium
ATGAAACTTCCATATGTTTTTAAAGGAAGCATGCCATCCAGGCCAACATTTTTGTAAAATTCCAGTAGTGCAAATAAGGTCACTATAAAAAAAACAGCAAAATAAGCCCAACTATTCCAGCAGATGGCGGTAATAATCACTGCAGCACCGATCACGGCTGTGATTATCCGCTGGGTCAGGTTGCTGTATTTACTCAAAACATATGTCATCCTTGATTATTTTTATGGCTTTCAGTACGTCTTCCTGGACCACATGTACTTCATAATGGCCAATCTGGTACAACGTATCTTTTTTATTGATGAGCACCGGACTCAAATCATTTTCTTCTAATACCGCCTTCACTATTTCAGCCCGGTATGGCAGATCCGAGGTAAATACCTTTTGCCATTTAACCGTACCCATTTGTCCTTGTTGAGAAAATTTTCCTAAAAAATATGATTAGTCCCAGCCCTACAACTAAAGAAATAATAACATTTGCAATCGGTATTGAAGTGGTGCTTTCAATATCATAAGCAATATTATCAGTTTGATAGAGATAAAGCAATACCAGAGTTAAACCATTGTTAATAAAATGACCGAGTATGGGCACCCACAGATTACCAGACCAGTAATATAAATAGCCAAAGAGCACGCCCAGAAACATTCTGGGAACCAAGCCATAGAATTGCAAATGGATGGCGCTAAAAATAAATCCGCCCACCCAAATTGCCAAGTGCATATTCTTGCTCATGGCGAACAACTGGTTCTGGAGCAATCCTCGAAATAAGATTTCTTCACCAACGGCTGGAATCAATGCGATGATCAACAGCCCAAATAATAAATCGCCAAAGCCGTCAAATCGCGTCATCATTAAGGTTAGCTCCTGAGCCTGTCGCTCCATTTCCTGAGCCCATATCTCAAACGATTTCAAATATTCAGGCAGTACTAGATTGGCATTCCATTCTATAAAAATGGAGTTGACCGACATGAAAGCAATGACGATAAAAATTGTTAGAATAAGGGGTATTCCTATTTTATTGTTATTGTTGAAGAAAATACTGATTTTCTTTTTTTCCACAACAAAGAGATAAGCAAGAGGTGCTAAAATAAAAGCCCCCAGTGCCACACAGGCGTTCATAATCATGATCGGCCGCTTAAATTCAGGATTACTAAGAATGGAGGGCAAATAGTTGGGGTCAGTAAGTTGAGAAATCTCCATCCAGGGCAACAATGCCAATAGACCTAAAAACTGGCCAACAAACAGGCCCATAAATACAAAAACCAGCAATATCACAAATGATGTCCACGGATTTCTATTTTCAGATAATTGGACAGGGTTATTAGAATTAGCCATAATTGACGTAAATTTACGGCAAAAATATAAATTAAATTGGTTAAAATCGGAAACTTGGAATTAGGCGATTTTCCTTTGTTGCTTGCACCTATGGAAGATGTGAGCGACCCGCCGTTTCGCGCCGTTTGTAAGGAAAACGGTGCAGATCTGATGTACACAGAGTTCATTTCAGCCGACGGTCTAATTAGGGATGCTGAAAAAAGCCTGGAGAAGTTGGATATTTATGATTACGAGAGACCAATTGGCATTCAGATATTTGGAGATAAAATAGATGCCATGATAGAGGCAGCTGCTATTGCTGAAGCAGCTAAGCCGGAGATGGTAGATATCAACTATGGCTGCCCGGTTAAAAAGGTGGCTTGTAAGGGAGCCGGTGCGGGCATACTGCTTGATCTTCCAAAAATGCAGTCGATGACCGCCGAAATTGTTAAAAGAGTAAACCTTCCGGTAACTGTTAAAACAAGATTGGGCTGGGATGAAAATACCATCAAAATTATAGAAGTTGCAAAACGCCTGCAGGACGTTGGCGTTCAGGCGCTGACCATTCACGGCAGAACCCGCAAACAAATGTATAAAGGAGAGGCTGACTGGTCTTACATTGCAGCCGTAAAAAACCATCCTGATATTCATATTCCCATTTTTGGCAATGGCGATATAGATACGCCTGAACGGGCACTCGAATATAAAAACAGATATGGTGTAGACGGAATCATGATAGGCAGAGCATCTATCGGCTATCCCTGGATTTTTAATGAAATAAAGCATTTCATGGCCACTGGCGAGAAGCTGGAGCAGCCGGACGTAAGGGAGCGCGTAAGGGTGGCAAAAAAGCATCTTTCATTTTCTGTTGAGTGGAAAGGGGAGAAAAAAGGCATCTTCGAGATGAGGAGGCATTATACCAATTACTTCAGAGGATATCCTAATTTTAAGCCTTTCAGGATAAGGCTTGTAGAGTCAGATTCTTATGAGGATATTCTAGCTACGCTGGATGAGATAGCCGATACCTTTGAGATGTCGATTACACCAGCATGATCCTCTAAATTTTTCTTCAGAAATCTTTTTTAAAACCCGAGACTGGATAATGGTCGATAAATTCAAGCATCAAAAAGCACTGCCTTGGTTGCTGTTATTCATACTCGCACTTAT
>CAZHZR010000266.1:0-2769 GCA_964537095.1 uncultured Roseivirgaceae bacterium
CATGTTGAAGAAGCATTCTGCTACTGCCCGCCCGGAGGGCTAGCGATCCAAGTCACTCGTCGAAGCCGAGCGACGGCGAAAGAATAACGCGCTACAGCTTTAACATTGCTGTAACAATTCGGTCTGCGGTGTTTCCATCCCAAAGCACGGGAATCTCTCCTTTTTTCCAATTGCTATTATTCAATCTGTCAAAGGCTTCAGCAATTACTTTTGTCTCCAAACCAAGCAATTCATTGGTCCCAAGTGATACAGTTTCGGGACGCTCCGTATTCTCTCTTAGGGTAAGACAAGGCACACCAAGGAACGTAGTCTCTTCCTGAATTCCACCTGAATCGGTTACTACAGCAAATGCATGCTTAATCAGATACATAAATTCCAGATAGCCCATGGGATCTGTAAGATGAATATTTTGCGGCAAATCGCTAATTTTTTCAAGATTTTGTCGCGTCCGGGGATGCACCGGAAAAATTACGGTCTTGTTTGCACACTTCTCCCCTATCAATTTTATCAACGTCGATAGCTTAGATTCTTCGTCTACATTCGAAGGGCGGTGCAAGGTCATGGCGATGTAGTTTCCTGCCTGCAATGAAAGCTCGTCAAACAAGGCAGGTTTCAGCAAGCGGTCAATATTTGCTACCAAGGTATCAATCATGGTATTTCCTACCAAAAATATCTGATCTTTTGGAACTCCTTTTTCGATCAGATTGTAGCCTGCTTCTGGTGTGGTGGTAAAAAAAACGTCCGCCAGGGCATCTGTCACCAATCTGTTGATCTCCTCAGGCATTCTTAGGTCATAAGATCTTAAACCTGCTTCTACATGAATCACTTTTACATTCAGCTTTTTGGCAACAATAGTGCAAGCCATAGTAGAAGTGACATCGCCTACCACCAGCACATAGTCGGCAGGATTGGTCATCAATTCTTCTTCAAAGCGGATCATGATATTGGCTGTTTGTGTAGCCTGTGACCCGGATCCGACTTCCAGGTTTACATCAGGAGCAGGAATGTTCAGGTCCCTGAAAAATGACTGGCTTAATTTCTCATCGTAATGCTGCCCCGTGTGGACCAATCGGTACTCCAGCGGTTCACCCTGATCTTTTGCCCGCTTCAAGGCGTGCATAATGGGAGCTATCTTCATAAAGTTTGGGCGGGCACCAGCGATGAGCGTGATTTTCATATTTTTATAAGCTCTTGTAAGCTAATTTAGAAATTTTTCCTTTAAAACATCCTTTCACGTCGAAGAAAAGGGCATTTTTATTGGTTTTATTAATAAAGTAATCTTCTTTCAACTCCAGGTACTCGTTGTGGCTTGCCGCCAATACTATTGCATCATAATCATCAGCCAGCTGCTCCACCAAATGAAAACCATACTCTTCAAACAGTTCTTCTGTATCCGCGTGAGGATCAGTCACATGTACGTCGACCAGGTATGTTTTAAGTTCATTAATTACATCCACCACTTTTGAATTGCGGATGTCTGCCACATTTTCTTTAAAGGTAGCTCCCATTACCAGTACCTTGCATTGTTTCAAACTTTTGTCCTGCTTGATCATATGCTGCACCACATCTCTTGCTATCAATGCCCCCATACTGTCATTAATAGTCCTTCCGGAAAGGATTACCTTTGAGTGGTAGCCCAGTTCGCTGGCTTTGTGGGTTAAGTAATAAGGATCTACACCAATACAATGTCCGCCTACGAGCCCGGGAAAGAACTTCAGAAAGTTCCACTTGGTACCTGCAGCTTCCAATACTTCATAAGTATTGATATTCATTTTATTGAAAATAATAGACAGTTCGTTCATCAGGGCGATGTTAACGTCCCGTTGCGTATTTTCTATAATCTTAGCAGCTTCAGCTACTTTTATAGAAGACGCTTTGTGAATTCCTGCGGTAATGATTGATTCATAAACCTTAGAAATTACTTCCAGTGATTCCTCGTCGCATCCGGAAACCACCTTGGTAATTTTCGTCAGCGTATGTTCTTTATCTCCCGGATTGATCCTTTCCGGTGAATAGCCTACCTTAAAGTCTTCAACAAATGTCAAACCGGATTCCTTTTCAAGTACGGGAATACAATCTTCTTCTGTACAACCAGGATAAACTGTAGACTCAAAAATCACATAATCTCCTTTTTGAAGCACTTTTCCAACAGATTTCGTGGCAGAAAGCAAAGGTTTTAATTCCGGATTTTTATGTTCATTGATGGGTGTAGGAACAGCCACAATATAAAAAGTGGCCTCCCTGATGTCTTCAATATCGGCTGTAAATTCAATATCACAATCTTCGAAATCTTTGGACTCTAGTTCTTTACTGGGGTCTATGTGGTCTTTCATCAAAGCCACACGCTTTGGATTGATGTCGAACCCGATAACTGAAAATTTCTTGGCAAACTCCAATGCGATGGGCAGCCCTACATAGCCTAATCCAACAACACAAAGCTTTTTATCTTTATTGATTAATTCCTGGTACATCTTAAAAATGAAATGTTAAAAACTGGAAAGCATGAGTTTCATGCGGAATGAATCCCATAGGGAACAGAGCGCAAAAATAAAGATAATTATATAAACAAACGATTTATTTTTGAATAGATTGGAGTTGTTAGATTGATAGATATTAGATGTTAGATTTTAGACAGTAGATATGAGATTTTAGACGATAGATTTTAGATGCTAGACGATAGATTGTAGATATTGAAGGGGTCACTCGTCGGAGTCGAACGACTGCAAAACAGTTTAAATCAGATTGGACTTCGAATTTCCAACTTAGCGC
>CAZHZR010000266.1:2869-4587 GCA_964537095.1 uncultured Roseivirgaceae bacterium
CCCCTAATTCTTGCTATACCGATTCCCCAGCTCCCAGGTCTCTTTTAGCATGGTCATAAACTGCTTCATTTCATTGAGCGGAACCATATTGGGGCCGTCGCTAAGGGCTTTGGCTGGTTCAGGATGGGTTTCTATGAAAAAGCCATCTACACCGGCTGCTGCGGCTGCCCTTGCCAGGAAAGGAGCAAATTCTCTTTGTCCACCAGAGCTGCCTCCTGCCCCGCCAGGTTGTTGTACGCTGTGAGTCACATCGAATATGACCGGACTGTATTGTCGCATAATAGGCAGCGCGCGCATGTCTACTACCAAATTATGGTATCCAAACGAAACTCCCCTTTCGGTCAGGCAGGCATTTTTGTTGCCGGTGCTTTTGATTTTATCGATGGCATACCGCATATCCTCAGGTGCCATAAACTGGCCTCTTTTGACGTTGATTGCTCTGCCACTATCGCCCGCAGCCAATAAAAGATCTGTCTGACGGCACAAGAAAGCGGGAATTTGCAAAACATCTACCACTGCGGCCACGTCCTTAATTTGGTAAGACTCATGGACGTCTGTAATCAGCGGTACGTTCAACTCATTTTTCACCCGCTCCAAAATAGCCAGCGATTTGTCCATACCCACACTTCTGAATGAACCGGCAGAAGTACGATTGGCTTTGTCAAATGATGCCTTAAAAATATAGGAGATCCCCAGTTGCTTGCAGATATCCTGCACCGTTTTTCCTATTTCTAAGCAAATATCAAAGCTTTCAACGGCACAGGGACCGGAAATTAAAACGAGGTCGGAACCTCCGACTGTAATATCATCTGTAAAATTTATAGGAGCATCAAATAGGTTCATTTTATGAAATTATAAGTTGGGAATTATAAATGTTGAATTATAGGTTATGAGTCAATTACGTCCTCTCCATAGTAAGATTTGATTATTTCCTCCATCACGTCCTTTGCCGCTAAGACAAAATCTCCGACTTCTCTCAACACACCTTCTCCTCCTTTGGTAATTGTTGTAAAATCAGCATGATCTTTCACATAAGACATGGCATCAGCCGGGGTTACAGCGAAGCCACAACGCTTGAAAATGGAAATATCGATGATATCGTCGCCAATATAGATCACTTCATCATCTTTTAGGTTGAAGTCCGCCTTCACCTGTTCATATTGGCGCCACTTTTCTTTGATCCCATGGTAATGAAAGTCCATTTTCAGCTCTGTACATCTAAATCGTACTACCGGGGAGTCTCTGCCCGTAATGGCACCTACGAGGATTCCGGAATTTTTGAGGTGCTTGATGATCTGCCCGTCTTTAACATTGAATTTTTTCAGCTCATTTCCGTCATTATCATAAATGATGCCCCCGTCGGTCAATACGCCATCCACATCACAGATGATGGCTTTAATTTTTTTTGCTTTTTGAATGAGACTGTCTGGAAAATCCTTTAAAATTTCCTGCATTATTATGGCGATTTGGTTTACCATGGGTTTCACCCATGGCTATTCACGTTTGACCCCTATAGGGTCATTCTTTATTATTGTATACTTTCCCTCTATAAACATTTGACCCCGCTCGGATCAGTGGGTAAACCGACTTCCATTTTCTGTCATTCGCCGTAACCTTCCAGGGTTAAATCACGATATCTTTATCTAAAATCTACTGTCCAACCTCTTTTACAGCAAGTCTAAAATCTCCCGTCAAAAAATCTAAACCGGCTCCTTTTT
>CAZHZR010000267.1:0-1683 GCA_964537095.1 uncultured Roseivirgaceae bacterium
GAAGAAAAAAATAACCATTTTTGCTTTTCCTTAGTTAATGAGAAATAAATAATTATCTATAAATTTTTTTAACTATGAACGATAAAGAAAAATCATTAACTGCTTTGCATGAATTGGTAGAAACTTGTAAAGACGGCAAAAAAGGCTATCAAGACGCATCTGAGCATATTGAGAATGATGAATTAAAAACAATTTTATACAGACTCTCCCAGCAGAGGTCATTGTTTGAGGCAGAACTAAAAGATGAAATACGACAACTTGGCGGAAATACGGATGAATCGCCCAGTGTAGCAGGAACTGCCCATAGAGTATGGTTGAATATTAAAAGCAGCTTGCGGGGAAACGATACCGATGCCATTTTGGAGGAATGCAAAAGAGGGGACAAAGCGGCGATCGCACGTTATGAAGCGGCTCTTAAAGCAGAACTTCCGCAATTCATCAGAGATAAAGTGGCTGATCAGTTTAAGTTAATCAAGGGTGCATACAATCAATTGACTGAATTCCAGCAACATCCTGAATAGTAGCTTTAGCAATAAGTTAAAAAAATAATTGTAAAAGAGAGAGCGTGGTATTTTGCCACGCTTTTTTTAATAAGCGCTGGCGCTGTTTAATTTGAGGAGTAAGCAGGAAAGATAGCCTGCCTAACCATACCAAAAAGTTCCGTAGAATTAGTCTGAAAGATGGCAATGCTGTCTTTACTGTCCCGGATATTTGCCGCGCTGGTTTAAAATGCCGCTAACTCCGCTTTATATTCAGGTGTTATCTGCTTTCTCTTGTAAAATTCGTCCACGTTAAGTCTAATGCCAATGCCCGCCGAGCCGTACTGATATGTTGGATTTACGACAATAGGTTGTCGGCCCCAGCGGTTTTTGTGAGTCAGGTAAGCCACATTTGCGCATAAAATTCCCAGTCCCGCTCCTACGAACACGTCCGATTGCCAATGTTTATTCTCTAACATCCGGAAAGCACCCACTGTGGTTGCAATTCCATACGCACCCACGCCATACCAGGGGCTTTTATGCCTCAGCTCAGCGTTGACAATGGTCGCGGCGAGAAAAGCCTGAGCAGTATGGCCAGAAGGCATGGACTGAGTATCTCTTCCATTCGGGCGTTCTTGTTTGGTGGCATATTTGAGGGATAAAACCGACACCGCATACATGGTCTCTGCTTTTAGGATCAGGAGCGATGTGTTGATCAAGTCGTTATTGGACTGTACATTTAAAAGGTTCACAATAGCCAGTTGTACATAAGGGCCTACCACAAGTGCATCGTCAATCCAGGAGTTGAAATTAGGATGGTGCCTCAAAATATCTTCCTGAGCATCATAACTGCTATAAAATCCATTGTCTTTGATGGTGGTCAACCCATATCCTACTAAGATTGCAGGGGCTATGGTGGCTTTAAAAATTTTGGATTTGTAGAAGGGTGTTTTTTCCTTAATCTCAACAGGAGGTTCGTCAAAATACCTTGTTGTGTCTGCTTCTTGCGCCCGAACGGCAGGATTAATTAAGACGAAACACACCAGCCATGACGCCCACAAATTTTTATAATACTGCATTGATTTTGTTGAAAAGGTTAATAGTGCATTTTATGGTAGTAAATTGTTACGCCAGGAAATAGTTTAACTTTAATGAAAAATTCCTGCGCTTTGATAAATTGTAAAACTCAGGTGCAAGAAAAAGA
>CAZHZR010000267.1:1783-2935 GCA_964537095.1 uncultured Roseivirgaceae bacterium
AAAAAGAGATATGAACATCGACCCTGCCAGCCAGAGTATTTTGGTCCCGATGAAAGAAATGAAGGAGAAGTTTGTAGAGATTCTGCAAGCCCGAGGTTTTGCAGAGCCTGATACAGAAATTTTAGCGGAGGTTTTTACCCAAAACAGCTTGGAGGGGGTTTATACCCATGGCGTGAACAGGTTTCCCAGGTTCATAGAGTATGTTGATAAGGGCTTTGTGGCTTTGAATGGGAAGTTAAAAAGGAACTCTAAAGCAGGCGCGCTGGAACAGTGGGACGGAGATCTACGAGCAGGCATCTTAAATGGCCTCGATTGCACGGCGAAGGCAATGGAAATTGCCACAAGAAATGGTATGGGCTGTGTGGCGCTTTCGAACACCAACCACTGGATGCGTGGTGGTACTTATGGCTGGAAAGCCGCAAAAGCTGGCTTCTTATTTATCGGTTGGACCAACACCATAGCGAATATGCCCACCTGGGGAGCTATGGACAACAAAATCGGGAACAATCCCCTGGTTCTTGCACTTCCCTACCAGGATGAGGCAATCGTGTTGGACATGGCCATGTCTCAGTATTCCTATGGCACTTTGGAGAAAAGCAAGTTGAGCAATTCAGAATTGCCGGTTCCGGGAGGCTATGATTCAAATAATGAACTATCTACAGACCCAAATGCCATCCTCGATGGCGGTCGTGTTTTGCCTGTTGGATATTGGAAAGGTGCCGGGCTTTCTCTATTGTTAGACATCTTCGCGACGATCTTATCAGGAGGGAGTTCAACTTCTGAAATCAGTAAGCGGGAACTGGAATACGGGATGTCACAGGTATTTATTGCCATAGACATAAGCCAGCTATCGAATTTTCCGCTAATAAATAATGCAGTCTCTGAAATTATCAATGATTATAAAACCTCTATGCCTGTAAATGTCGCGGAAAAAATTGTTTATCCCGGAGAGAGAATTGTGAGCATTAGGAATAAAAATGCTGCAAAGGGAATTCCTGTGAACAGAGAAATATGGAATAGAATCAATGCCATGTAAGCCGCTTACAATTCCCGCTCAAGGTGCAAATTTCGAAATAGCGCTCATTAGGCCTGGGAAATTAACTTTTATGACTAAAAAGGAGGACGCAGTATCCGAACTTTCTATATATTTGA
>CAZHZR010000267.1:3035-4577 GCA_964537095.1 uncultured Roseivirgaceae bacterium
AGCAGTTCGTAAAACTGTCAGTATAGACCAACAGCCAAAATATGCAGATGAAAAGAGTAGTTGTTACCGGAATGGGCGCTTTGACGCCAATAGGAAATAATGTAGAAGATTTTTGGAATAGCTTAATAGCTGGTGTCAGCGGTGCGGCTCCTATTACAAAGTTTGATGCCTCAAAGTTCAGGACACAATTTGCCTGTGAATTAAAGAATTTTAATGCTGAAGATTATCTCGACCGGAATGATATTCGTCGTTGCGATCCCTTTACACAGTATGCTATTATTGGAGCGGAACAGGCCATTAAGGATTCCGGACTGGAAGTTGAAGCAATGAACCCATTTGATATAGGCGTAATATGGGGCAGCGGCCAGGGTGGAATGTATACCTTTGAAGATCAGGTAAAGGAATATGCTTTGGGCGATGGAACGCCTCGTTTTAATCCGTTTTTCGTTCCTAAGATCATAGCCAACATGGCTTCGGGAATGATTTCCATGAAACACCGGTTGATGGGCATTAACTATACCACCGTATCAGCATGTGCAACGTCCAATACTTCCATCATGGATGCATTCACCTATATCCGAATTGGCAAAGCAAAGGTGATGGTAACCGGAGGTTCAGAATTCCCAATTACACAAGCTTCAATCGGAGGTTTTTCTGCAATGAAAGCTATGTCGACACGAAACGATGATCCGGCCACAGGTTCTCGGCCATTTGATGTGGATAGAGATGGATTTGTAATGGGCGAGGGAGCTGGCGCGCTGATATTGGAAGAATATGAGCATGCCAAAGCCAGGGGCGCTAAAATCTACGCGGAAGTGGCTGGCGCATCCATGACCGCGGATGCATGGCATATGACTGCTACCCATCCTGAAGGAGATGGTGCTTACATGGCAATGAAATTGGCGCTTGAAGATGGCAATCTTGCCGCAGAGGATGTGGACTATCTCAATACGCATGCAACCTCTACCCCCGTGGGTGATATCAGTGAAATTAAGGCAGTGAATAGATTTTTTGGCCAAAGTGACAAGCTACATATCAGTGCCACTAAATCAATGACGGGCCATTTATTAGGTGCAGCGGGTGCCATAGAAGCCATTGCATGCATTCAGGCGATCCGGAACGGCATTATTCCCCCCACAATCAATACCCAGAATATTGATCCGGAAATTCCGTCGCATCTAAACATAGTTACCGGTAAGGCTTTGCAAAAAGAAGTGAACGTGGCTATGAGTAACACCTTTGGTTTTGGCGGGCACAATGGAATAGTCGTCTTTAAGAAAATATAGGTACAAATTTGTTGAGTTGAAATAGCGGCATGCTTAAAGCAGCTCTTTCTGAAAGCAGAAAATTGAAGTTGCAGAGAATTAAAAAATTTAGCGAATACTTTTTCTGTTGATCAAGAAGAGATCGGGCGGAGGTAAACCAAGAAGATTTGTTTTTGGGGCGCCCTCTCCCTCAAACCCTTCCGTGCACACCTCCGCAAAGCGCAATGTCGTTAAGTTAAGCTAAATCCCTCTGATGTTCGTGTACTTTTTCTTTCGG
>CAZHZR010000268.1:0-1087 GCA_964537095.1 uncultured Roseivirgaceae bacterium
GAAAGCAGCGGCACCACAGGAGAGGTGAGGAGTAAACATCATATTGAAGATTTAAATTTTTACGATCGGGTAAGCAAATCCATTTTTGAAACCAGGTATGGCAATCTGAAAGATTATCATATCCTCGCATTGCTGCCTGGTTATCTGGAAAGAGGAAACTCCTCATTGGTAGCCATGGTCGCTTCTTTTATCAAAGCAGGCAATTCTGAATTTTCCGGATTTTATCTGGATAATGTAGAGGCACTTCTGTTGAAATTAAGCGCGCTGAAAGATACGGGCGAACCCGTTATACTTATCGGAGTAAGTTTTGCGTTGTTAGATATGGCAGAGCAGTATCAGCCTGATTTGAGTCATGTAACCGTGATGGAAACAGGTGGTATGAAAGGCAGAAGGGAGGAGTTGACGAGAGAAGCACTGCACAAAGTGCTCAAAGAGAAGTTAAATGTCAAGGTCATCCATTCTGAATATGGTATGACGGAGCTATTATCACAGGCTTATTCGGCAGAAAACGGGGTTTTCGGATGTGCGCCCTGGATGCGAATAATTATAAGAGATGCCAATGATCCGTATAGTTTGAATAACCAATCCATCACCGGAGGGGTTAATATTATTGATCTTGCGAATATCCAATCCTGCGCCTTTATAGAAACACAGGATTTGGGAAGGAAAATCAATGAAATGGAATTCGAAATCTTGGGAAGGTTTGACAATTCAGATATACGTGGCTGTAATCTTTTAACGCTATCACTATAAATAGGTATTTTTTATAATTATTCCCATTAAAGTTTGAATAGTTTTCATTTTTATATAGCTTTATCCTACAAAATTTATTGTTTATTTAATTTGTTCCGCAATGAAACTTAGAATCATACTATTTTTTGCACTACTAACAGGAGGTGTTGCATGCAGCCAAAAAACGTGTCCAACTTATACATTAGAGGACACTTCAACAGAATTAAACGTGGAAAAGGTTTAGAAATGTTAATTTGTCATATATAAAAAAGGCCTGGGGAAAATCCTCAGGCCTTTTTTATATATGACGCTATCTATTGAGAGTCTGTTTTATTCGACATCTTCTTTCTGTCGT
>CAZHZR010000268.1:1187-4519 GCA_964537095.1 uncultured Roseivirgaceae bacterium
ATAGAATAGGCTGTGCTTGGGCCAGTCTCCATAGAAATCAATGATCCGTTTATCCGTCCCTGAATTGCGCCTTTGTATGGCTCGTAGCGGCTAAATCTATGGTTCATGATCGCCTCGCCGGCTGTAGCAGTCAGTACGTTGTTTCTAAGACCAATTAAGCCCCTTGCTGGTATGTCAAACTCCAAATGTTGAAGATCGCCCTTTGGCTCCATTATTTTTAGTTCTCCTTTTCGTTGCGTCACGAGTTCTATCACCTTTCCGGATGAGGAATCAGGCACGTCAACTACCAGATGTTCTATAGGCTCACACTTCTGGCCGTCAATTTCCTTAAAGATTACCTGCGGTTGACCTACCTGTAGTTCGTATCCCTCTCGCCTCATGGTTTCAATTAAAACAGACAAATGGAGGATACCACGTCCATAGACCAAAAACTTATCTTCTGAGTCGGTTTCTTCCACACGCAAAGCGAGATTTTTTTCTGTTTCTTTGTATAAGCGCTCTCTTAAATGCCGTGAAGTGACCAGTTTACCTTCTTTACCGAAAAAGGGAGATGTGTTGATGGTAAACAACATGTTCATGGTAGGTTCGTCAATCGAAATCCGTGGCAATGGCTCAGGATTATCAAAATCTGTGAGCGTATCACCTATATCAAAGCCTTCAATTCCTACGAGGGCACAAATATCGCCAGCACTTACCTCAGAGACCTTTAATTTTCCAAGGCCTTCAAATACCTGAAGCTCTTTTATTTTTACTTTCTTTACAGAACCGTCTTTCTTGCAAAGGCCCATGGTGGCACCTTCTTTAAATGTGCCCTGATACACTCTTCCAATTGCTATTCTTCCCACAAAAGAGGAAAAATCCAGGGACGTAATTTGTAATCTGGGTATGCCTGTTCTTTTCTCCGGAGCTGGAATGTTTTCAATGACGGCATCGAGTAGCGGAACTATGTCAGTGGTAGGTTTTGTCCAGTCTCTGCTCATCCATCCCTGCTTTGACGAGCCATATATGGTCACAAAGTCAAGCTGTTCTTCGGTAGCATCCAGGTTGAACATGAGGTCGAAAACCTGCTCATGTACCTCATCCGGCCTGCAATTTTCTTTATCCACTTTATTTACAACTACAATGGGTTTCAAACCCAAAGCCAAAGCTTTTCCTAACACAAATCTGGTTTGCGGCATAGGGCCTTCGAAAGCATCAACTAAAAGCAAAACTCCGTCAGCCATTTTCAATACCCGCTCCACTTCGCCTCCAAAATCGGCGTGACCAGGGGTATCGATAATGTTTATTTTTGTTCCGTTATATCTTACTGATACATTCTTAGATAAAATAGTAATCCCTCTCTCTCGCTCCAGATCGTTATTGTCCAGTAATAAATCTCCTGATTCCTGATTGTCCCTGAACAACTTCGATGCATGAATGATTTTATCTACCAATGTTGTTTTGCCGTGGTCAACGTGTGCGATGATGGCAATATTCCTTATGCTTTCCATGTTAAGCTTTAAATTTTTGAGGCGCAAAGGTAGTAAATCCCTGCATTATATTGATTTATAATTAAATATATTTTGTATAATAACGCGAGATAGTTGATTTGGCTCCTATTCCCTCGCACTGAAGTAAATTTAGATTATGGAAAATGGGGCGCACGCTTCGCCCCATTAAAATATTTACGTGTTGCAACAATTATCCTACGAAAATTGCCGTTGATGTTATTGTGAAAAGATGTAAGAAAGGTGTAATATTGCAAATTAAAATGTTGTTTTATTTTCAAATATTTTTTTTAAGGCTTTTTTCATCATCAATAGCATGATTGCAAGATATTTTTTGCTGGCCGTAACTTTCCTCTTATCGATATTTTACTCCAATTGCTCTTTATTGGC
This sequence comes from uncultured Roseivirgaceae bacterium, assembly GCA_964537095.1. Classification (GTDB taxonomy): domain Bacteria; phylum Bacteroidota; class Bacteroidia; order Cytophagales; family Cyclobacteriaceae; genus CAMPJM01. The sequence goes on from CAZHZR010000268.1 coordinate 3,065, forward strand.
TTCTGACATTAAAGCCGACAATGACTCAAGTTCCTCTAGTTTCGAAACCGAGATCAGACTTAGCCACATAGACGACCTGATGATCGAAGCGGCTTCATTTAAAGGGAAAAGGGAATACAACCAGGTGATCAAGTTGTATACTGAGGCTTTGTATATGGCCAATCAGAGAAAGGATGCGCTTCGGATTGCTTTACTGCAATTTTACCTTGGCGACGCGTACTTTGAAATAAAGAACTATACGATGGCTATTGCGGCGTTTGAGTCATCTCTTAGATTGAAGCAAATGGTTTATAGACCCAAATTATTTGCAAAAGCTTATTTCAACCTGGGGGCTATTTACGCTGAGTTTAATAATCCTGAATTGTCACTAAAGTATTATACAGAAGCGCTCACGGCTTACATTGAGCTGAATAAGAATAGTGAAACTATTGCTGTTCTTGATAGCATAGGGAGTGTTTACCTTAGCCAGGGAAACCGAAAGGAAGCATTAAATGCCTATCTGAAGGCCCTCGGTTTTGAAAGGTCGAACCTAAGCAACTTACGTAAAGCCAGATTATCAACAAAAGTCGGAGGGATTTATCTCGATTTAAAGAATGATTCGCTGGCATTAAATTTTCTGAACCAATCATTAAGTTTGGTTACGCCAGCAAAAGATTCTGCTATTTTGAATGAAATCTATACAAAGCTTGGATTGGCCTATTTCAACAAGGGTCTTTTCAATAAAGCAGAATTTTATTTTCAAAAGAGCATGACGATTTCGGTAAATTTGAACGATAAGAAGGGACTCGCCGAATCTTACAAAAACCTGGCTGTAGTAAACGAAAAGTTGAACCGGAAGTCGAAGGAAATAGCCTATTTTAAGGAATACGTTGCCTTAAAAGATAGTTTGCTCACCGTAGAAAATCAGAAAAAAATAGCAGATCTCCGCGTTGAGTTTGAGGTTCAAAATAAGGTGAAGGCCATTGAAATTCTGGAACATCAAAAAGCGCTGCTTTCTTCACAGGCTGAGATGAAAGATATGGCTTTTAGAAATAACAGAACACTACTGGTGTTTTTTGTTTCTGTATTCAGTTTATCCCTCTTATTTGTTTTCTTATTGATCAGAAGACACAATTTAAAAAGAAGTACCAATTTGATGCTTCAAAACCATCTTGCCGAGGCACGACAGCAAAAAACGCAAATAGAAATTCAGAGAGACATTATTGAAAACAATAATAAGAAGCTGGAAGAAGCACGAAAAATTATTGTGAGGAAGAACAAACTGTTGGAAGAAAACAATTTGCTTTTAGAAAGAACAATTAACGAACGCACCCTGGAGCTGTATAAGGCATATCAGAAGCTGTCCTTTCATGTTGACAATACTTCTCTTGCCGTAATGGAATTCAATGACCGGCTTGAGCTGATCAGATGGTCTGACCAGGCCGAGTCTATTTTTGGGTGGACTGCTGCGGAGGT
>CAZHZR010000269.1:0-4515 GCA_964537095.1 uncultured Roseivirgaceae bacterium
CCACACGCCGCGCCGGTGTGCCCGGAAGGGTTTGAGCGTGAGGGCGTCCCAAAAACCGATTTAAATGAAGAACATTGCGCAAATTGCCTGGCTACCCATCTATTTCGTTAACGAATGCCTTTCTCCGGATATTTGCCTGTTTTTGTTCTGTAGAAGGCCATGATGGTTTCTAAATCTTCTTCAAGATTTCCTGTGGGATAGATGACTGGTCCTATTCCTGCATGCTTTTCCTTATAATCGAGGTAGCCTAAAACGATGGGTACCTTCGCTCCTACCGCAAGGTGGTAAAAGCCTGTTTTCCATCGGGGTGCATAATTTCGGGTTCCTTCCGGCGTAATTAAAACCACAAGCTCATCTCTTTCAAAAAGCTCAATCATGGCATTCACCATGTTATTCTTTTTATTCAGGGTGTCTGCTTTTCTATTTCTGTCAATAGGAATGGCTCCAAACCAGTTTAATAAAAACTTCATCGGCCCTTTGAAACTTTCTTTTTTTACAGTGACTTTCACCGGAATGTCCATAATAAAAAAGGCTGCTCTGGCGAATAAAAAGTCCCAGTTGCTGGTGTGAGGCGCGGCAATCATCACAGATTTTTTCAATTCCTTAGGATATGTTCCAACTTGTTTCCAGCCAGTAAGAAAGAAAATAAACTGCGCAACTAACTTCATCATGATAATAAAAGAATTAAGCTTTGTATGAATAAATTGTTGGGGGCGAAATTACAAGTTTTATCCAACTTGTATGAATTAAAATTTCCAGATCTTCGGCTAGTCTGCAATTTTATCGTTGATTCTTAGCCTGTGAAACCGGGCGGTATCCTGAGCGATGTCGTATCCTGCATCGGCATGGCGGATTACGCCTATGGCTGGATCGTTGTGAAGCACACGTTTTAGTCTTATCGCAGCTTGCGGGGTACCATCTGCCACGATTACCATCCCGGCGTGGATGGAGTAACCCATGCCTACCCCACCACCATGGTGTACAGAAACCCAACTTGCACCACTTGCGGTATTTAAAAGGGCGTTTAAAATTGGCCAGTCTGCGATGGCATCCGACCCATCTTTCATTGCCTCGGTTTCTCTGTTTGGCGATGCAACGGAACCGGTGTCCAGGTGGTCGCGTCCGATGACGATGGGCGCTTTCAATATTCCATCTGCAACCATCTGATTAAATGCAAGTCCGGCTTTCTCCCTATCGCCCTGACCGAGCCAGCAAATTCTTGCCGGCAGACCTTGAAAGGCTATTTTATCGCTTGCCAAAGTTAGCCACCTTGCCATGGCTGCGTCTTCAGGGAACAACTCTAACAGCTTTTTGTCGCATTTGTATATATCATCCGGATCGCCGGAGAGGGCCACGAACCTGAACGGTCCCTTGCCCTGGCAGAACAAAGGCCTGATATAAGCGGGTACAAATCCCGGGAAGTCGAATGCATTTTTTACGCCCCGCTTGTCTTTTGCCTGACCTCTTAAGTTATTTCCGTAGTCGAACGTAACCGACCCTTTTGCCTGCAATTCCAGCATCAGTCGTACGTGTACCGCCATGGTGTCCAATGAAAGCGCCACATACTTTTGAGGATCGTGGGAACGTAGTGTGTTTGCTTCCTCCACCGTTAAATCTTTTGGGAAGTAGCCTACCAAAGCATCGTGGGCAGAAGTTTGGTCAGTAAGTGTGTCGGGAATTACGCCGCGCTCTAGAAGTCTGGATAGTAGATCTACAGCATTGCAAACTACGCCGATCGACCTGGGATTATTGGATTGCTTTGCCTCCAGAGCAGCATCTATCGCCATGTCAATGTCCGTGTGTTTTTCGTCCAGGTATCTGGTTTCCAGCCTTTTATCAACCCGCCATGCTTCCATTTCTGCAGCCAGACACACGCCTTCGTTCATGGTGATGGCTAGGGGCTGTGCACCCCCCATTCCACCCAAACCGGCAGTCACATTAAGTGTTCCTCTGAGTGATCCTCCGAAATGCTGCCTTGCCACCTCCGCATAGGTTTCATAGGTTCCCTGGACAATGCCCTGTGACCCTATATAAATCCAGGAGCCGGCTGTCATTTGCCCATACATGGTTAAACCCTTTTTCTCCAAGTCTCTGAAATTATCCCAATCTGACCAATGAGGCACCAACATGGCGTTGGAAATAATAACCCTCGGTGCATCAGGATGGGTAGGTAAAATTCCGACAGGTTTGCCTGATTGAACAATTAATGTCTCATCATTTTCCAGAACTTTCAGTGCTTTTACAATCAAATTGAACGCCTGCCAGTTTCGCGCCGCTTTACCAGTACCTCCATATACTATTAAATCCTCCGGCCTTTCTGCCACCTGTGGATCCAGATTGTTGTACAACATTCGTAAAGCAGCCTCCTGCAACCAGCCTTTTGTATTAAGTTTGGTTCCTGTGGGCGTTTTTCCCATTTCCTGATGGTTGGTTATTTCCATATCGACAGCTTTTACTCCAAAAAATAAGCAAGCACTCCTATAGTTGTAGCTATTAAGACCAGTGCATTACAAAATATCTTTCAGTTTAAATACCTCATCTACACGCACTCCTTTATCGGTTTGCTTTAAGGTACAGCACTCATTTACAGGGTCATGCTCAAAAAATAATATATAGTTATTCTGCACCGCCTCTTCTAAAAAAGCAGCTTTCTCAGTCAGGGTTATCAATGGCCGTGTGTCGTAGCCCATCACATACGGTAGCGGAATATGACCCACCGATGGCAATAGATCTGCGACAAACACGATTGTTCTATCCTTGTACTTTATTTTTGGTAGCATCTGCTTTTCGGTATGCCCGCTTACAAAAAGGATGTCGAAAGCATTGAAAGGAGAACTTCCATTAGAGGGTACGAAGTTCAATTGCCCTCCCTCCTGCATAGGCAGTATATTTTCTTTTAGAAAGCTGGCCTTTTCCCTATCATTAGGATGAGTAGCCCACTTCCAATGCGACTCATTAGACCAGTATTTAGCCTTTGTAAAAATGGTTTCTGATCGCTCTGTCCCATTGTTGTATTCCACACCACCCCCGCAATGGTCGAAATGCAGATGCGTCAAAAACATGTCGGTGATGTCATCAACACCAAACCCGGCCTTTTGTAGTGAACTCCTGAGTGATTCATCGCCATGTAAATAATAATGACTAAAAAATTTCTCGCTCTGCTTGTTTCCGATACCGTTGTCGATGAGTATCAATTGGTTTTGATCTTCAATTAAGAGGCAGCGCATGGCCCAGGTGCACAAATTTTTTTCGTCTGCCGGATTGGTCTTTTGCCAGATGGCTTTTGGCACCACGCCAAACATAGCTCCACCATCGAGTTTGAAAAATCCTGTGTCGATTACATGTAGGTTCATTTAATTGCGATTTTATCCTGGACTTCCTTCTGTAGCAATATTCATTTTTAAAACAAAGGTGATTGCTTCCTAAAGATTTTACTTTATGCAAAATAGATAAAATAAAAAAAGCCACAAACTTGCGGGGCAGGTTTGTGGCTTTTTTACTTAAGGATCAAAGATCTATGCTTCCTTAAAGACTCCCATTGACGAGAATTTAGATATTCGCTTGTCGATCATTTTCTCCGGTGTTAGTTTGTTTATTTCTTTCAGATTTTGGAGGATCACTTTTTTAATTTCTTTTGCAGTGCCTTTCATATTGGTATGGGCGCCACCGAGTGGTTCTTTGATAATACCATCAATCAACTTAAACTTCAGCATGTCATTGGCGGTCAGTTTCAGGGCCTCTGCAGCCTGCTCTTTATACTCCCAGCTTCTCCACAAGATAGAAGAGCATGATTCCGGCGAAATCACGGAATACCAGGTATTCTCAAGCATGAGTACGCTGTCGCCAATTGCAATACCCAGCGCGCCACCCGATGCACCTTCACCGATGATGATACAAATGACCGGCACCTTCAACATAAACATTTCCTTCAGGTTCCTTGCGATGGCCTCCCCTTGTCCTCTTTCTTCTGCTTCTATACCCGGAAACGCGCCTGGAGTATCAATTAAAGTGACTATAGGTTTGTTAAATTTCTCTGCCAGCTTCATTAGGCGAAGGGCTTTTCTATAACCCTCAGGATTGGCCATTCCAAAATTCCGTAATTGCCGTTGCTTTGTATTTCTACCTTTTTGTTGTCCGATAAACATCATGGACTGGTTCCCTATCAAGCCAAAGCCACCCACCATTGCTTTGTCATCAGCAACTGTTCTGTCGCCATGTAATTCTATAAACTCATCCGTAATTTCATAGATATAATCGAGCGTATAGGGCCTTTCCGGATGACGGGATAATTGCACCTTTTGCCACCTGGTGAGGTTGCTAAAGGTTTCTTCTTTCAAAAGCTTTATCTTTTCTTCCAGAGATAAAATGGCAGCACTTACGTCTACATTACTACTTTCAGCAAGTTGTTTCATATCTGCCAGTTTCTCTTCTAATTCAGCAATAGGCTTTTCAAATTCCAAGTACATGTGTGTTTAAAAGTTTTCCGCACAAATTTAAAACAATATTAAAACTTTG
>CAZHZR010000270.1:0-4490 GCA_964537095.1 uncultured Roseivirgaceae bacterium
CTACCTGAAGGTAAAAGTTGGTAAACTCCTGCACATTGTTATTTCTTACTGCCTCGATAAACTGATTGGTGAAGTATTCCGAAGAAACGTACAGCACAAATTTATCAGACAAATTATTTTTAATTTCATTCCCGATAGCCTGCACAAGATGGGTTTTACCCAAGCCTACTCCTCCATACAGCATCAGTGGGTTAAAAGAAGTAATTCCAGGTTTTTGAGCCACTGCATAACCAGCGGAACGGGCCAATCTGTTGCAATCTCCTTCTATATAAGTATCAAAAGTATACTGCGATTTTAAATGGGAGGTTTGATAAAGGTTATCGATTGTCTTTAAGGCAAAAGGGCTTTTATAATCATTCCCGTTTTTCTCCTTCTCACCTTTGGATGATTTTCCCGTGGGAAGATTGATCGTGTACGGTCTGTTGCTATCATTCCCCTTGTCTACAATCACCGAATATTCAAGCCTTCCGGAAGGGCCTAGTTCCTTGTCAATAGCGCGGCGCAAAACACTAAGATAATTCTCTTCAAGCCACTCATAAAAAAACTGACTGGGCACCTGAATTGTAAGCACCTGGTTTTCAAGCTTTACAGGCACAATAGGCGCGAACCAGGTTTTGAAACTCTGATCGCCAATATTCTCCCTTATATAAAGAAGACAATTATTCCATACTGTGGTACAGTCTGTTAGCATTCGCCAGAAACAAAAGGATTATATACTTGAATTTAAATCTTAAGAACCTCTATTATCAGCTAAGAGGGTAACAAAGTTGCTAAAAATTTAACTAACAAAAAAGTCAGTTTTAGCTTGACTTTTATTGAACCGTCATTGAGGTTGATTTGATATGTCTTTTCTTCGAATCCATTCGAAAATTATAATCAATTCTTCCAATATTTATACCTGCCCAACCTACCTGGTTTATCAAAACGGGTTCTAAATCGGGATTTAATATCGTTTTAGGGCTAGTCAGAAAGGTATGGGTGTGACCTCCTATAATTAGGTCGATGCCAGACACCTGCTGTGCTAATTTGACGTCTGAAATGATATCAGATTCATATTCATAGCCCAAATGCGACAGGCAAACTATCAAATCGCAGTCTTTGCTTTTCAATTCCTTTACCATCTCCTTCGCCGTTCCAATAGGATCAAGGTAGCGTGTTTCTTTGTATAACTGTTTGTTTACAAGTCCTTCCAGGGCAATTCCTAAACCAAATACCCCAACCTTTATATTTCCTTTATTAAAAATTTTATAGGGAGCGAAAGTGTTGGCCAGAATCGTTTTGGAGAAGTCGTAATTGGCACTTAAAAACGGAAACTTAGCATGTTCTAACTGGCTCTTTAGACCTTCTAGGCCATTGTCAAAATCGTGGTTCCCAAGCGTGGCCGCATCATACTTCATTTTACTCATGAGCTTAAATTCAAGCTCTCCATTGAACACATTGAAGTAAGGTGTCCCCTGAAAAATATCGCCGGCATCCAGCAATAATACATGCTTTTCTTCATCTCTGATTTTCTCTATCAAAGCGGCTCTTCTGGCCATGCCCCCCATACCGCCATATTTCCTCCCGTCATCAGGAAATGGCTCAATAAAAGAATGCATATCATTGGTATGCAAAATAGTGAGCCTGGAATTGGCATTGGCTCCATATGAGGAATTTGGCCAAATGCCAGCACCCAGTGCTATGCCCGTATAAGCTGCTTTCTTTAAAAATTCACGTCTGTTCTCCATTCAATATGCTTTTTTGAAGAGGAAAACACCTCTTATGCTCCTTAATTATATTTGTGTGAAGTAGATTTAAGCTCAGCCTCCTCTGACCCTTCCCCGAACCACCTATCAAAACTATATCACCTTAACCCGCCCTTCTATAGCGGCCTTAATTTTCTTTCCTGCTGCATGCTGTTCGATTATTTCTTCTATCAACAAATCCCTTACCATCAATGGAAGCATTTCTACAATTTCAGCATCTTTTAAAAAGGCCATATGATCACCACCACCGGCAAGATAATCGGAGATGGCAAGGGTATAGGTTTTGCTTTCATCCAAAGGTCTGCCTCCAATAAAAGTTTGTACAAGTTCACCGTCTTTCAGAATTACCATGCTATTTGCTATCGCGATAATTTGCTTCTCAGCCAGATAATCGAATAGCAACTTTGTCTGTTTACCTGTCAGCTTCAATATATACACCGAATTTTCGAAGGGCATCAATTCATATACAGTTCTCAGTTTGATCGCCCCTTCCGGAACAGGATTTCTCAGCCCTCCAATGGTGATGGCTGCCAGGTCAATTTCTTCGCCATAGGTTTCTATGCTTTTTTTCAACATCACATCCGCCACAAAATTTCCCAGCGAAGATTCCCCTTTTTGCTTCACCAATTCCAGTTCTGAATAGCCAATTACCTCGTCCATGGTTTCATCTAACTGCACTTTATAAGGTGCTATTATCTCCAGCATCTCCTCATCGGCTGCTATATTTGAGTCAATAGCAATGGACGAGTCATTGATGTAAACCTCATAGATAGATTTCTTGGCACAGCCTGCCCCTCCCCAGAGAAAGAGAACTAATAATATGAAGTAATTATTCCTTGTCAGCACGGTTCTAGCGTTTATTTCAACAAACTTATAAACAAATGAGCGCATTCACATCCAAAAAACTTAAATTGGGATGTCTTTAAAACAAACTTACATTCTATTTATTATACACGAAACGCTTTATGCTTACAGCCTTACCGTTAACAGATTGAAATTAGCCACAACCTGTCCGTCAAAGCATTGAAACAGAAAGCATTGATTTTACAATCCAGAGCCTTAGAAGGATTTAATTCTCATGGAAAATTTAAAACTATTTGACAAATATCAAGCACAAAGTAAAGCCGAATGGCTCAAGCTCGTGCAAAATGACTTAAAGACCAATGATCTCGGGAGTTTAGAATGGGAGCCCGCCTCAGGGATTAAAGTACAACCCTATTACACCCACGAGGAACTAAAAAGTGGCGTTTATCCCGCATATGTTTACAATGTAGACCAGCAATGGCAAAATCTGGAGAAAATCGTTGTTGAAAACCCAGTTGAAGCCAATAAATTTGCGCTGAAAGCACTCAATGCCGGTGCAGACGGAATTATATTTGATATTTCCGATGAAGATACCGACCTAAATTCACTCCTGCAGAATATTCTGCTACAGCATTGTAGCATTTATTTTTCCGGCAAAGCCGATATAAGTTTAAGATTTTTGAAGTATTGTGAGGCCAAAAAACTGGAGACTCGCACCGTTCATGGGGGCCTTATGTACAATGCAGCATCTAGCCATGAAGCGGATACTCTTAAAAACAATGCTCTGGGTAGATTTAAGCTGATCTATATCGAAGCTTCTGCGGGAAATGATGAAAAAGAACTCATAAACACGCTTGCAGATACCTTGTGGAAAATAGCCGATGTACTGAACGAGTGGACTGATCGGGGCATTGATGCGAAAATCGTCCTGCAAAACCTGATGATTGCATTCCATACCAGCAACTCTTATTTCTTGGAGATCTGTAAGTTAAGAGCATTCAGACTGCTCCTGGGTGGCCTGGCACAAGCTTATGAGCTTGATGATTTTAATCCGGCGACCGTCCATATTCATCTGCAAACCTCGCCGATGGTGGGTGGAGATGACAACCAAAATATAATCAGAAATACCCATCAGGCAATGGCTGCCATATTGGGAGGTTGTAATTCACTGTACGTGGCACCGCATGACCACAACCAGCAATCTGAATTCTCGAGGAGAATTGCCAGAAACATTCCACTCATTTTGAAAGAAGAATCCTATCTTGATAAGGTTTCCGATCCCGCGGCCGGATCCTATTTTATTGAAAACCTGACGCGAAAAATTGCAGAAAAAACCTGGAATGCTTTCATCACGATTCAAAAAGATAAACCTTTGAGACCGGATTTTTCTCAGACAAATATACAAAACCTTTATTGGCACAAAGCAGACCGAACTGAGAAGGAATTGGTCTGGAATACCCCTGAGAAAATTCCTGTAAAGAATATATATACCGCCGATGACCTAAAAAATACGGAACATACTTCATTTGGGGCTGGTGTTCCTCCATATTTGCGGGGTCCTTATTCTACCATGTATGTCACCAAACCCTGGACAATCAGACAATATGCGGGATTTTCCACAGCAGAAGCTTCCAATGCATTCTATAGAAGGAATTTAGCAGGCGGACAAAAAGGCTTGTCTGTAGCATTTGACCTGGCCACGCACAGAGGCTATGACTCAGACCACGAAAGAGTAGCGGGCGACGTGGGCAAAGCAGGGGTCGCCATAGACTCGGTACTGGATATGAAAATCCTCTTTGACCAGATTCCTCTGGACCAGATGTCTGTTTCCATGACCATGAACGGCGCCGTTTTGCCAATAATGGCCTTTTACATAGTCGCGGCAGAAGAACAGGGCGTTTCTCCGGATAAATTAAGTGGCACCATCCAAAATGACATCTT
>CAZHZR010000271.1:0-4476 GCA_964537095.1 uncultured Roseivirgaceae bacterium
CCATTGATGGTAGGCTTTGCCGGCGTACGTAAATAGTCGTCGTGTATAATCTGATAAATGTCTCTGTCGATACAATGCCCGGTTTGATGCATGTTAAAATCAAGCCAGTCATCGTTATCAAACCACTTTGAGGGAGAACCCTCCCAAACCGTCTGCGGATGAAAGGTCATCATAGCCTTGTCCCCGCCACCAACTCCCTTCTCCACACCTTGTGCAAGGGCTCTCCAAATTGCTACATCCTGAGAATCCTCCCGTGGATTACGGTCTCCCCCTATGATCCAGATGATGGGTTTGTCTTTGTATCTTTTGCCCAGGAACTCTCCAAATATAGACGCATTTTGTGTTGTTAAAATTTCAGGCCCCGTGCCCCAGGTATTCATGAATACCTTGTCGCCCCAGGAAGGCAGTAGCCCTATATACAGTCCCAGTGATTCTGCTTTGTCAATAATATAATCCACGTGCTTAAAATAGGCTTCGTTGGGTTGTGCCGGATCTAAGTCTTTGAGCGGTTTATGACCATAAGGATTGGGGGTTTGCAATCCTCCATGCTCGGCTAGTACTACTGCCTGAATTACCGTAAAGCCTTTTTGAGCCCTGTTGGTAAGGTAAGTGTCTGCTTGCTCCCGGTCCAAACGGTGAAACAATTCCCAGGCGGTATCTCCCATGTAAAAGAAGGGCGAACCATCTTCCTTTATAAGAAAGCGCTGATTTTCGCTTATTTTTAGTTGATAGCGCTGCGCCGTCACTGGCAGAGAGTTAAGGCAAAAAGCCAATATTGTTAAATAGGTTAATCTTTTCATAATATCGGGGATAATTTCAGTAGATGTCCGGGAGCCTGGCAAAAGCCGTTTTTTCTTGCCTTGCATCGGTGCAAGAGCTAATTTAAGGGAATAAAAAATAAAAGCTATACTGTTGTATCCGGGGAATATCATGCTTGCCAGTTGAAGCTGGCTCACATTCATAGTTTATCGGCAACACATCTAAATCCGGTATGAGATAAGCCGGTATCTCGGCTGGATTTCATCCTTGCTGCGACCCTGTACCCTGAACAGTAGGAATCATTACATAGAAAGGAGCCTCCTCTTACTACTTTTTTGGGGATGTTGGGTTCGTTGGGGTCAAAGCTCTGAGTAGGGCCTTCCGGATTACTTATTCCTTCGGGATTATTGATGGTGGCGTAGTAGTCGTGATGGTACCAGTCTGAACACCATTCCCATACATTTCCGGCCATGTCGTACAAGCCAAATGGGTTGGGGAGGAAGGACTTTACCGGTGCCAGTCCATCGTACTTATCTTTTTTGGTGTTCTCAAAGGGAAACTGGCCTTGCCAGGAATTGGCTTTTGCAAGCCCCTCGTCTACATGTTCATTGCCCCAGGGGTAGATAGACTCCTGCTTTCCGCCCCGCGCCGCCCATTCCCACTCGGCCTCTGTGGGCAATCGTTTTCCTGCCCACTTTGCATAGGCGACTGCATCATCCCACGACACATGTATTACCGGGTAGTCATCTTTTCCTTCTATGGAGCTACCTGGTCCGGTAGGATGTTTCCAATCAGCACCGGGCACCCAGCTCCACCATTGTCCGTGGTTGTTTAAAGACACGGCTTTGTCTGGCGGCGTAAAAACTACTGAGGATGGCTGCAATACACTTTCATCGGGCTTGGGCGTGCCAGGAGGTAGCTGCGCCTTTAATTCCTCCCAGTCTGGCGCGATTTCGGCGGTGGTAATATAGCCGGTGGCGTCTGTAAAAGCTTTGAATTGAGCATTGCTGACTTCATGGATGTCCATATAAAATCCGTCAACGCTTACCTTGTGTTTAGGAAATTCATCCGGACGAGCCTGTTGGTTGTCTCCTCCCATCATAAAAGTGCCGCTCGGGATCCAGACCATGCCCGCTGTGTCTGTGGTAGTGGCTTTAATTGTCTGCTCTGCATCCGAGTGGGCAGCAAATCGCGGAGGAACTTCGCTCTGGCAGGACGCAACTTCCACCACGGTTTTGTGGACCTCAGCGGTGTGGGCTTGCTTATTATTTGTCTCTTGCGGCTGCTTTTGCTGACAGGATAAGCTGACTGCCAGGGCGCAGATGCAGCAGGAGCTTAGCCAATAGGAATTTAGGGCATGCTGAAAAATACCTTTTGTAAATCTTATCCTACTAATAATCATTTCTACACATTTTTACTGTTTTGCTTTTTCAGCAGGCCCATCAATAAGTGTCACCAATCAATGTATCGGGGGTTGCTATTCTTAATGATCAAACCCCGGGACTTAAAGTTTAATATAGTTTATTCTGACTTTTCCAGAAAGTGCGAAGGTGATAAAATCAGTTTATTCTTTCAGACAAACAATCTTATAAGTTCCACTTTCCAGCGATAAGTTGTTGCTTTTGGCGACTTCCGAGGAATCAGCGGCTTTAATATAGTAGCCTTCGGGTAGCCGTAAATTTGCCGTACAATTCACAGGAATCTGGACTTCGAGGGTGACCTGATTCCCTTTCTTTTCCCAACTGCTGCGAATGCTGCCATACATTGACTCATGACTTGCGCGAGCCCATTGTAAATCCTCGGGAAAATTCGGTCTAAACAGGATGTTCTTAAATCCGGGATGCGATGGGTCGGGGTTTATTCCTGCAATACTTTTATAGAACCAGGCACTGATATCTCCAAACATGATGTGGTTGCGCGAACCATCAGTCCATTTTTGCCACAAGGTATTGGCGCCACGCTCAATCCAATATCCATAACTGGGGAAAGTTCTTTTATTGGTCATTGTATAAGCCGTTTCAATTTCTCCCTGGTCGGCAAGCACATTAAGAATGAATTTAGTCCCCAGAATCCCTGTGTTTAAGTGATTATCCCATTTGTGGATTGATTTGATCAGGTTTTGCGTCACTTCGGTCTTCAAGCTATCAGGCACTAAGCCAAAATAGAGGGGCGCTGCCATCGATGTTTGCATACTATCTGCATAGTATCCTGAGGTCTCGATATAAAATTCGTCGTGAAATGCCTTTTTGATATTGGCTGCCAGCTTTTCGTATCGTGTTGCGTCTTCGTCTTTGCCCAATATGTTGGCTATCTTAGATAAGATATTTGCGGATGAAAAAAAGTATGCGGTAGAAGTGAGTGCTGCATCGGATTCTTTGCGTGGTGCCGCATGGTCGCCCATACCAAATCGCAGGATCAGGCTATCAGCATGATGAGAAAGGTACTCCAGGTACTTTACAAAGCCATCATAGTGTGCTTCCAGAATCTGCTTGTTACCGGTATACTGATATACGTCCCAGGGCATGTGGATGTATGCACTCTCCCAGGCCGGGCCGTATCCGCGCACATCATCATAAACGGGTTTGCCATTCGCCCAATGGGTCCAAATGTAGCCCCAACCACTGGTGGGTATAATACCAGGTAATTGGCCATTGGGTTGCTGCTCGTCTTTGAAGTCGTCCATCCACTTCACATAGGCGCTCCCAATGTCATAATTCAGCAAGCCGGTCTCCGCTGTTAGCTGAGCATCGCCGGCCCAGCCCACTTTTTCCCGGTGCGGACAATCAGTTGGAATGCCGTGGTAATTGCCTATAAACGACCAGAGGGTATTTTGCTGAATTTGGTTGTATAATTCATTAGAACTTTCAAAGCTTCCCTTGTCTTCAAAGGATGTATAAATTACTATTCCTGTCAGAAAGTCATCAGCGGGAGGTGTTTTCAGACCCGCCACCTCAACATATTGAAATCCATGGTAAACGAAATTAGGATGCCATGATTCTACGCCTTCGCCTTTGAGTATGTATTTATCAGTTTGGGCCTCGCCAGTTCGTAAGAAGCGGTAAATTTCGGTCTGTTCTACTGTGCCGTCAGCAAATAACCTCTCTCCATGTTTAAGCGTGATAGAATCTCCGGCATTGCCTTTGATCTTTATTCTGCAATAACCCGCGATGTTTTGTCCCAGATCAAAGACATAAACTCCGGGCTTTACTTCTTTATATGATTTGGGTTTTATTTCTTTCATCTCCTTGATGGCGGGCAGTTGCTGCGAAGAGAGTTTGCCTTCAGGGCCGTTGACTAATGCGGCGTTTGCCCACTTTGAGTCATTGAAGCCGGGGGTATCCCAGTCTTTCAGCTCCATTCTGGCATCGTAAATTTCACCATTGCGAATGCCGTCAAAACGTATGGGGCCGTAGGATGCTTTCCAGCTATGGTCGCTTTTGATTTTTTCTGTGGATCCATCGGAATAAGTAATTTCCAACAAAAGCTTAAAAGTCGGATAGTTCCTCCAGGGAGCTTTGTTAAAATCCCAGGCAGATGCTGCAAAATGATTATACCAGCCGGTACCTAAAACAACACCTGCGGCATTCTTGCCCCGTTTTAGCTGTTCGGTTATGTCAAAGGTCACATATTTCACCCGCTTATCGTACCTGGTCATTACAGGATCAAGTACATGATCGCCGACTTTATTTCCATTTAAGGAAAAGACGAAATAGCCCA
>CAZHZR010000272.1:0-4445 GCA_964537095.1 uncultured Roseivirgaceae bacterium
TAACAGTAAATTCAGGATCCGCCATATTATCCTCTACAATTTTAATGGCTTGCTCCAAAAATTTTTGATCCTTTACTGTGGTGGCTAATTTTCTTTCATCAACTTCAGATTCTCGAAGAAAAAGCGTTCGGAGGTGTCTTCTGGATTCAATTAGGTTGCGAATCCGCGCTTCCAGTAGTTCAAAACTGAATGGTTTGGTCAAATAATCATCTGCACCTTTGTCCAAGCCTTCTATCCTATTGCGTACATCACTTTTAGCGGTCAGCAAAATGATGGGGATATGGCTGGTTCTGATATCATTTTTTATAGTGGAGCAGAGCTCCAGACCATCCATTTCCGGCATCATTAAGTCACTTACAATAATATCCGGGTTTCGCTCAATTGCATGGTTCAGCGCCTTTTTACCATCTTCAGCCTCTATTACATAGTAAGCATCAGAGAGCTGCGCTACCAAAAACCGCCTCAGGTCTGCATTGTCTTCTGCTATCAAAAGCACGGGTTTTCCCTTTTCTGCTTTTTGATTTGGTATTTCAGGTTTGGGTTTATTGTTTTTAGCATCAAGTTCGTTCGCCAATACTTGAATTTGGTTATGAATTGTGGAATTGCTGGCGTGTTTCTCCACCAGTTCATGCGCCTCATAAGCCTCGCCTGAACCAGGAAATTGAATCTCAAATACGGAGCCTGAGCCGGGTGTGCTTTCTACAAATATGTTTCCATGATGCGTTCTTATCAATTCATCTGCCAGGGTGAGTCCTATTCCGGATCCACTGATCTGGGTTACGGCCTCTGAATCGATCCTGTAAAACCTTTTAAAAACCAATGGAAGATTTTCCTCGCTAATTCCAATTCCTGAATCATGGATTTTGATACTTACTACACTTTCACATTCACCATCTACTGCATGGTTATGATTTAGCCTGGATTCTTCCTTCGAAATTACCTTCACTTCCATTTTTATGGTCCCATTTTCAGGGGTATATTTAAAGGCATTGGAAAGCAGATTGTAAAGTATGTTTTCGATTTTCTGATGATCAAACCATATCGATGAGAGCGAATTCTCTTCAACATAATTAAATCTTATATTTTTGATTTCGGCGAGTGGCAGGAAAGCATCAAATATATTTTTACAAAACGCACTGATACTGTCATTGGCTACTTTTAATTCCATTTTCCCCTTTTCGATCTTTCTAAAATCCAGGATCTGGTTTATTAAATGCAGCAAGCGCTGGGCATTTCTACTAATGAGCCCTAAAGTGTTTTTGGTTTCAAAATCCAGGTCTCTTTTCTTCAAAAGTCCCTCGATCGGACCGATAATTAGCGTTAGGGGCGTCCTGAATTCATGGGAAACATTGGTAAAATAACTCAACTTGAGTTGACTTACCAGCTTCAACTTTTTGTTTAATTCAATCAGTTTGTTACGTTGTTGCAGTATGTGGTCGTTTTGATGTTCAAGTCTTTCGTTTTGGCCTTTAATCAATAACTGCTTTTTCTCCAACTGCTGGTTGGTGACTTTCAACTGATTGGCGCGACGCAACAATTCCTGCTTTTGATCATTGACCTTTTTTGTCCTCTCCTCAACCTGCCGCTCTAAGGCAAACTTTTGCTTTTTCAAGTTATAGACCCTATATCGGTTATAAGCAATTACCAAAGCCGTGAAAAAGATGACAACCGTGAGACGGAACCACCAGGTTTCCCAAAATGGTGGATCAATATGAATGGCAATACTGGCCGGTGGGGCTGTGAATTCGCCGTTTAAATCGGACGTTTTCACATAGAATACATAGTCACCTGGTTTCAAATTGGTGTAATTTGCAAAGCGTCTGTTGGAGTTTACGTAGTTCCAGTCTTCTTCCAAACCTTTTAGGTAGTAGGCATATTTAATCAGCTCCGGCTCGTTATAGTCTAAAGATGAAAACTCGAAAGCCACCGCCTTGGACTTATAAGATAGATTAATTGCTTTTGCCCTGGAAATATGGGTGTCTAAAATTGTAACACCCTGGTACGCTGCCCCCGGAACTACCGATTCGTTGTAAACTTTCAAATCGGTGATCACCACATCAGGTTGAATGCTCCTGTTGCTGATCCAGGAAGGATAAAATGTGTTTAATCCACCCATTCCTCCAAAATAAAGCTTTCCGGAGGCATTTTTATAGTAGGCCGACCAATAATATTGATTATTAAGCAAGCCATCTGTTTTGTAGAAATTTCTGGTTTTTTCTGTTTCCGGTTCAAATAAAGTAAGCCCATTATCTGTACTCAACCACAATTGATTGTTGCTGTCTTCTAAAATTCCATAGATAATATTGTTTGCGATCCCATCTTCCGTAGAATAGGTTTCAAAGTGGGCTTTACTACCTTTAAATGTCAATTTATTAATGCCCTGTCCGTAAGTACCGACCCACAGCGTGCCCGCTTCGTCCTTTAAAATCGTTGTTACGTAATTCCCGCTAAGGGATTCATTATCCGAGGGATCGTGTTTGTAATGCGTAGTGGAAAATTCCTGACCTGTTGGCAGATTTCTGAAGGTGAGTTGGTAGAGGCCTGCCGGAGAACCTACCCACAGGTGCTTGTCTTTGTCAAATGCTAAACATCCTACCGCGCTGATTTCATGCGCTACCCTGAGGAATCGATTTTCCTGAACCAGGTATTTAAACAAGCCGCCATTCGTTCCTATCCAAAGATTACCCAGGCTGTCTTCAACAATTGCAGCAACAAAACCATTTGTGATTGCATTTAAGAAATCGCTATTCCTGTTGTTTAGAAAAATATCTCCTTCTACCGGATCTTCTATCAATAAATTTAAGCCGTGTCCCCAGGTAGCCAGCCACAACCGGCCGTGCAAATCCCGGTGAATAGCCGTTACGAAATTACTGGATATCGAATTGACATTTTGGTCATCAAACAAAAAGTGCTTATAACGCTTCTTTTCCTTATCATATTTGTTCAAACCTCCTCCTGCAGTACCGATCCAAACGGTTTGCTCATCTTCATAAATGGAATTAATAGTGTTGTGACTTAAGCTGTTTGGGCTTCCTCTATCGTATTCAAAAAATTCCAGCACATTCTGCCGAGTGTTGTAGATATTGACTCCTCCTCTTTCAGTTCCTATCCAGAGATTCCCTTTTTTGTCAGAAACCAGGCAATTGATAAAATCGCTGTTGAGGCTATGTTCGGTTTTTAACTCACTTCTATAACTCTGGAAATTCCCTTCGCCCAAATATTCTGCAAGGCCGCCCAACGTGGCAAGAAAAAGCCGTCCATCCTTGGTTTCAGCAATATCAGTTACGGTGTTGTGTGGCAAAGTGGGCACCGAAGGCTGATGAAAATAGCGCACAAAGCCATCTAAGGAATCATACCTGTTCAAGCCGTTTTCCGTACCCACCCAAATTCTTGCTTTGCTGTCCTGATAAATGGAATATACACCATCGGAAGAGAGGCTGTTTTGCTGATTCGGAACATGATGTAGTCGGCGCAGTATCTGCATTTCATCACTGATGGTCGTAATTCCCTGATCGGTGCCCACCCATATTCCATGGCTGGTGGGCGCAATCGCTCTTACCAAGGCACCGCTCAAAGCATTCGGAGCACTTCCAAAGCCATAATTTTGGAGCAATTCTACTTCGCCATCGCTATCCAACATCCGTAATTGTACCACGCCACTATCTGTCCCGATCCAGAAAGCGTTGTTTATCAAGGGTGAAATCACGGAAATAGTACCTTCCAGAGAAGCAGCATCTGCTACAAGGTCATTGATATGTCTAAACTCATTTCTGTTATACAGATATACATATAAGCCTTCTTTTGTTCCAATTAAGATATTACCAAATTGATCTTCGCGCAGCGCATAAATAAAATTATTTTTAAGAGAGTGATTATTGCCGCTCTCACTATTAAATATTTCAATTTTATAACCATCGTATCTGCTTAAGCCATTCCAGGTTCCAAACCACATGAATCCCTGGCTGTCCTGCAAAATACAATCCACCATATTTTGCGACAAGCCGTTCTCTGTGGTAATGTGCTGAAATCGGATTGCTTTCTCCTGCGCATTTAACGAGCTTCCTGCACCTACAAATACAGAAATAAATACAACAACGTTAAACAATAAATGTGCAGTAGATACTCTCATAAGTGATATGGCGGCAGTATTCAACAAATTACAAAAATTAACGTGCATCTGAAAGCGGAAGGCATAAACAATCTTCAATAAACCAATATGCAAAATACTGCTTTAGAATCTTATCTTTTTTTCCCGCAACTCCTGTCGTTGCCATCTTATAAATGCAAGCATAGTCTTCAAAAATCTTTTATATTTAAAAACAAGAAGGTCATTGTGGGATTTTGTAAATAGGGAATCGTACCCATTTTTCTTTTGTCTATATCCCGCACTTAATTGTGAGAGATTACCTGCTCGGCCGCCCTATAATCAAAAACCACATGGCGGG
>CAZHZR010000273.1:0-4431 GCA_964537095.1 uncultured Roseivirgaceae bacterium
CTGAGCGGAGAAGATAAGGCTTATTAGTTGGAAGCCGGAAGTAGCAAGTTAGCAAAGGAGCATGCTCCCTTGTCATGTCAAAGCAAATAAAGCGTCTATACCACTGTGGCAAGTTATCTAGGGGCTCGGATTGATGCATTACCTGATTAGCCGAACACACAAATAGCAACGTTTGAGGGACACAAAGCAAAAGACGACAGATATTTGAATCAGCGGGAGTGTGAGCCGCTTGCAACAAAAGCGATTTAAAAAATCGCTCTCCAGTGGTTCCCCGTTACCCAATGAAACACTTCGAAATAGTGAACTGCTATGGCCTGCTTGGAGATCGATTTTTAAATCGGTCAGAATTTGAAATCAAACGGGAATATTGCTGGCTGTTTCGGTCATTTTAAGGGGGATCTCGCTGTTAATTAAACATCACAAGATTCAGATGAAGCCAAATCTACGTACGGCCATAAACCTGAAAGGTTTAAACGTGAAATAGGTGTTAACTAACGGAAAAGAGATAAGATAATCGCCGCGTCCGTTGCGCAATCGCCGCGCCGCCGCGTGAAACTGGCTATTGCCTCATCAAAACCCAAGACATAAGAAGCTGCCGTTCAGCATAGATTGCTTGTTGTATTGAAATGGATTTGGTCCCGTTCCTTCCTGCACAGTGCCGCCTGCCGCTTCTACAACAGCCTGTCC
Organism: uncultured Roseivirgaceae bacterium; assembly: GCA_964537095.1. GTDB lineage: Bacteria > Bacteroidota > Bacteroidia > Cytophagales > Cyclobacteriaceae > CAMPJM01. Next base: position 688 of record CAZHZR010000273.1, read on the forward strand.
TGCTCCCGTATCCCACTCCATGGTAGGGCCATGCCTGTAATACAAATCTGCTTTGCCTTCAGCCACCATGCAAAACTTCAATGAGCTACCCACAGATATACTGTCTGTAGCTCCGTATTTTGCCAAAACTGCTTCTTCTTCAGGCGCCGCATGCGATTTACTTCTTACAGCCACTTTTGGCGTGCTTGTATTGCTGACTTTAATCTGCACCGGGGCCTCTGTGCCTACCTGTTTGAAAGCCTCTTTGTTTTCTACTACACCATAATAGGTGGTGTCTGTTACAGGTGTGTAAATCACGCCCAACACCGGCTTGTTCTTACGCACCAGTGCAATATTGACGGTGAACTCCCCATTTCTTTTAATAAACTCCTTTGTGCCATCAAGCGGATCGACCAGCCAATAATATTCAAAATTCTTCCGCTCCTCATAAGGTATGTCTTTTCCTTCTTCGGAAATAACCGGAATATCTGCGTTTAAATTGGTAAGTTCTTTAAATATCACTTCATGGGCGGCCTTATCAGCTAAAGTCAAAGGAGAATCGTCTTTTTTAAAATCTACCACGCTGGAAAAATCCGCATCATGGTAAATTCGTAAGATTTCAGCGCCTGCTTTTTTAGAAATAAGAATAATGTCATTGATATTAATTCCGGAAACCATTGAAGTTTTTTATTTAATTGATATTATTCGCATAAATAGTCATAATCTTTAAATTTTCTACTATTTTTGCTAAAATTTTAAAAATAGTAGTGAATAATATTTATCCTATTTTCGATTCAATCCTGTCTAAAGGTGACAAGGAGCAACTACTCAAACAAAAAGCCGTTGTGATCTGGATGGTGGGTCTTTCTGGTTCGGGAAAAAGCACCCTTGCAAGATCTTTTGAGACAAATCTGCATAAAATGGGATTTTTTACGCAGTTATTAGACGGCGATAATTTAAGGGTCGGGATCAATAACAATTTAGGGTTTTCTGAAGAGGATAGGACGGAAAACATCAGGAGAGCCGCTGAGGTGTCGAAATTATTTTCAAATTGTGGCGTTATTACCATATGTTCTTTGATCAGCCCTACGGAAGAAATAAGAAAAATGGCCAGGGAGATCATAGGTGAAGAGCATTTTTTTGAAGTATTCGTTAACTGCCCTCTCGAAGTTTGTGAGAGCAGAGATGTGAAAGGGCTGTATGCAAAAGCCAGAAGAGGTGAAATAAAAAATTTTACAGGAATAGATTCCCCATTTGAAAATCCAAGAAGCCCAAACCTTGAAATCAGAACAGATATAGATGATTTGGAAGCATGTCAGGCAAAATTACTTGAGGCGGTGCTGCCAAAAATAAAGATTTAAAGTATCGTACATCCCCGCATCTCCAGTGAATTTTTTAGTATAAATATTCAAGATCAATCCGAGTTCCGGGAAAGTTAAAGCATAATAAAAGAAGGAAAGCATGAATTACAATTTAACACATCTTAAACAATTAGAATCGGAAGCAATCTTTATCATGAGAGAGGTAGTTTCCCAATTTGAAAAGCCGGTACTACTGTTTTCCGGTGGAAAAGATTCAATTGTTATGGTAAGGCTTGCGCAAAAGGCATTCTGGCCGGCAAAGCTACCATTCCCGCTCATGCATGTGGACACAGGGCACAACTTCCCTGAAACCATAGAGTTCAGAGATAAAATGGTGAAGGATATAGGAGCAAGGTTGATTGTGAGAAACGTGCAGGATTCTATCGACAAAGGGCGGGCAGTAGAAGAAAAAGGACTAAACCCAAGTCGAAATGGTTTACAAACCGTTACATTGTTAGATTCAATTGAAGAATTTCAATTTGATGCCGCGTTCGGGGGCGCAAGAAGAGATGAAGAGAAAGCACGAGCTAAAGAACGGTTCTTTTCTCATAGAGACGAATTTGGGCAGTGGGATCCGAAAAACCAAAGGCCGGAGTTGTGGAACCTTTTCAACGGCAAAAAGCAAATTGGCGAGCATTTCAGGGTATTTCCTTTGAGTAACTGGACAGAGATGGATGTGTGGCAATATATTGCTATGGAGAATCTGGATATTCCCCCTATCTATTTTACGCACCAAAGAACGGTGGTAAATCGCGGAGGTTCGTTGTTGGCAAAGTCTGATTTTATTACTTTGGTAGGAGACGAAGTGTACGAGGAGCGCCAGGTGCGGTTCAGAACAGTGGGCGACATGACTTGCACGGGAGCGGTTGAATCAGAGGCAAAGTCTTTGGAGGATATCATCATTGAGGTTGCGACTGCCACTGTTACAGAGAGAGGCGGAAGGGCTGATGACAGACGCTCAGAGGCAGCCATGGAAGACAGAAAGAAACAAGGATACTTTTAAACTTGTCTAGCTTTCTGATTATTTCATCACGCGTTTAATTACTATAAAACATTTAATTCTAATGACTAATAACACCAGATATACTCCTGATAGCCATACATCCAATGATTACTTAGACATGGACCTGTTGCGTTTCACTACCGCAGGAAGTGTTGATGACGGAAAAAGTACCCTCATAGGACGATTGTTATATGATTCTAAAGCCATTTTTCAGGATCAGCTAGATGCAATTGAGCTTACCAGCCAGCAGCGGGGAGATGGATATGTAAACCTTGCCCTTTTAACGGATGGCCTACGTGCAGAGCGTGAACAGGGGATCACCATTGATGTCGCATACCGGTATTTTGCAACGCCAAAAAGGAAATTTATTATAGCGGATACCCCGGGCCATATTCAATATACCAGAAACATGGTAACAGGTGCATCCACAGCCAACCTGGCCATTGTGTTGGTTGACGCTCGCCACGGCGTAGTTGAACAGACCTGCAGGCATGCGTTTATTGCTTCCCTTTTGCAAATAAAACACCTTGTGTTGTGTGTAAACAAAATGGATTTGGTCGGCTACAGTGAAGAAATTTTTAACAAGATAAAGGCTGACTTTAACGACTTTAGTTCAAAACTTGATATTCCGGATATCCATTTTATTCCAGTGAGTGCATTGTTGGGCGATAACGTGGTTGATAAGTCGTCAAATACGCCCTGGTATAAAGGGGCTACCTTGCTGTATACTTTGGAGAACGTACATATCGGCAGTGACTTGAATTATGTAGACAGCCGATTTCCGGTTCAGCGTGTAATTAGGCCACAGTCTGATCAGTACCATGATTTCAGAGGCTATGCAGGTCGCGTGGAAGGTGGCGTATTTAAACCGGGCGATGAAGTTATGGCTCTTCCATCTGGATTTACCACTACTATCAAAAACATTGAGACCATGGATGGTAAATTGGTAGAAGCATTTCCCCCTATGTCTGTGGTAATAACCCTGAATGATGAAATAGATATCAGTCGAGGCGATATGTTGGTAAAGCCTAACAATCAGCCGAGAATAGGACAGGACATCGAGCTGATGGTTTGTTGGCTGAATGAGAAAAAGCTTGTTCCTGGTGGTAAATACGGCTTGCAGCACACCTCGAAAGATGTGAGATGTATTGTTAAAGATGTCAGGTACAAGGTGAACATTAATACCTTGCATAGAATTGATGATGATCTGACCATAGGTTTGAATGATATCGGTAGAATCCTGATCAGAACGACAGCACCATTGTTTTATGACAGTTACAAAAAGAACAGAGCTACTGGTAGCGTGATCATCGTTGATGAGTTTACCAATGAGACTGTTGGAGCTGGCATGATCATATAATTATACAAAAACAGATACATGATAGAAAGCCTCGTTCCTAA
>CAZHZR010000274.1:0-4411 GCA_964537095.1 uncultured Roseivirgaceae bacterium
ATCTATAGAAGCCCTTGGAGATGCTCCCAGATATATGGACGGGTGGTTCCGCGTTTGGTGGATAAGCTCCGCTATGTATTTCAACAGGGTATCTTTCGCCAGAATCTGCTGTAGGTTTTCGCGTAATGTAACCGCTTCCTCTTTTGTAATGACTTGCTGAATGAATTTCAGATGCTTAAACCCTGCCGTCTGGTTTTGGAGGCTTAAAATTTCCTGCTCTTCGTCCAGGGTCGGATAGTCTACTACTATTTTAAATAAAAACCGGTCTAACTGTGCCTCTGGCAACCTGTAGGTTCCCTCCTGCTCTATCGGATTTTGTGTGGCCATTACCATAAACAGCGGCTCCATAGGGTGCACCCTGCCATCCTGGGTAATTTGCTTCTCTTCCATCACCTCAAAAAGTGCCGCCTGGGTTTTCGAAGGCGCTCTGTTGATCTCATCAATCAGCACCATATTCGCGAAGATAGGGCCGGGTTTGTATTCAAAATCCATGGTCTTGGGATTGAAGATGGAGGTGCCCAGAATATCCGATGGCATTAAATCAGGCGTAAATTGAATCCTTTTAAACTCAGCTTTGGTAGTGGCGGCCAACAGGCGGGCTGAAAGTGTTTTTGCCACGCCGGGAACCCCCTCGATTAAAACATGGCCTCCTGCAAAAAAAGCCGTGAGCAACAAATCCAGCATCTTATCCTGGCCTATCAATGCTTTCCCTGCTTCGGCCTTTATTTCAGCTATTTTTTCTGAAAACTTTACAAGGTCAAATCGCTGTGAAATTTCTGTCATTATCTAATGTATTTTAAACATGGTTATTTTTTCGTAAAGCTGCTTCAACAGGTCTTGGGAAACCCGGGGAGATTGCTTCACAACCTGAATCAGGTCAAAGGTTTTTACTACATCTTCCAAAGGAACTCCCGATTTTGCGGCAAGGGTTTTAAAGGTTTTTTCATCGAAAGTATACAAATAATATTTTGCTGCCAACACATGGTTGAAATGGCTGGTAAGCTTAAGGGCTGCATTTTTATGGTTACCCTCACGGTGGTACAAGGCTCCAATGGTTTTTATAAATTGAATGGTGGTATTTTGTAGCGGCTCCAGCACCGGAATAGCACGCTGTAGTCTCCGGGATCCCATCACCAAATATACAAGCAGAATTGCTACAGTGAGGAAAAATGCCCATCTCAAAGGTGCCTGTGAAAGCACGTACCTCAGGGGTGTTGCCGGCTCCTGTTTACCTGCCTGATAAAACCTGTTGTAATGGACCGCGCCTTCTGGAACTTTATTTAACGCTTCTTCTGCAAACAAGTAACCGTCGTTATGGAGCAAACCATAATTGGTAAAAGCCAGCGGTAATGACGTGAGAATAAGTTTAGCTGCCGGGTAATCTTTACTAATCAGAACATCGCCATTTGAAGTGGCATGACTTTTCCAAACTTTGGAAGAATCCACATCAAAAGTAAAATTTAGAAATGAAGAAGGGGTTTTGATTTTCTTTCCCGACTCCAATCTTATCAAAGCAGAGTCTTGTGTAATGCCTTCCAGGATCTGCATCTTTGTCTCAATTTCCAGGGCATCTGAGAAACTTTCGGAAAATACCTCCGCTCCTATTAGTACAGTTCTCCCCTGATCAAGTATGTTATAAATTGCCTCAATGTCCGCATCGGAGGGGGCGAAATTAGTCGCAAAGATCAACAGATGTGCTTCTTCATCCATTGCTTCATAGAGCGTTTGGAAAGAAACGGCCTTATCTTGAAAAAAATCGTCCAGCCTGTCATAAAGTATATAACTTCCATATGGATTCTTATCGTTTTGGGCAAAGGTAACAGTCCAATCCAATGGCTTTGGGGAATAGTATTCTACTACTACATAAGTAACAAACAATACTCCCAATATGATGTATAACAGCTTTTCTTTACGCATTTTGTAATTGCCGGTACAGTTGAAGCCCCTGGTCAACGGCCTCATTGTCTGGTTGATAATCACCATACCAGGTGTTTTCAAATAAATCGGTCAGCATTTTAAAACCTGACTTTTTCTCTTCCGGCAGCTCCTTCAGGTAATCGTAGGGTGCTTTCCATTTGGTAATTTCAAGGCATTTTTGTTGCTCCAGCAAAATCAATGTAGAAAGAAAGAGATACCTCACCGCCAACTTATATTGTTTATTTTCCAGACTTTCTTTCAATAATTTCTGGTAGTCTTCATCTTGTTGTTCGAAATTGGAGAGTGGGAAATTTCCGAACTGGCGGCTATTCTTGCTGAGCGCTTTTCCATATTTCATTCTTACAATCAGCCAAACAGCGATAATAATCCCCAGAATGATGAGTATCCTGAATAACAGCGGGAATACCCACTGCGCATTTAGGGTATTGAAGAGTCCTGCAACAGAGGATAAGAGGTAGGCCATCATCAGGGTGATCCAGGAATCAGAAGGGGCATAATCCTGCGCATAATTAAATGCAGGATCATGCCTAAAAGCCTCCATGCTTTCTCTATCAAACTCCCTGGCGCTGCTGTTCAAGGCGTGCAAGGGAAAAAACAGAATATTGAAAAATAAAAATATCGTACTAAGACACAGTTTCAAACTCATCAATTTGATTTCTAATTCCTTTGCCTTCTACGCGTTCAGATAAATTGAAGTATTGAAAACTCAATGCAATCAAGGGGATTAAATAGGTAATGTAAGTACCAATCATCATAAAGCCCAATCCTACAACCATATACCAACTTGAAAAAGCTTCAAATACCGCAGAAGGGTTACCCATTGCAGTCTGGTCCATTGCGCTAAACGTATCGCCTAAAAATCCAATATAAAAAGGAATCGCAAAAACATAGCTGATAATGGAAGCGATGATTCCTGTTATTAATAACAGTCCGAATGTACTCCACCACTTTCCTTTTATCAGTTGAAAAGATTTGCTAAAAGATTTTCCAATTCCCAGATCTTCAAAAATAAAAATGGGAAGAGCCAGGCTAAGGGTAACGCCAAGATAAATACCGGGCAAAACAAAAAACATCATGCCGATACCGCTCACGATTCCGATTAGGATCATCAATACAATTAATTGGGGAATTTTCACCGCTACCTTTTTGATGACCTCCAACGGCGATGGAGGATTTTCACTTTTGTCGTTCAGGCGCATGTACGCATAGACTGAACCAATCATAAAAGCCCCGGTAACCATGGACAGTAACATCATTAGCAGGTAATTCACTCCTAAATCAGCCATAAAGCTCATTCCATCAGCACCGCTCATTTCGGGATTCAAAGACGCCTGAAAAATAGTAGAGAACATGGATGAGAAAAATATCCCCATTAACAATCCTAAAGGGACTACAATAAGTAGCACCACTTTGAGCAGGCTTACTATGTTTTCGCGGATATACTCAATAGTAGCATTGATCTTGGCGCCGAAATCACGGACTTTATAAAGTTGTAGCTTTTGCATCATATTTGTGTTTCTTTGGTAATATTATAAGATATAATAAACAGATAAAAAGAGAAACCAATATAATAAAAATTTTAATAGATAAAGGCCAATCGGTGTGCCGTGTAATAAAAGACTCGATAAAGCCTGCTACGACAAAGAAAGGAACCAGGCTGAGCACAATTTTCAATCCCCTTTTTGCAGCTTTTTGAAATGAATAGAGCCTTGGATAGGTACCGGGGAACAAAATGCCGTTGCCCATAATTAATCCTGCGGCGCCCGCAATTACAATAGCTGTAATTTCCAGCGTTCCGTGAATCCAGATGGTGAGAATTGTTTCATCGAACAGACCCTGCTGATAAAACAGATAATGAAAGGCACCAATCATGACGCCATTTGAAAACAATATATAGCCTGTTCCGATGGAAAGGAATACGCCCATCGCAAAAGCCATCAATGCCACTCTTATGTTGTTGGTAGTAATGTATAAGAACATAAATCCTTCTTCCATACTGCCATATATCGCCATAGGATTCCCGTCTTGAATATTCTGCAGGGTTTGATCTACATAGGCATTGCCTAAAATGAGGCGGATAAAGGTGGTATCGTTGGCCGCGGACAATGCGCCGATCAAAGCACCCACTATAAATATTAAGAAAGAATATCCAAGATAAGGGTATGCATGATTAAGCTCCCTGGGCACTTCTGTTTTCCAAAAAGTGATGAACCGGCTGGCCTTTTCCGGCTTGTTCCGGTATATAATATTATGAACTTTGACGGTAAGCTCGTTGAGGTAAAGCGCTAATTGAGAATCCGGATATTTTCCTTTTGCATACGCCAGATCTTCTGTCAGGTGCACATACATGTAGGATAGTTCGTCAGCTGGAACCGAGTTCAAATTTTTCAGTTTGTCTTCAAAATTCTTCCACTTTTCTTCATTTAAACTTACAAATACCCCCTGCCGCATGATTTTTTTATTATAATTGTTA
>CAZHZR010000275.1:0-4358 GCA_964537095.1 uncultured Roseivirgaceae bacterium
CATATGAGGACAAATATTGATATTAATGATGATTTGATGAACAGAGCGCAAAAGCTTAGCAAAATCAAGACAAAAAAAGAAGTGGTCGAGCAGGCCTTGAAGAATTTTATTAAAGAACTCCAAAGGAAAGATATGCTGAACCTTCGCGGCAAGGTGAAATGGGATGGTAACCTTGACGAAATGCGGAAAGCATGAACCGACCTATATTGGTAGACACCTCTATTTGGGTCGATTACCTGAATGGTGTAATTGATGTTAGGACTGATTTTTTAAATGACCATATTTTGAACGGAAGCCCGGTGCTGACTTGTCCAGTGGTGATTCAGGAAACGCTCCAGGGTATAAGAGAAGATGTCCATTACAGAAGGGTAAAGACAATATTATTAAGTTATACTATGCTTGTAATGGATCCCCTGGAAGGTGCTATTGGAGCATCTGATCTCTATAGAACACTGAGAAAAAAAGGAGTAACTATTAGAAAAAGTAACGATTGCCTGATTGCCCACTATGCAATGACCCACTATGTTCCACTACTGCACAATGATTCTGATTTCGACCTTATAGCATCAAAATCCGAATTGAAAACGGTGGAGTTGTAATTGCAATTGGCAGGAATTTTGATCGCCAGGAATTGCTTTTTCCTTCTTGTTATTGAAGTAGTCGCAATGAACATATTTGCCTGTAGAAATTAATTTATCTACCGAGTTGACCCGACAATCAGGTAAATGGGAGCAAGGTCATTGTTCTTGTTCTTGTTCTTCTTGTCCATTTTTTGTTGGTGCAAATGTCGATACATAAAAAAGCCACTCACAACTTTTAGTCGTAAGTGGCTGATTATCAAGTGATCCGTTTAGGATTCGAACCTAAGACCTACTGCTTAGAAGGCAGTTGCTCTATCCAACTGAGCTAACGGACCATCAATTAAAGAAACAAGGTTCTTGAAAATCATCTTGTTTCTTTAAAATCTGGTCGCAAAAGTAAGTATGAAAATTTTAAATGCAAAATTTAATTCGTTTTTAATTAAATCTTGCGTCTTTTCACGCCGGGTGAAAGGCCATAGACCCTGCTCATTATCTGAGAAGGACGCTGGCTTTCAGACTAATGCGGTGTGAATCACTTAAAAGCCATGGTCAGCCCATTCTACAATAATTTGTTTTCAGGGGAAACCATCATGCGGCTTCCTGCTAACTGCTGTGTTCGGTATAAATAAGCTTGTCCGTATCAAAACCTTGTTTTTTTGCTTTTTCTACCAGCGACTGCAAGGCGTTCAGCTCGATATTGGGCGTCCTGCTCAAAATCCACAAGTGCTTTCTGCTTGGCTCGCCGACTAAAGAATATTCATAATTGTCAGGCAAATCAAGTATCCAATAATCTCCCTTGAACGGCCAGAAAAATTGTACCTTTAACTTGGCTGTTTTATTCGGATTCGGGAGAAATGCCTTTCCGGTTACCGATTTCACAGGTCCGTCGACATCTCTTTTATGACATATATTTTCTACCTTGATGGTCCCGTCTTCATTCTTTGAATATACCGCCCGGGTGGCATAGCAATTTCGTTCAAAACGTGCCGGAAGTCGGGCTATTTCGTACCATTCGCCCAGATACTTGTCCAGGTCCACATTGTCTACAACCCTCAGTTCCGGCATCACGGAATGGCTTTTCTTATTGGAGTAGGCGATAGCAATACCGGTCATAACCGCTGCGGCTGCCGAGGCACTCAAAATTTTATCTCTGTTATTCATAATATTTCACTTTTCTTATGTAACCATAAAATCCGCTGTGTGTTATTAAAGCCCGCAAAAAAATTCGGTTACTAAAATTATATACATTGGTGTAAAAGTTATGTAACACATTTGGCAGGGGGAGTGAGTATCTTTGTAATAGATTAAAGCTGAAAATTATGCCTACAGATAACAATATGGTTGCGGATGGGAAAAGCAGGTCGTCCGCGACTTCAAAATCAGTGAAGAAAACGCTCCCGGTTACAGGTATGAGTTGTGCTTCCTGTGCAGCGAGTGTAGAGTCGATGCTCAAAACGCAAAATGGGGTAGTCGATGCGGGCGTGAATTATGGCAGTCAATCTGCTTTTGTCGATTACCAGCCGGAGGTAGTAGGTCTTCCGGAATTGCAACAGGTAATTCAGTCTATCGGCTACGACTTGATAATAGAAGAAGAGGGGGGAAGCGAGAAGCAGGAGGAAGCACAATTAGCCACTTATCAAAAGCTGAAAAAGAATACCATTTGGGCATTTGTTTTTGCTTTTCCAGTAATGATGATCGGAATGTTTTTTATGAATATTCCTTATGCCAACTGGATCATGCTCGTGTTGACGGTTCCGGTTCTGGCCTGGTTCGGTCGAAGTTTCTTTACAAATGCATGGGCGCAGGCGAAGCATGGCAGGGCCAATATGGATACCCTTGTAGCCCTGAGTACGGGTACTGCCATGTTGTTGAGTACGTTCAACACCTTGTTTCCGGAGGTATTGCTTTCAAAAGGCCTTACTCCCCACGTGTATTTTGAAGCAGCTACGGTAATTATCTTCTTTATTTTACTGGGACGACTGTTGGAGTACCGAGCCAAATCAAATACAGGTTCAGCCATTAAAAAGCTGATTGGGTTACAGCCAAAAACAGTGAATCTTTGGGTTGACGGGGAAGAAAAGGAAGTAGCAATAGCCGCTGTAAATGTGGGCGATACAATTTTAATCAAGCCCGGTGGCAAAATTCCTGTAGATGGCACTTTGGTATCAGGCGGTTCTTTTGTGGACGAAAGCATGATAAGCGGAGAACCCATGGCCATAGAAAAAAAGACCGGCGATAAGGTTTACTCGGGGACTATCAATCAGAAAGGCAGTTTCCGCTTCAGGGCTGAAAAAGTAGGGAAAGATACGTTTCTTGCCCAGATCATAAAAATGGTGCAGGACGCTCAGGGAAGTAAAGCACCTGTGCAAAAGCTGGTAGACAAGGTAGCCGGTATTTTTGTGCCTGTTGTGATTGGTATCGCCATTGTCACTTTTCTCCTATGGGCAACGCTGGGCGGCGAGAACGCCATCACCCACGCCTTTCTTGCTTTTGTAACAGTGCTGGTAATAGCCTGTCCCTGTGCACTTGGACTTGCAACCCCTACAGCCATTATGGTGGGCGTAGGGAGAGGTGCTGAAAACGGAATACTCATAAAAGATGCAGAAAGCCTGGAAATAGGTCATAAAGTAGATGCGATTATCCTGGATAAAACGGGTACAATCACTGAAGGGCAGCCTGCGTTGACGGATATTCAATGGTTTCTTAAAGACAGCACCAAAGAAAGCGCTGTGTTGTTGGCCATCGAATCGGAGTCGGAACATCCTTTGGCGGACGCGGTTGTACGTTCCCTGCAGGGCGACGTACTTCAAAAAGCACAGATTGAACGCTTTGAAAGCATTACGGGCCGCGGCGTGAAGGCTATATATGAAGGCAATACATATTTCGTAGGAAACAAAAAGCTTCTGGACGAAAATAATATTGGCATAGCGGGTGACATGAAAGCACTTGCCGATAAGCTTCAGAATGAGGCAAAAACGGTGATTTGGTTTGCCGATGAACAAAACGTGTTGGCCTTATTGGCCATCGCAGACTCGATCAAAGAAACCTCTGCATTGGCCATCGAGACGCTGAAAAAGCAGGGCATTGACGTGTACATGCTAACCGGTGATAATGAGAATACTGCTGCGGCGGTTTCTGGCAAAGTGGGAATAGATCATTACAAAGCAGAGATGCTTCCTGCCGATAAAGCTGAATTTGTAAAAACGCTACAAGATCAGGGCAAGGTGGTTGCCATGGTGGGCGATGGAATTAACGATTCGCAGGCACTTGCGCAGGCCAATTTGAGCATTGCCATGGGAAAAGGGTCTGATATTGCGATAGAGGTCGCGAAAATGACATTGATTTCCTCTGATTTGAATCTAATTCCCAAAGCACTGAAGCTATCAAAGGAAACCGTTAAAACCATAAAGCAAAATTTATTTTGGGCCTTTATCTATAACGTAATAGGGATTCCGATTGCTGCTGGTGTTCTATATCCTTTTTACGGCTTTTTGCTGGACCCGATGATCGCGGGAGCTGCGATGGCATTGAGCTCCGTTTCAGTAGTTACAAACAGCCTGCGCCTGAAATCCATAAAGTTGGGTTCGTAGACATTACATAGCGTGAGCTGCTTTACCAAACCTGCTAATGACCCGCAAATGTTGCCAAAATCAGCTCAGTCAAATGTTCAAAAGATGTAAATTGAAGATTGAGGTTTGGTAAAGCTGATGATTTAGGAATAGTTGTTAGGTACCGGACTTTACATTGGGATGAAATAAGAAAAAATTAAAAATTAAA
>CAZHZR010000276.1:0-4355 GCA_964537095.1 uncultured Roseivirgaceae bacterium
CAGTGTTGAGAGCAATCGTATTATCGAGCGCAAAGGTATTGGAAACACCGACCGAGTCTTTTTCTAATTCAACGAGGGGAGCTGGCCTCAGAGTGGGCAAGCTGTTGTTTTCATGGCCCTGGTAGATGGCAATCTCCGATTGCGGATTAATATTTTTGTTCAACAAGACAAACAATCCTGCTGCTGACAATAGAAAAATGGCGGCCACTGCAGCCCACTTCCAGTAAGCAACCTTCGGAGCAGGATTGTTGCTCCGTAGCCTGCCTTGAAATCGCGAATGTAAAGCAATCATGGCTGGTTTTTTGGCTCCTGTGTCAAGCAGCTCTATTCCCTCCAGTGCTTCACTACAAAGCTCACAGGAAAGCAAATGCAACTCTACCCGATGCATTTCTGCATCAGCCATGGTCCCTTCACTGTATTGAATCAGTTGCGATTCTGTGAGGTGCCTCTGATTTTTGATATGATCTCCCTCCCTATTCATCAATTTTATCCATGTAGCGCTTCAAATTTCTTTTGCCATTCTGAATATAGCTTTTCACCTTGTTAATTTCGTATCCCGTTTCCAGCGCAATAGTTTTATAGCATTTTTCATGCAAATAAAACAGCTTTATGCACATCCTTTGTTCATTGGGCAAAACTTCAATGGCCTTCTCAAGCTCAATAAGGTTGTTTTCCAAACGCTCCTCACCATTAAGATGCAAAACATAGGACGATTCCATAGCATCCTCCTCCTTGATGGCAACACTAGCCTGATCTCGTTTATACTTTCCCGACCGAAGCAACATCAGACATTCATTTCGTGCCAGCACATGCAACCAACTTTTAAAATTCAATATTTGATGGACTTTAGCTGCAACAATTAGCTTTTCAAAAATCTGCATACACATGTCCTCGCTATCCTGTTGATCTTTGAGGTATTTCATGCAAACACCGAAAACCAGATGGATATAACGATCATACAATTCCCCTAAAAAAGCAATATCTTCCGAATCCTGGTACAAACTCAGAAGTTCCTTATCTTCTTTTACTGCTTTCTTTGGACTGCGTTTAAAAAACATTCAGCTTCATTTGAAATCTTTATATAAGGCATAGATGCCCCTGCCCGCACTCATAGCCCCATAGAATTCCTATCTCATGATTTAACACTTTCGGGAACTCCTTGATGACCCAATATAAAATAATTTTTCGATTGTATTTATGGAATTCACAATAGCAACGCATCCTATGTATAACCCGACCAGGATAAACTGTGGTAACGGGATTTACTGTTCACTTTAAAAATAATAGATATGAAAAGTATTCAAATACCAATAGCAATTTTCTTCCTCTTATTATTGTCCTCCTGGAGCACCACCAATGTCTCGATGATAAAATTATCAGGGACCGTCACAGAGTCTGGCTCAGGTATAACGCTGCCAGGAGTATCGGTGCTTCTAAAAGGTAGCACAATAGGAACTTCAACTGACACAAGCGGCTACTACGAAATTGAAGTGCCCTCCGGTAATGCCACACTCGTTTTTAATCATGTTGGGTACGTCACCCAGGAGGTATATGTAGGAAAGCAAAAAATAATTCATGTGCGAATGGATCCTGACCTTCAAAGCCTGTCCGAAGTCGTTGTGGTTGGATATGGGGCAGCTACAAGAAAACAAATGACTGCGGGAGTTGCCATTACTTCGCCGTATACGACAGGTTCATATAATTTCAACTTGAAGGAGCCATATTATCCTCCGCACAATACGGAGGAATACGATGCCATAGAAGACAACATCTTCAGGGAAGTAGGAAAAAATCCACTGTCTACTTTCTCAATAGATGTTGACAACGCTTCCTATAGTAATATGCGTCGTTTCATCAACAGTGGGCAAATGCCTCCGAAAGATGCTGTCAGAATTGAAGAAATGATCAATTATTTTACCTACGACTATCCTCAGCCAAAAGATGAGCAGCCTTTTTCCATCAATACGGAAGTTTCAGCCTGTCCATGGAATCCTGACCATCAGCTCGTCCACATTGGCTTGCAGGGAAGACGCATTTCTACAGAAAATCTCCCGGCTTCAAACCTGGTCTTTTTAGTAGATGTTTCCGGTTCAATGCAGGACTACAATAAACTTCCACTTTTGAAATCAGCTTTCAAACTATTAATTAATGAGCTGAGACCGCAGGATCATGTCTCGGTGGTGGTGTATGCAGGAGCTGCGGGTGTGGTTTTACCAGCAACTCCTGGAAGTAATAAAAAAGAGATACTTGCCGCCATAGAAAAACTGGAAGCCGGCGGATCAACTGCAGGTGGAGCAGGCATTCAACTGGCCTATGATATTGCGCAAAAAAACTTCAAAAAGGATGGTAACAACCGCGTGATTATCGCAACAGACGGCGACTTCAATGTGGGCGCATCCAGCAATGCGGAGATGGAAAGAATGATCGAAGAAAAACGTGAATCGGGTGTCTTCCTGACGGTGCTTGGTTTTGGTATGGGTAACTACAAAGACGCTAAGATGGAAGGCCTTGCAAACAAAGGCAATGGAAATTATGCTTACATCGACAATATTCTTGAAGCAAAAAAAGTACTCGTAAATGAATTTGGAGGTACCATGTTTACCATTGCCAAAGATGTAAAACTTCAGATCGAATTCAACCCTGCAAACGTAAAAGGTTACAGGCTAATCGGTTATGAGAACCGGGTGCTAAATAATGAAGATTTTAACAATGACAAAAAAGATGCAGGAGATCTCGGAGCCGGCCATTCGGTGACAGCCCTTTATGAAATCATTCCAGCAAACATTCATGATTCACCATTTCTGCAACCTATCGATGATTTAAAATATCAAAAATCTGAAAAGGGTATAGAAGCTACAACACAGGTAGACGAGCTGCTGTCCATAAAGCTACGATACAAAAGCCCGGAAGGGTCCCGGAGCCGGTTGTTAGAAGAAACTGTGTTGAACAAAGCGATTGCTTTGGATGAAACCACCGACAACTTTCGGTTTTCGGCAGCTGTAGCATCTTTCGGCATGCTGTTACGTGATTCAGAATTCAAGGGAAAAGCGACATACGGTACGGTTCTGGAGTTGGCAAAAGGGGCAGCCGGAAAAGACACAGAAGGCTATAGATTTGAATTTATTAACCTGATAAAATCCAGCCAATTGCTGGCTAACAACTAACTTCTGCCTTCATACTTATCATGACATACCGCCGGAATTACGAAATTCGGCGGTTTTTAGGCTCTCATCATCTTAAAGTACAATATTTTCAAATCATCAGAATAAGGTGTAATAATTTAGCGGTCCTGATACATTCTTTAACAAAATTTTATCAAAGAAGCGATGGTGTACGTCTACCGTTTTGCTTTTTCATCTTGAGAACATTCTTTTAAAAGCCAGAAATGTTGATTTTACAGTTATTCGTTTTAAATTTTACTTTCATAGGTAGAATAATGTTCTATAACTCATATCTGTAAGTTTCGGCGAACGGGGAGCTTTTTAAGGTTCAGAGGTGGTCGTAACTTAGCATAAAGTTTTAAAGGCTACTATCATGAACCGACTTTCTATTTTCAACAACCTTTTCTTAATTGTATTTACAATTTCCGTTTGTATAGGATATCTTGTTTACCAGAGGTATTATTTTTTCCTTTTAATATTATCAGGCATTCTGGTACAGCTTTTATTTTTCCCAAACCCATAGTATCCCGCTTTTAGTATTCATGTTATCAATCATCATTAACTACATATAAAAAAGGGGTATTAACCATGTTGCCAAAGCCCACACGATTAAAGTAACCACACCGCCTACTTTTAAAAAATCAACGAATTTGTAGTTTCCAATGCTATAAATCAGGGTGTTTGTTTGATAGCCTATAGGAGTAATAAAGCTTGTACTTGCAGCGAACATTACGGTTATCAGAAAAGGCTTCGGATCCAGGTTCAGACCATGGGCAATAGATATTGCAATAGGCGCAATTAAAATAGCAGTAGCATTATTTGAAATAATACTTGTAATCAACACGGTAAGGATAAATAGAAGTGATATCATTGTTCTGGCAGAAAAGCCGTCCGTATAGTATACGAAGTTTTCGGCAAGTAAATTCCCGGCGCCAGTTTTCTCAATAGCGATACCCAAAGGGATTAGCCCCGCCAGCAAAAAAAGAATTTTCCAGTCTATAAATTGATAAGCCTTCTGTAAACTCACACAGCCTGTTAGTAGCATTGCTACACTTCCTATCAGGGCACTCGTAAGAATAGGCAGAATGTCAAAGGCTGCCAATTTTATCACCAGAAGTACAATGATAAAGGAAATTACCACTTTTTTCATATCAAAAGCATTCTTTACATGCTGTTCGAGGATGATAAAATCGT
>CAZHZR010000277.1:0-4350 GCA_964537095.1 uncultured Roseivirgaceae bacterium
GACTTCCTCCCGATGGAGATGGATATCACCAGCGATAGTGATGTAGCAAAAGCAATAGCCACAACCGTTAGTCATTTCGGATCGCTTGATGTGGTGGTGAATAATGCAGGTTATGGACTGATAGGAACTGTGGAGGAACTTTCGGATGAAGAAGCAAAGAAGAATTTTGCGGTCAATGTTTTTGGCTCACTGAACGTAATCCGAAATGCTGCAAAACATTTAAGAGAACAGCAGTCCGGACACATTTTTAATCTTGCTTCCATAGGAGGCTTTGTCGGAAACTATCCTGGGTTTGGGGTTTACTGTGCCTCCAAGTTTGCAGTTGCCGGTCTCACAGAAGCACTTGCCGAAGACATGAAGCCCTTTGGAGTGCATACTACTTTGGTTTATCCGGGTTATTTCAGGACCAATTTCCTGAAGGGCGGTTCCGTAAAAACGCCTCGAAATCCGATTGATGCATACACCGCCGCTCGTGAAGTTGAAGCCGCCCATTTGAACCAGATTAACGGCAACCAACCCAATGACCCGCAGAAGGCGGCAGAAGTGCTCATTAAAGTCGCGCAGGAAGAAAACCCACCTGTTCATCTGTTCCTCGGGGACGACGCGTATGATTTGGCAACCGGTAAAATTGATTTAATCAATAAAGAAATGACAAAATGGAAGGAATACACCCACGCTACCGCTTTTTAGCCCTCGGGATTTTACTGCTCAGTCTGGGTTGTATGCCAGGTGAAGTGTCCGGTCAACAGGAAGAAGC
Organism: uncultured Roseivirgaceae bacterium; assembly: GCA_964537095.1. Taxonomy (GTDB): domain Bacteria; phylum Bacteroidota; class Bacteroidia; order Cytophagales; family Cyclobacteriaceae; genus CAMPJM01. Next base: position 758 of record CAZHZR010000277.1, read on the forward strand.
CAGAGCCTTGATTGCAAATCAGTTTGAGAAATGGCAAAGTGGTGAGGCCAGGTTTTTTGACCTTTTGGATGACGAGGTGGTTTGGGAAGTTAGCGGGAGGTCATCTGTATCGGGAGTCTATAACGGCAAGGAAGAATTTCTAAACCTTGCCGTCGCTCCCATCACCGATCAATTGGCCACTCGGATCATCCCTGAGCTGATCAGCATTACAGCTGATGAAAAATTCGTTTGGCTGCGTTGGCAGGGCAAAGCTACTGCCGAAAACGGAAGCAGTTATGACAACGAACACCTGTGGAAAATGGTAGTGGAACATGGCAAAATCACACAGGTTGTTGCTGTTCTCGACACCCACGAACAGAATTTTTTAATGACAAACAAAGAAAATTCCATGCAAACAATGGAAGAAACCAAAGCATACATAGGCATGTGGGTCACCAAAGATGGCTACATTCGACATGAACTACTGCCTGATTTTAGATATGATGAAGCCAGAGGAAGCAAAGAAAGCGCGTACCAGGGAAGCTATACGATATCCGGAAACCATATTGATTACAAAGACGATACCGGCTTTACTGCAGATGGTGAATTCAAAGATGGCATCCTGTACCATGCCGGAATGATTTTGTATAAAGAGAAATAGCTTGCTAAATAAAGACGTTTAAATGCTATCAGCGTCTTTTACGGGGATACTCATTTTCAGAGACTTTAATATTCTGTCTTCAAAAATGCTCAGAATCTGTTTCGGGAAATTCTGATCGGGCAATAAAATAAATGCCACAGCCGAACGGCACTGTCATTAAGTTAAGCTTTTATACTCATCCTGGATCCCTCATCTGAAGGAAAAGGACCAAACGGTAATGGGGTTCAAACTATATACAACATGCAAAAGACATTTCACTTTCAATCTATTTCTGAATTTCACGCTTTTTGTAATCTTCCGAATCCGGAGCATCCCCAGATCAGTCTGATCGATTACAGCAAAGTGGCTTATCCCGTTGACGACAGCGAGCTGAAATGGATCCAACATTATTATTCCGTTGGCTTGAAAAGAAATGTCAATGCGAAATTCAATTATGGTCAGCAGCCATACGACTTTGATTGCGGGGTGCTCACCTTTGTGTCGCCGCTTCAATTTTTGAGTATAGAAATGAAGCCGGACGTGGTTGTGGAACCGACAGGATGGTTGCTGCTGATCCATCCTGATTTCTTGTGGGGAACTTTTCTGGCGAAGAAGATTAAAACCTATGATTTTTTTCAATATGCAGTCAACGAAGCCCTGTTCCTTTCCGAGAAAGAAGAGAAAGTGATTGCTGATATTCTGCGCAACATTGAACGTGAATACCAGGCTAATATCGACAAGTTCAGTCAAAACATCATCGTCACCCAGCTAGACCTGTTGCTCAATTACAGCGAACGCTTTTACCAGCGTCAATTCCTTACGCGAAAAAAGAGCAGCCACCAGATCCTTGAAAAACTGGAAACCCTGCTTGAGGAATGCTTTAACAACAACAATCTGGTAAACGAAGGGCTGCCCACTGCCCAGTTCATCGCAAAGTCGCTGCACCTATCGCCCAATTATCTGGGCAGCTTGCTCAAAGCCCTGACAGGACAAAGTACACAGCAGCACATTCACAACAAGCTGATAGAAAAAGCCAAAGAAAAGCTCTCCACCACCGGGCTGTCCATAAGCGAAATCGCCTATGAATTGGGGTTTGAGTATCCCCAGTCCTTTAGCAAACTGTTCAAGAACAGAACTGCCCTATCACCTATGGATTTTCGGCGGTCTTTTAATTGAGGGGCCGGGGTTCAGTGAGGTATGGGCGAGGCAAAAGACAGCCGGAGCTGCCAGATCAATGCGAACCCGTTTTTGCTATACGAATAGAGCAACTAAGGTTCTCTCTTCATTCATTATTTCAGGCTGGGCCTTCGCGGGTCTTTTTTGTCGTGTGCTGGTTCGGCGATATGATCGAACTGATGCAGGCTGTATTCCTTTATCAACGCTTTGCAAAATGCGATGCCTCGTACGGGATTGCCGAGTTTATCGAGGGGCGGAGAGTAAATGGCGATCCCCATAATTCCCGGCACCACCAGCATCATTGCGCCGGAAACGCCGCTTTTAGCAGGTAAACCCACCAAGAAGGCAAATTCTCCGGAATAGTCATACATGCCGCAGGAGAGCATCAGACTCAAGCAATCTCGTACATTGTCAGGCCTGAACACTTCTTCTTGTGTGGCAGGACAGGTGCCTCCATTGGCGAGACTGGCCGCTGCCATGGCCAGTTGGTCTACCGTAATGTCAATGGAACAGCATTTTCCATAGAATTCTATGACATCGTAGAGGTCTGCACCCTCCGGAAACGCACCCTGTTCTTTCATGTAATAACTCAGCGCCATATTCTGGTCAGAGGTTTGTATTTTCTTAGCCTTTTTATTGTCAAAGCGAACAGGTGTATTTCCACAAAGCCTCGTCCAGGTGTTTTCTACATGCTTTATGCGGCTGGCTATGGTCTGCTCTGGTTTAATTAGTGAGCACACGATGATTGCGCCGGCATTGATCATCGGATTGTGCGGCAGACCATCCTCATTCAGAACAAGTCCGTTATACCCCCTGCCGCTTGGTTCCCTGCCTACGTGGGTATGAACCTTTTGTTCACCACTTTCGTGCAGTGCTATAACGTAATTGACGGCTTTGGAAACCGATTGAAGCTCAAATACCTGATCATGATCCCCCAACTGATACATTTGCCCATCGACTGTACAAACCGAAACAGCATACAAGGCAGCTTTTTCCGCGTTTTCTGCTTCCCCATCCTTTATTTTTGCTGTATTTTTAAAGTACTTTTCAATGTCCTTACAGAATCCTGAGAAATCCGGTATGATAAGCTGATTCAGTAGCGCTCTTTTCAACAGTGCATTTTTCTCCTCACCTAAAAAGTTTTGGAAGGCCTGAAAAGTCATTTGTTCGAATTCTTGCTTCTTGTCTGATTGGAGATGTTTGAGCCTTGCATCCGTTTCTCTTATGCCTGCCTGCCTGAGTTTCTCCAACAAATCGGGAAAGCCTATTTTATCTCTTTTGCCTCGAACGGTATCAAATATTAGACGGAGCTCCCGGACATTTTCTTCATTTATTTCCTCGTTGCTGTTTGTTTTTCGGGTCATTTATTTCCACTTTTCGGGGTTTGGGATGTTTGGTGTTAAACCTAATAACTGCTCGCAGGCTAAATTGATTGAAGATTGTTTCTCTGAGCCTTGATTGAAGTCACAATATTTGCAATGTAGGAGATATGAATGCGGTATAACAACTAAAGCTGTCGCATTTGCCCAGTTGGAATGGATATTATTAAACAGAATATTAAACGGTTATTATACGTATAATACCCGGATATTATGCGGGTAATCAGGTGGTTATTAAGCGGGTAGGTCATATTCAATTTAACTTTGGGCAGCATGGTTGAGAGAGACATTTCTGAAATGTCGGGGTATAGTGGCCATAGCACAGGATTTTATACCTAAGCTTCAGAAGCAAATTTTAAAAAGTATAGAAAAACAGTTAGATTAGGTTTTTGTAAGGGAGATATATGTGGACAGTTGTC
>CAZHZR010000278.1:0-4338 GCA_964537095.1 uncultured Roseivirgaceae bacterium
TTCGCAGGCCATCTGCTATTTGCGGCTGACTTGTTCGGCTCTCATTCGTCGGAATGTTCCTGCCCAGGACCACACCTTGTTTAAAATTTTGACGTGAAGCCTTTTAATAAATCTTCTGAGAAGAGGTTTGCCTCGTCCTGAAAATAGCTTACAAATATTTGCACCACTATTTTCAAGACGACACCTACCTCACCAGCCCAGCGTGCTATTCTCCCCGCAACCCGGGCGAGGCAAGCCATACCGGACTATTTCTTAACTATTTTTTCTTCACAATTCTTTTAACTCCTATCGTCTTACCCTCAGCATTCAGCAACTTAATAATGTAAGTACCGGAAGGCTGACCCTGTAGATCCAAGGTAATAATTTGTCTACTTTTGGTGAAGGCCTCTTTTCGAATAGTCTGCCCCGAAATATTTAGTAGCTGAATTTGCATTACTTTGCTGCCAGCTTCCGCCCCCAGTTCTATTTTTACTAAGCCACTCGTAGGGTTAGGATAAACAAGAAAAATTGTTTGGTTGGCTACTTCTTCAAAACCCAAGGGGTCTTCTGTTGCAGGTGCAAACTCCATATAATAAAACACAGTATCCAGATTGGCTTCTAAATCTGCGAATTGTAAAGTATACCTCCTTGTAATAAGCTTTTCAGCATTGAGTTGAACCAGTTGTTGAGGATTATTATCAAGGATTAAACTATCCCCTTTACTGTTGATAGCCCATGCTCCAATTAAGCTGTCATCTCCGTCCTTTACCTGATAGGTTCCATCATTAGAAAACTCAAATTCGGTTTTTGAGTAATCGAATTCATTATGTACGGAGTCTTTATGGAATAAATGTATATTTTCACTTCTGAAAGTAGCATTGTACTTTTCAACTTTCCAGGTAGTATTCAACAATGCATCATTTTGTCCCCAGCTATTACTTGCAGCAAGCGTTACAAGCAAAAATAGTATTGATATATTCTTCATATAAATTATTTTTCGGTTAGGTTAATTTTACAATTCTTCAAAGGTCCTTTTGAGACGAAAGTCAATGTTTCTAAACAATATGGTACCTACCACCACATTTCCTTTAGCGTTCATTTTACCTAAGGGGTTATCCCCACAATATTGAAGTCCTTCTCCTATAGTTACTATTTTTACTTTACCACATTCTTCTACAACCTGCCGGGTTACTTTTCCTGGCCACAGAAAATGACCATCTTTGGTATAGTTTGTAATCGTATAATCTTTATCGGAGGGATATACGACAATAGGGTCATAAACAGCACTTTCCAGTTCACTATCCCAGCAAATTTCCTCTAAAGAAATATCAAACATTTTTCTGCTTAAAATGTAATTCGAGCTATTGTATAATTTATATTCTTTGCAGGCAACGGTTTTAACGCCACCATTCACCCTAATTTGCTCCTGAAGTAGCACTGGTCGTTGAATTTTATCCCGTAATAAATCTGTATAAGATGGAATGGCAAAACGTTCATGTGCGTTCACTGCTATAGCATTTACTCCCGTTAAAACTTGTCCAATGGTGTTTATTGCCCCTGATGGGTTGTCAGTAGTAGGATTGTCTTGAAAGGCGTTTACATTAGCTATAATCTTAGTTAGATCACCGTCATCCAAAAATGATAGAAAAACAGGTGAAAGGTTATCATAAGGAAAGTCTATTGGAGTAGGTGATGTTAGGGTAATATCGTCTTTGAACATTTTATAAATGTTTTCGGCATTACACAAACTTCCATTCGGACCTGTCTGATCGCAAATCTCGGTTTCTACTTTATAGACATGATAGCTTTGGTTAGTCTGGGTAGAAGGCTGTTTTAATATATCCTCAATGTAGTTTATGTCAGAACTGTTACAGGAGGTAAAATCCTCATTTTCTTCATCATCTGTTGGATAACGGCCAATGATCGCTTTCATAATTCCGTTATCGGACGCAATCCATTGAATGCTGTCTCGCTCACTGTAGCCACCTAAAATATTGTTGGAGGACATTGTGTTCGTGGCTTGACTATAAAAGGAGTAAGAAGAACTTACGTTTACCGGGCCACGGCCATTATAAACAATCAGTCCTTTGTTGGTGCCTATAAATACATTTCCATACTTGTTGCCCCATATCGCATTTTCATTCACGTTGGCACCCTCAGGAAATATGCACGGTAAACTTCCTGAATCGAAATGGGTCCAGGCACCATTTCGGCGTACAGCAAAACCTTTTCCAGCACTTACGCTTACCCAGGCATCGCCTTTTGGAGAGAGGTAAATTCCATTGAATATGCCGGCTCCGGCAGTAGGTACTCCTATGGACTCGAAGGTAAGGGCTCCTTTATAGCTTCCGTTCAAATCGTAAGTAAGTATTCTTGCAGGAAGATATTCTTCATCTTCCGTTGTATAAGGAAAAACGCTGATCCATACCTCGTTAGAGTCGCTGGCGATGGAATAACAAGACCTGGATTGCGCAGTCTCGTTTGGCTTAGGATTACAGGTATAAGCGGGGTAAGGCCATTCGGGGTAACTACCGCGTGTATCATATCCACCTTTTGTTGTGAAGATTGCTTCTCCTGCTCTTTTTGATGACATAGCTCCCGGAGTGAGTATATAGGTTAAGTCTACAGCTAACTGATGATATTTATGGGCTGTCCACACCGTATTATTATGATCTACCGTAACAGATTTAACGTTTAGTGTGGCCAAACCCTCTCTTTCCATGAAGTCAAAACATTTGGCATTCCTATCGGGGGAGTAATGCACGCTGGCTCCGGGATTGTTAATATCTACCCATTCCAACCCGCCGCTACTGCTGTTAAAGTTGATACCACCGTGTCCCACCCAAAGACCGCCAAGCTGGTCTGCAGCCAATGATTGAATTATAAGGGTAGAAAGCCCGGTAGAAGTGAAATTGGCCACATCGGGTGACGTAGCCTGATCCAGATGAAATAATCCTTGCTTGTTAGTTCCGGCCCAAACATTGTTGTTGGCATCGACTGTGATACAGCTAAAGCTAGTGCCGGAATTAAAAGTAGTAAAGTCCTCTATTACTGGTGTATTTTGGGCAAACGCCTGCAAACAAACCAGCAACATAAAGTTAATGGTAAATAATTTTCTCATGTACATGGGTTTAGGTTAATTGTTATTTTAAAGTGCTTAGACACCCTGTTTACCAGAAGTTTTCCGGACAAAGAATGCCTGTTTTTCCTTTTATTTTATAAATGATAATAAGTTCGTGGCTTCCGTAAGAGGCACTTTTGATTGCACTGGTGGTTCGGTCATATGAATATCCTGCTTCCAGCCAATGAATTCCTTTGTTAAGCAGGGTTAAACCTCCCATAAAAGCAAGGGCATCGCCCTTTCGATAAGAAGCTCCTAGCCAAAGCAGCTCCCGCATTTTTATCTTTGCATTTAGGTCTATGGATGGCTTGCCAATACCACCATACTTCACCAAAAAAGAAGGTACCAAATAATAGTCGTGGGCTATGCCCCTTCCCCTGGCGTATCCTAATGGAATGTTATAGCCGTTTGTGAGGTAGAAATGGGTTCTAAGTTGTGATACATCTTCCTTTCCGGCTCTATCCTTAAAAAAGTTTATTTTGTTTTGAAAAATTTGATTGGCAGAGAGCCCCAGAAAAAAATTTCTATTATACAGCCATATTCCGATGTTTCCGTCAGGTTTTAAGCTGGAGGAGTAATCAAATACTTCTCCTTCCTGATCAAATTCAAGCATGGAATAATCGAGATTGAGGTCGATAATGCCAGCAGACACCCCTACGGACATATTGAGGTTCTGTGAAAGCGGAATATTATAGTTATAAGATAGCAGCGCCGAAATGCGCTTTATTGGTCCGGCCTCATCCTGGTAAACAGCAACGCCTGCAGAATGAAAAGCGGTTACTTTTCGTAAAGGATCTGGCTTCCGTAACACACGGAAACGCGCATTGCCCGTGAGGTAAAGCGTCTTTGGTGCTCCCGGAAAGTTCGTCCACTGATGTCTGTAACCCGTACGAAGGTCCAAATCTGCTTCCGTACCACCTACGGCCGGATTTAAGATGTAGGGGTTCATCATGTACTGACTCAGATGAAGCTGTTGTTGTGCCGAGGCTGAAAAGTGCATCAACAGCAATAGCAACAGCAAAATGAAACCTTTATAGGCTAGGGAATGATGCATATTTTTCCTGACTTGAGATTCGTTTTACTTTAAAATCATGACCCAGCCTTCTTGCTGATAGTCGCTTCTATCCTCGCTACCACTAAAATTTACTACATAGTAGTAGGTGCCAAACGATAGCTTCTCTCCGCTGGCAGAAGTTCCATCCCAAGGTGTTTTGTACCCATTTTGGTCTTCAAAAACC
>CAZHZR010000279.1:0-4330 GCA_964537095.1 uncultured Roseivirgaceae bacterium
TTCCGAACAATTGCCGCAGCGGAAGCGAATGTGGAGCAGGAGGAAGCAGCATGGATTTTGCTGAAAGCAGGAGATATTTTTTATGAAGTGTTGAATATCAAGTCTGGCAAATCGGTTGATGAGCCAGCCGTGTATTCCTATTATGGCGAGGGTACTGAAGCGCCATTGCTGAAGACAGGGCCATTGATGGCAATAAGAAAAGACCGCGCCTCTACTTTTAAGGACTTTAAACATGCCCATTCATGGATCATCGGACTTTCCTTTTATGCACATACAAGAAATCCGGATGATCCTGATTATGAAGGTTATGCGGGAGAACAAGGCTTCTTTTATTATGCAGGAGGCGGTTATACCATTGAAAATGTTTTAATCGAAGGCTGTAAGTTTAGCTACTACACCAACAACGTTATCAATGGGGCAGGAACTATTCGCGATATCAAAATCCGAAGAAATGTATTTCATAACAATTATAATCCGAACGATCGCTCGCAAGGGCTTTTTACCGATGGGGTAGAGGGCATTTTACTTGAAGAGAACATCTTTGACCACAACGGTTGGCTCATACAGGCGCGCGGCACAAGCGGAGACGATATGACAGATGGCCAGGCTACTTATCACAACCATAACACCTACTTTGCCAATACCAAAAACACGACCTTTACCGGTAATTCATTTCATAGAGGCAGTAGCATGGGCACCAAATGGTCTGCAAATAATGGAGAGGCCAGTGCTTCTAACATAGACATTGTCAATAACCTCTACCATGACAATGAAATCGGGATTTCGATGGGAGGAAATGTCAAAGAGCCACCCTATCGTTTCAAGAACATCAATATCACAGAGAACATAATTACTTCTACAGGAAAATCAAATACCACAAATCGGAATGTAGCCTGGAACGTAGAAATTGAGGATTGGGATGGGGGCGTTTTTAGCAATAATTTGATTATTCATCAGACCCTTGAGCAAAGAGGAAATACAAAGGGAGTAGATATTTTAGGGCAGACCAGGAACCTGCAAGTGCATGATAATATTCTGTATAACTTAAAAAGAGCGCATTTTGGACTTAATGTAAGTGCTGCAGACTTAACGAATGTAAGCATTAGCAATAATGAAATAAGTCTGGATTTGCCTGCCATCGACCGCTTTTATGCTGTATTGAATCCTCTGAAGACAGATATTTTTAGCCAAAATAATTACCACACCCTGGGACAAAGCGAATTACGTTTTAAAGTGGGGGGAAACACGACTGATTTCGAGGGTTGGATTGCCGCCACCGGAGAAACGGGTGCTTCAACTTTAGATCCCGGGTATCCAGATCCTGATCGAAGCCTAGAATTATACGTCGCGAAAGTTTTGAACCTTCCGGATATGGAGGCTTACTATGCAGAAATCAGAAAACAATCTAAACTAAGTTGGAATGAGGCATTATCAGCACCTGCAATAAATTCCTGGATTAAAGAAGGTTTTGACACCGGAGATGTAGATCCGTCTGATAGTTACGTACTCACCGTGCTGAATGGAACAGGATCCGGGCAGTATAAAGAAGGAGCCAATGTCGAAATAGCAGCGGATGTGCCCGAACCAGGATTTGTATTTGACGCATGGACAGGCGATACAGCTTTCATAGCGGACATACATACTGACAAAACCACGATTACCATGCCGGCCAGAAATGCGACAGTCTCTGCAACATATCGCGACAATAGCGCCAAAATCCAACAGACAATTTACGCCCCTGGAATTGACGGGGTGGTAGACGCGGTATGGGAAAATGCACAGGCGTATCAAATCAAAAATCTTCTTTCAGGTGCTGTAGAAAATGATGCTGATCTTTCAGGGACTTTTAGGGTCATGTGGGATACTGTAAATTTATATATTCTTGTAGAGGTGAAAGATGACGTGCTCGTTCAGTTAAAAGATGGCGGCAACGTGTGGAATTTTGATGGCGTAGAAATATTTATCGATGGTGATTTTAGCAGAGGAACATCTTTCGACGGTAAAAACGATTTTCAGTTTTCTTATAGCCAAGGTACGGGATTGCTTTTCAGCAACCCTGCCGGCCATTTGGAAGGTATGGAAACCGCTGAGCAATTGACAGAAGATGGCTACCTGGTGGAGCTTAAGATGCCATGGACTACACTAGCTACCACGCCTGAAGTTCAAAATTTTATGGGATTAGAAGTGGGACTTAATGATAATGATGACCCAACCAGCGATGTGAGGGAAGCCTATAAATCCTGGCATAGAAACAATCCGGCCTTCTTTGGGAACACCTCCACTTATGGGGTAGCTCAGTTTATTAGCGTGAGTCACGGCTTAACAATTATTTCAGAAAATGGTACAGTAAGCGTAGAGCCTGAGCAGGAATTTTATGCGCATGGCCAGGTGGTAACGCTTACCGCTTCTCCGGGACATGGCTATCAATTCGCAGGTTGGAGCGGAGATGCGGAGGGTGACAATAGAACCATTACAGTAGAAATGGATGCAGACAAAACGATCACGGCAAATTTTACACAGCGTCTAGCCTTGATTCAAAGAACACTTACCGCTCCAGTATTGGATGGGATTATAGATGCGGAATGGGAAAATGCACCAACATATGCAATAGAGAATGTTACTTCTGGAACTGTGGATAATGAATCTGATCTTTCAGGTTCTTTCAGGTTGATGTGGGACCAGGAAAATTTGTATGTGTTGATAGATGTTAAGGACCAGACCTTGGTAACCTTGCCTGAAGGAGGACAAGCCTGGAACTTCGATGGGTTTGAAATTCTGATGGATGGTGATTTTAGCCGCGGGACTGTTTTTGACGGAGAGAATGATTTTCAGTTCACCTATAATGCGGGCGTAGAAATAATTTCCAGCAATCCGGCAGGCAATTTAGAAGGAATTGTTACTGCTGAAACGTTAAGCCTGGAAGGCTATCTGGTCGAATTGAAGATACCCTGGACTACATTGAATACAGTGCCGGAAAATGATGGATTCATGGGTTTAGAAGTGGCACTTAATGATAATGATGATCCCAACAGCGTTGTAAGAGAAACTTATATGGCCTGGAATGCAGTCAATCGCTTTTTCTGGGGAAATACCTCTTTATATGGTATCGCTCAATTTCAAGGGATTGACCATAGGCTTTCTATTGTGGCTGAAAATGGTACGGTGCAAGTCAATCCTGAGCAGGAATTTTATGCACATGGTGATACTGTTACCCTCACAGCCATAGCAGATGATGGCTACACGTTCAGGGGCTGGAGTGGAGATGTGGAGGGTGTCGATAGCGCCATCATCGTGGTGATGGATTCAGATAAAAATGTAGTAGCACTGTTTGAAGAAGTTCAATCGGGGTACGCCCATCTAAAATTGGAGATTGTAGAAACAGAAGATGGACAGGCGTTTCTTGTTGAAGTAGATTGGTTAACTGATGAAAGCGCTTTCCCATCCATTCCCATGCGAGGACCCGGACCAACAGAAGAGGCGGCTTTAACAACAAAGTTTAAAGTTCCGAAATTAGGATGGGTTGTTTTCAGTGATAATAAGAATCTAAAGCTGCCTGTGAATGGCGGAGTAGATTTTGCGCTTGAATCGCTGCAGGATGTAGTTGTACCTATAGGGATACGCTTAACTGTAGTGGCAAATCCAACTCGAAAGAAAATTTCGGGGACCATCAGTCATATTCGGGCCTATGGGTCTGATGATGGCCTAAACTGGACCCTGCTGTTTGAAGACGAGGATATGATTTCGGATTATGAAAGCATAGGAGGAGGGTTGGATAGGGTGGAATATTATTTTGAACCATTGAATAAAAGGTCAGTGTTTGCTGCTTCCGATAAAATTTTTAGCAACAACGAAATTGGAAAAGGCGATTTTTCAGCTTCAGAATTACTGGCATGGCCAAATCCTGTTGTGGATGTTGTGAACATTTCTCTAACGGATCTTCAGTCACAAGATTATTTCTACAGTTTATATAACAGTGGGGGAGTGCTGGTGCGTAAAGGAATAATAGGTGCCGCACACAAAGCAGGTCAACCCGTCCAAATTGACGTCAGCGACCTTGGCTCCGGAATGTACTTCCTAAAAGTCGGAGACGAATTTAGAAAGTTGATAAAGAAGTAGCAAACTGTTTTTTTAAATAGCACAAACAGAACAGCCTTATTAGAATCGCTGTTTTGTTTGTGCTTTTATGCTTTTATGCTCGAAATGCCAAATATAGTCGGGAGTAACGAAAATAGTTTCTCAAATCCTTGATCCACCTCCTTTTTACAACCAGCCGATTTAAAGTTAAAAGACAATTCAATAGGGGCGACGGAAACTAATCGCACTTTCGGAA
>CAZHZR010000280.1:0-4323 GCA_964537095.1 uncultured Roseivirgaceae bacterium
TTAAAATCGTTGTTCAAAGAATGAATTCTATGAAAAAGAAAAAATTAGTAGTGCTGACCGGTGCAGGCATCAGCGCAGAAAGCGGAATACCGACTTTCAGAGATTCAAACGGTCTTTGGGAAGGCTATGATGTAATGGAAGTAGCGACTCCGCAAGGTTGGCAAAAAAACAGGGAGTTGGTTTTGGATTTCTACAACCAAAGAAGGAAGGCTGCCATAAATGCAAAGCCAAATGCCGGCCACGTGGCGCTTGCCAAATTGGAAGATCATTTTGATGTGTGCGTCATCACACAGAATATAGACAACCTGCATGAGCAAGCCGGATCCACCAATATCATCCACTTACATGGCGAGTTGTTCAAATCCAGAAGCACTGTTGATCCAAACTTGATATATCCGATTGTAGGTCATGACCTAAACCTTGGGGAAAAATGCGAGAAAGGTTCACAACTGCGGCCCCATATAGTGTGGTTCGGCGAAGCTGTTCCCATGATGGAGCCAGCGGCTATAGAAGCCAACAATGCAGACATTTTTATGGTAGTAGGAACTTCCCTTCTGGTTTATCCCGCTGCAGGACTTCTGGATTTGGCTGGTGAGGAGGTACCCAAATTTATCATTGACCCAAAGTTGCCTGAGGTTTCACCCAGCCCCAATCTGTATCTCTTTGAAGAAAAAGCAAGTACCGGTTTGGCTAAGGTTTCAGAACTGCTCATTCAGAAATACTCCGCGTAAAGTCCTACTGATCGCAGCTCTGGCATCTCCGCATTGTAAGACCGACATGAAGAATCACCAGGTTACTCAAGTCTTCTTCTTTACTTTCTTTGGTTTTAAGCCAAACGCAATTATTTCTGTCAGTAAGCCAGAGGGTAACAATTTGCCGAAAAAATTACCAATCTTATTCGTAAAGCCAGGCATTATGACGGATCTGTTTCTGTACATTCCATCTACTGCCATTTCAGCGACGGTTTCCACCTTCATGAGCATGTTTTTTATATCCTCTGCTTTTGATTCAAAACCAGCCGTATTGTAAAACGCTGTATCTGTTGGCCCGGGACACAAGCAACTTACATTGATCGAATGCTTCAATAACTCCTGCCGTAAAGCGAGTGAGAATTTCAACACAAAAGATTTGGATGCGCCATAGGCCGACAAATAGGGAGTTGGGTGAAATGCTGCAACGCTGGCCACATTTAAAATGTGTGCTCGCGGAATTTCCTTCAACATGGGCAGAAACACGTAGCACATATTAAGAAGCACTGTTTGGTTGAGATAGAGCATATCCTGATAAGACTCCAAAGGGACATCATCAAAGTTGCCGTATAATCCTGTTCCCGCATTGTTGACCAACACCCGAACCGGATATTTATTTCCTGCACACCACTCATATAAATTATCTACCGCATCAGGTTTCAGCAGATCTAGCGCAAAGGTATGAACGGTTATATTGTATTGCGCTCGTAACTCTTCGGCCAATAGCTCCAATTCGGCTAACGATCTGGCGGTTAAGATTAAATTTCCACCTTCTTTGGCAAACTCCCGGGCCAATGCCATGCCAATGCCTTTGCTTGCGCCGGTAATTAATATGTAGTTCATCAATTTAATAAGCTAAAATCCCACTTTATGTTTGGGTTATGGTAAAGGTATCCTCCTTCTATTAACAAAGGCGAGGGAATGTTGTTGTGGTAAAGCTGTCCGGTACCCAGGCCCTGATAGCTTATATATGGCAATTGATAAGTGTATTGTGCTATGGCATTAAGGCCTATATTGGATTCCAGCGCAGAAGTCATCCACCAGCCGATTCCCAAATCCTCAGCCGACCGGATCCATTCATCTGTGGCGGCAAAGCCACCCAGCAACGAGGGCTTTAAAATGATAAATTGTGGTTTTATTTCGGAAAGTAACTTGTGTTTCTCATCCCCGAAAACGCCTATTAATTCCTCGTCCAGCGCTATAGGAAGGGGCGATTTTTCGCACAGATAAGCCATCTGCTCCCTGTTTCCTACACCTATGGGTTGCTCTATGGAATGAAGTTCAAAATCAGACAACTTCTTCAACTTTTCCAAAGCCGTTTCCGCGGCAAAAGCGCCATTGGCATCTACTCTTAAGGTAACTTCCTCCGGACCGAATTGTCTCCGTATGAATGCCAGCAGCTCGCATTCCTCCGCAAAATTAATTGCACCTATTTTCATTTTGATGCAGGTATATCCTGCTTCTAATTTTTCTTTAATTTGTTGCTGCATCTTTCGCTTGTCGGACATCCAGATCAGACCATTAATAGGAATGCCTTTAAAGCCATCTACAAAATCACTTTTAAAGTACACACCGCTGAGTCCTGCAAGGTAGTTTACCCATGCCATTTCAATTCCAAATCGGATTGCAGGAAAATTTTCAGCCACAATAGCATTGATATCTAATGTTGGAGGTTTGGTTTGCAAGGTCAGCTCTAGTTGCTCGCAAGCTGCCTGTAGAACATTTTCAAATTGGGCAGGGTCGTCAACACTGAGGCCGGCCAGCGGCGACGCCTCGCCAATGCCCAACATTTCCTTTCCTTTCATTACCAGGATATAATAAGTCTTCTTTGATTTTAAAACCCCTCTTGAGGTACCAGCATCAAATTTAAACTGAAGTTCATGCCTTTTATAAATAACCTTGATACGCTCCACGATGCTTTTTGTTGATTAAAATTATCTCACCAGATCGTTGGCCAGAACTGCCTGCCAACAGTAAAGTGACTGAGCACAACAGCAATTAATCCTGCCCGCCAATAGAGGAGCAAAATAAGGAATGCTAATCAGAAAAGAGCATCTCCCCCTAAAAAACTTATTGTTTATACAGTAGCCAAGTATTATCGTCTGGCTTGTTCTAGGAACATTGGAGGTTATTCCACAGCAAATAAAGCAGCACTCTCTTTTCTATCTTGAACGCTCCCTGCTGATAATTATAAACCACGAGGCGATAACTTATCGGAATTAATGTGTAGGTTCTTGATGAAGACCATATATTTGCACAGGAAAACAAACAAAAAACAATGAAAGACTTATCTGAATTTACGATTGATGTAGTGGTAGAGATACCAAAAGGAAGTAGAAATAAATATGAGTATGACTACGAAAAGAAAATGTTCAGGTACGATAGAATGATTTTTTCATCTATGCATTATCCCAGCGATTATGGATTTGTTCCGGAGACTTTAGCAGAAGATGGCGATGCCCTGGATGCCCTGGTCCTGGTTTCAGAACCTACTTTTCCGGGATGTCTGATTGAAACCCATCCCATCGGCTTGTTCAGAATGCGCGATGAAAAAGGCCCCGATGCGAAACTTATTTGTGTGCCTGTCAGCGACCCAGTATGGAGTAAAATCACGTCTCTTGAAGAAATGAACCCACACTTGCTGAATGAAATAGAACATTTCTTCCAGGTTTACAAAGACCTTGAGAAAAAGAAAGTAGGTATAGAAGGCTGGGAAAACAAAGAAGCGGCTTACGAGGCGATCGTTAATTCGCGGGAAAGATATAGGCAATCGTTAAAATAACGGATAAAGTTGAAGTGGAACATCTTTGAGAATTCCACTTCATTGTATTACCGTAAACATGTTATCACGATCCAAAATCACCCATGCATCCGGCAGCTTTTTCCGGGCGGGTTTTCGCAAATATAACTCCCCTACTTCTTCGGCAATTTGCAGTGCTCTGTTGTTTAAGAACCTGTTTCTCCTTCCAATGGCGATCAATGCGTAATACATGGCTTCTTTTACCATATCGCTTTCGTTTCCAATTTCATCATGGATTCTTTCCAGGAAAGTCATAAAATCTCCATCTGTGAAATCCCTCCCTTTAGCGGCTTTCAGCTTCACCAATATATAGCCCGCCCGCTTTATCAAACTGCTTTCGTGCAAGCACCATTCTTCTAGTTTGGCATTTAAGTAAGGGGATTCAAATACCACGCTTCTGCAGTAAGCATCTATCAATTCAGGGCTAGTCATGGTGAGGATCTGATCATCTAATTGCTTTTCAGTAACTTTTTCGGGCTGCTCTGTAAAAAAAGATAATAGTTGCGCGGCATGATTTTTAGTATTCCACAATTCTTTAGCCAGCAAATGGTTTTTTTCGATATCTTCAGCAACTTTTTTTATCTGAGACATCTTTTTGCCTTGCGCGTTTAATAGCCCAGTGTGATCTTCCCTTGTTTCGGACGCTCCTGTTTCAGGGTGAACCACCGCATGTAATTTCAACAATATTTCATCTTTAGTCATAACAGATCTCGATAAGATTAGCATACACTTCTAACCTGCCTTATCCACAAAAGTTTGAAAGGCCTCATTCGC
>CAZHZR010000281.1:0-4267 GCA_964537095.1 uncultured Roseivirgaceae bacterium
CAGAAATATTGCTAAAAGCGCATGTCTACGCAGATAAAAATGATTGGCACAAATTTTTCAGCGTTTTCTTTGCCAGCCTGGGGGTGGCCTTTGTGGCAGCAGGTGTGGTTTTCTTCTTCGCGTACAACTGGGCTGCTATTCATAAATTTGTAAAGTTTGGGATTATTGAGGGTGCTGTCGTAATTCTGGCAGCATTAATTCTTGCTACAAAATTCAACCTGTTGTTAAAAAATATACTGCTTACAGGCCTGTGCGTAATGGTGGGTGTGATGTTTGCTGTATTCGGACAGGTTTATCAGACAGGTGCCAATGCCTTCGACTTCTTTCTGGGATGGACCCTCTGCATCAGCCTTTGGGTGCTGATTTCAAACTTTGCGCCCCTGTGGCTCTTATATCTGGTTCTTATCAATACCACTTTCTTGCTATACTACAACCAGGAGGCTAGCGGTTGGACGGATATGTTCGTCTATAGCAGTTTGTTTTATTTAAATACGGCAGTGGTGATCGGCGCTCTGTGGATTTCTGAGCGGATGGCAGACGGCTTTGTTTCAGGTTGGTTTATTAAACTTGTTGCCCTGGCAAGCCTTGTGTTTTCTACAATTGTTATTGTTCTGGGAATTTTTGATGATTTTGACCCACTTTGGTTGCTTACGCTTGTAATTTCAATAGTGGCATACGGGCTAGGCGTATGGTATGGATTAAAGTCCCGGACGGGATTCTTTATTGCTGCCATTGCTTTCAGTGTCATCATTATTATGGCCTCGTTGATTATCAATGTCGTAGGTGATGAACCTGTGGCGGTGTTTTTATTTGTGAGCATCTTTATAATCGCCAGCGTAACCCTTGTGATAAAATGGCTTTTGAACCTCCAAAAAAGATGGTCTGATGGATAAGATGAAACTGGCTGAAAGTATCTACTTATTTGAAAAAACGCTCGGAAGAAAAATCGATTATAATGAGGATTCCTTGTTAGAATCCATACAGGTTCAGCGAAAGTCCGACCCGCCCTTGTTCATCAAGGTTTTGTCTGTTTTTGGTGGTATTCTGGGCTCGCTTGCTTTGATGGGATTCCTGATGCTGGCAGGACTTTATGAATCGGAGGTTGGTATAACGGTGCTGGGGGCGCTGAGCATTACGGCTGCAATTATTATGAGTAAGTCGTTTAACAGTTTGTTGCCAGATACCGCTAGCGTAGCCTTATATGTGGTTGGCTATGCACTCCTGGCATATGGTCTTGATTCCCTCCACGTGGGCGAAAATTTAATTTGTTTCCTTTTCATTCTGATAGCTGTTGCAACCGCCATTGTTTCCAATAGCTTCATGCTCATTTTCATCTCGATTTTAATTGTGAGTGGCGCGCTTTTGTCATTTTCATTCATAAATGAAGTATTTGGCCTGATTCATGGGCATGTAGCGCTGTTTACCCTCTTGCTGACCGGGTATTATTTAAATGAACCCCAGGTAATGCACAGATTTCCCAAGCTGATAAAATTTAACAGTGCCATCAAAAACGGCCTTGTCTTTTCATTGATAATGGGGCTTGTGGTAGTTGGCATCCGGGGATTTAACCCTGTCCCCTATCAGTACCTATGGATATCTTCTATTGTTACAATTCTGTGTACAGTAGTTGTTTTGAAGAAGATTTTGAACCGGTTCGAGACGGTCGGAAAGCAGAGAAAACTTTTATTGTGTCTCGGCTGTCTTGTAGTTCTTATCCCCACAAGTTTTTCACCTGCTATTTCCGGCTCTTTATTGCTGATTTTGTTAAATTATAAAATTAACTATAGGACGGGGCTGTTCATTGGTGTGATTGCGCTGATTTATTTCGTTTCCCAATTTTACTACGACCTGAACTATACGCTGCTTTTTAAGTCCATACTGATGTTTGTTTCAGGTGTTATTTTCATGGTGTTTTACTACCTGCTTCATAAATTTTCCAGCAATGAAGAACTATAAAGGGATTATTATTTTATTGAACCTTATCATGCTGTTGATATTTTTCAATTCATCGTTGGTAGAGAAAGAAGAAATTTTATCAGATGGAAAATTGGTGTTGCTGAAGTTAGCACCCGTAGACCCCAGGTCTCTCATGCAGGGCGACTACATGTCTTTGCGCTACGAGATCGCTAGTGAGGTTAGTACCAGCGAATTGGCTGTTCGGGGATACTGTGTTTTAAAGACGGATAGTAGAAACATAGCAAGCAGGATACGCTTTCAAGAAGACGTGGTTCCTCTGAACGATGGCGAAATGCTCATCAAATACCGACTGGTTGGCGGGCAGCCATTTATTGGGGCAGAATCTTATTTTTTTGAAGAAGGACAAGCCGAAAAATTTGAACAGGCTGTCTACGGCGGACTGATGGTGGATGAAGAGGGCAACTCTATACTCACAGGATTGTACGACAAAGAGCAGAGATTAATTGAGTAATCCGTGACCATTAACCCATAAGAACCTCTCGATCTAACTTCCAAAATTTCCTTTGCGCCCTTTGCGTATTTGATCTTTGCGCCCTTTGCGCGAACCCCAAGTCGGCTAGCCTGATCTTTAAAGTTTTAGACGGACTCAAAGATATTTTCATTTACTCCCAATCTGTTTTTGGAATGCAAAACCACAGGAAAACCCCACAATTGCTGGATATGTGTAAGAGTTTTTTTTGTGTTTTCTGCATTGAGTTTGCGGTCATTGTGGATATAGTGGGTTAGATATAAGGTGTTTGTTCCTTTTCGATCTACTTTGCTTACCTGAATATGCGGCACATAAAATCCCCTTTCATATTGCTTGCTCAACAACTCTCTCACCCTTCGGTAGCCTCTTTCATTATGGATGGCGCTGATTTCGTATTCTTTTTTGTTTTCATCATCGGCGATTGCAAAGAGTTTCATATCTCTGATGACTTTGGGTGACAAGAATTGCAGAATAAAGCTGTCATCCCTAAAATTCTCCATAATATAGTGTACCTGGTCAAGCCAGTTTTTTCCGATAAGATCCGGGAACCAAACTTTATCTTCCGGCGTGGGATGCTGGCAAATTCTCTTGATATCCATGAATATATTAAAGCCCAGCGTGTAAGGGTTTAGTCCGGAAAAATACTTGCTGTTATATTCCGGCTGGTATAAGACACCGCTGTGACTCTTGAGAAATTCAAGCATGAATCCATCATTCAGATAACCCTCATCATACATCTTGTTGATGATATGGTAGTGGGTGAAAGTAGCAAAGCCTTCGTTCATTACTTTGGTTGCTCCCTGGGGGTAGAAATATTGAGAGACTTTACGCACAATTCTCACAATCTCTCTTTTCCAAACAGGCAGCGAAGGCGAGAATTTCTCAAGGAAGTAAAGTATGTTCTCCTCGGGTTCCAAAGGGAAATTTTTCTCGTCGATCTTCCTTGTCAGATCAGCCTCTTTACTATTCGGGAGCGTTTTAAAAAGCTCATTATAGTTTTCACGTTTAATGTGCGTAAGCTTCTTTAACCTTTCGTTTTCTTCTCTTGCAGAAAGCTTTGATGGCTTTTTATACAGGTCTACTCCATGGTTCATGAGCGCGTGACATGCGTCTAAAACGGCTTCTACTTCTTCATAACCGTGCTCCTCCTCACATTTAAGAATATATTCTCTCGCAAAAACCATGTAATCCACGATAGAATCAGCTGATGTCCATTCTTTGAACAGATAGTTATTTGCAAAAAAAGCATTGTGGCCCTGGCAGGCATGTGCAATCACCAGCAGCATCATACAGGTGGAGTTGTTTTCCATGTTGTAACTGATGCAGGGATTGGAGTTGATGACCATTTCGTAAGACAGCCCCATTTTTCCCTTCGTATAGCTGTTTTGGTTCATCACGAAATCTTTCCCAAACTTCCAGTGCGGGTAAGAGGTGGGTAAACCTGTTAACGCATAGGCATCAATCATTTGCTCCGATGTGACAATTTCAATTTGATTGGGATAAGTCTTTAGTTTCAGATACTCCTTCCCTATCTTATCAATAACCTCATCCGCTGCTTCCAGCGTTTTATAATCCCAATTAGGATTACAAAACATCATTTTATATTGTTCTTTTGAAGTCATTTGCTATATATTTTTGAACTACAAAACCCCTCATCTCCGAAAGCTCCCCCGGTTGAACCTTGAAATTTCAACTTAATGAAAAGCCCTAGCTGTGAAAAGCTTTACCAAACCTCACGCTACCTCAAGCTTTTCTCGATTGTTTAGCTTGCTACGCATGGTAACATTATGCAGTTAATTTATCAAGGTTTAGCAAAGCAAG
>CAZHZR010000282.1:0-4222 GCA_964537095.1 uncultured Roseivirgaceae bacterium
GCCAATATCTCAAAAAGCCATCTTCACGCCAATGGCCAGGTTTAAAATGTCATAAGGTTCAAAATATTTCAAATTTTGTAAATAGCTGATCAGATAAAGGTCATTGCTTCCCAATTCATAATAAAAGGAGATGGTGTCAAAGGCATTTTTGTTAACGGGTATTGCCACGCTTCCACCCAGGAAAAAGCCAAGTCGCATGGCTGAATCCCACCAGTAATACCCCGAAGGGTAATGGTCTGGCCAGAATGTTTCATACTGGTTGCCAAAAGTATAATTAAAAAAGCCACCAATAGAAAGTGGATAAATCGTCAGCCTGCTATTTTTAGGTTCAATAGAGAATGGGGTAAATGTATTCTTCAATGTCAGCATTACAATATGCTCACCACCGATAGGTTTCGGCAGATAACCAAAAAACAGATCTGTCTCCATCTTATCGCGGGCGTAGGAAATACCAACACCCGGAGAAATAAAGCCGATTGATCCTGCAAACTGGACTTTTACATGCGCCAGCTCGTACCATTTCCTATCTGACTTTTGCGCCACTTCGGACTCCTCCTGCGCGTAAAGCAAGTCCGGAGCCATCATCATCAAAAAGAGCAAAATAAACAGAGATATCTTCTTTCGTTCACCCATTTTAAACCTTAATTCTGTTTGCTCGTCAGTAATACACTTCCTCTACTTCAAAATTGCCGTCATAAAAAGAAATAATCGCATATCCTTTTTTATTTACAGTAGTAGACACCACATAAGTAACTCCATTGTCATATTTTTCAACCACACTAAATGCGTGTTCATGACCATGCAAAGAGAGCTTTACCTTTCCAGTTGAACCCAATATGCCGGCCAGGGCTTCTTCCTTAGTAAGATCAGTGTCTTCGCTATAAGGAGGCATGTGAGCCACCGGGATGGCCCAGTCAAAATCATCTGTACCCAGCTCCCCTGCTATCCACGCAAGATCTGGCGTTGAACCATCATAACCATATTCAATGGAATTGCTGTCGTAAAAAACGAACTTCACCCCGGAAAGGATAAAAGAAAAGTTCATCGGCCCAAACATCTTCCTGTACACTTTTGAGCCATTTGCAATCAGATCGTGGTTTCCAACTGCCGTCACATAAGGCACATTCAGGTCTGACATGATTTTAGCAATCCATTCAAACTCTTGTGACAAACCGAAGTCGGATATATCTCCGGCATGAATCACGAAATCGATGTCTTTGAGCTTGTTCACGCTCTTTACAAAAGATTCTGCTTCATCGTAAAATCGCTGCGTGTCACCCATCAGCACAAATCGGAGGGTATCTTCAGGAGAGTTTGCCTGCAGTTTTTCTATATTTTTTCTATTGAGGTCCCTCTCGTACTCCTTCAGGATGATTTGATTGGGACTGTATTCTATGATGTCGCAAGCAGCAAGAAATAAAATCAGGCTGATCAGAGAAATTGGCAATTTACCTGTAGAGTTCTTCATTCGCTAATTTTATACCAGCAGGTGCAGAAATAAAGCTTTTGTAGTGCTATAAGCACAACCTATGTTGCCGTAAAAGCCTCCTGCTATGCGACCATCTAAATAATTACGCCCGACCGCTTCAATAAATGATTTGAGAATATTTTTTTATACTTTTATACTTTTGATCGGGCATTTGCCACTAGAGGGGTTACGTAAACATCTTTTATATGTTTTTCTATTTATCTAAGACAATTTACTTTTTGCTGATGCCTGGCACATTGATAGCCATTTGTTTGCTGTTGAGTCTCTTTTTGAGAAACAAAAGATGGAAAAAGATATCACTGGTCACCGCTATTATCCTTTTCCTCTTGTTTACCAATGATTTTATCATCAATGAAATTTTGCTCCGTTGGGAGGTTCCCCCTACTGCTTTCGCTGACGTACCTGACGATTACGACGTGGGAATCGTGCTGACCGGAATCGCTAATCTGCAAAAAGAACCCGATGACCGGGTGTATTTCAATAAAGGAGCCGATAGAATTATCCATGCTATCGAACTGTACAAAAGAGGAAAAATACGAAAAATACTGGTTTCTGGTGGCACAGGGAGCCTTAAACGTCCCGACCTGACGGAAGCCAATGCATTGCTAAAAGTGCTTCAGTTGTTTGATATTCCGGAAGAGGATATCATCATTGAAAAAGAATCGCGCAATACCCATGAAAATGCCCTGTACTCAGCCAAAATTCTCAATGACTCGTTCGCGGATGGTAAATTCATACTAATTACCTCAGCTTTCCATCTGAGAAGAGCAAAGGGCTGTTTTGAGAAAGTGGGGATTGCAACAGATACCTTTAGCACCGATTTTTACACCCATCCCACCTCATTTACGGTAGACTCTATGTTATTGCCAAACGAAAGCGCGTTCGATAAATGGCAAACCTTTATCCGGGAGATTCTGGGCATTGGCGCTTACAAGCTGGCTGGATATATCTGATCTGCAATTTCATTACTCAACTTCCTTTTTTTCGTTCCCATTTATCCAGACTGTCTTCTGGTTTACAAACTCACGGATGCCGAGGTGAGACAGCTCCCGTCCGTAACCTGATTTTTTTACGCCACCAAAGGGGACTCTTGGGTCAGAAGCCATCATCTGGTTGATATAGACCGCGCCAGATTCCACTTTTCTGGCTAATTGCTGCCCCCTATCTATATTCTGCGTCCATATAGAGCCGCCAAGACCGTACCTTGATGCGTTGGCAACTTCTACGGCTTCCTGCTCATCCTTTACCACAAAAATGGTCGCTACAGGCCCAAAAAGCTCTTCATCGTGTGCTGGCATGCCCGGCTTCACATTCGTGATAATAGTAGGATTCATAAACGCTCCTTCCCTTTCCGGTCTGTCACCGCCCAGTAATATTTCTGCTCCTTTTTCCACAGATTCTTTTATTTGCTGCAAAAGGTCTGTTACCAAATCTTCCTTAGCCAACGCGCCAAAATCTGTATTCTCATCAAAAGGATCCCCTGGTTGCAGAGCCTCCATCTTAGATTTGAACAAATCGATAAACTTGTCTGCTACAGCTATCTCCACAATAAATCGTTTGGCGGCGATACAACTTTGACCGCAATTGATCATTCTCGACTT
Organism: uncultured Roseivirgaceae bacterium; assembly: GCA_964537095.1. Taxonomy (GTDB): domain Bacteria; phylum Bacteroidota; class Bacteroidia; order Cytophagales; family Cyclobacteriaceae; genus CAMPJM01. Next base: position 3,091 of record CAZHZR010000282.1, read on the forward strand.
CACCGCCACAGAAGCAGCTTCTTCAACATTTGCATCGCTCAACACGATAAAAGGATCACTCCCGCCCAGCTCAAGCACTGTTTTTTTGATGTTTTTACCGGCCCGTTCACCTATCTTACTACCCGCCCCCTCGCTTCCTGTAAGTGTTACTGCTTTTATCCTATCATCATCTATAATATCATTTATCTTGTCTGATCCAATAAGCAACGTGGTAAATACCCCGGTTGGAAAGCCGGCCCTTACAAAAGCTTCTTCTATGGCTAAAGCGCATTGGGGCACATTCGAAGCATGCTTCAGCAAGCCAACATTGCCAGCCATAATAGCAGGTGCTGCAAACCGGATCACCTGCCAAAAAGGAAAGTTCCAGGGCATCACTGCTAATATTATTCCCAAAGGATCGTGAGCAATGTAAGCTTCTCCTTTGTCAACATCCAAAAGTTCATTTTTTAAGAAGTCAGCACCGTTCTCGGCATAGTAGTCGCATACCCAGGCACATTTTTCAACTTCTGAATCAGCTTCTACAATCAACTTCCCCATTTCTCTGGTCATTATTTCCGCATAAGACCTTTTATTATGACGAAGTTCATTCGCCAGGTTCTTAAGCAAGTTTGACCGGTGAACAAATTCGGTGGACTTCCAGGCTTGAAATGCACTTTCTGCTTTGGCTATCCGGTTGTGTACTTCCGATTCTGAGTGTTCTTTAAATTCTTTTAGAACCTGGTTATTATAGGGGTTAATTGATTTCATAGGACAATTTCAGGGGCATAGTCATAAGAGTTTTCAGTAAATAAATACAAACTCGAGAAGTAATCAACTAAAAAAGGCGCTAAAAGTTATTGCTCTTCATGCGGTTGCTGCCATATTCAAAATGGCAAGATCTTTCATAGCCGATTTTGCTAAAATTATACAGAGCAATCACATTTAAATATTTTCTATATGTTTTTGTCACCTTTTTTTGCTTTAAAGGGAAAAAAGCCGCCAAAACTCCAGCGTTCTATCTATTAATCCTTGGGTTTACACCCAAGCCTAACCATGTTTGACCCTTTCGGGGTCAGAAATCGATATAAAACATGGCCATTTTCAATAACATTAGACCATGCGTTTAAATGCGATTGCACTTTAAAAGTATTGT
>CAZHZR010000283.1:0-2895 GCA_964537095.1 uncultured Roseivirgaceae bacterium
AGGCGCCCGAAATGACTCGTCCTGAAAGAAGTTTACAGGATTAACATTTGTCATTAGTCCTGAAACAAGTTTACAATAGTGCGCCCGGAAAGGTTTGCGCCAGGAGCGTCCAAATAACTCTTAGGGCAGGAATTCCTTATGTAGCAAGGAAACTAAATCCGGTCTGCTAATGCACAAACGGATTGTGTTATGAATGGTATATCTAATTATTAATTAATTACCATAGTACCGGGAACCGAGGAAAGTCCCCTCCTTTCGGAAAGGATCATTCAAACAATTGGTGGATGAAATATCAACTGGTCCACCAGGTATTCTGTTTTAAATTTTGCACTGCCTTCATAATATCCCTTTGGCTAATCTGCCCCACCAGCCTGCCATCACGTATAACGGGGAATCGCCGCACCTTCAGATTTAGGAACATTTTAGCCGCCTCCAGCACATTCATCTCTGGGTGAACCGTCTTAACATTCTGCGCCATATAGTCAGAAACCCGTCCCGCAGGATTGGGCATATTGTTATACTTACCTCGTACAGCATCTTTTAAACAATCTCCTTCAGAAATCACGCCCACCAACTGGTAGTCATCATCGACCACAGGTCCTCCCGAGATATTATTCTTAACCAGAATCATGCTTACCTGATCTATGGGTTGGTCAGGATGAAAAGTAATTAGTTTCTCTGTCATAAAATCTCCAACACAAATATACTGGTTGCAGGTTTTTTCTTCTACAACTTGTCGGACACCTTGAAAGCTCTTTACCATATCAAAAAATGTTTAGTGAAAAATATATCATTGAACTTAAGAAAAATAACGTTGATATACAAGTCTTTAGATTTTACCTAATACTTAATCAACAGATTAATATTTCTAAAAGTTTTTATTTTACCAAATTTTGACTGGTCGCTGGACAACATAACAACAACATTATTTGCCTCTGTAAATCGAGAACTTCAGAAATATCCACCGCTACATCGCAAGGAAATTTCCTAAACGCATGGTTATTTGCCAGATAAGAAAAATCCCACTTGGCGGTTAAAACTCCAAGGGATAAGGTGTAGCAAAGCTTAACTTCCTCCGAACCCTGCCTATACATTTTAAATGTTGTATTTTTGTAGGCAATTGATGCAAGAAACTGCGTCAATTATTAAACCTTAAAAAACGCTTCCATTGGCTTTCGATCCTTTCAAAATAGATCTTCCTGTCAGAGATATCATTACTGACGTAAACAGGCATTTAACGGCTGGAAATACCCTGATTGTAACTGCGCCTCCCGGAGCTGGGAAAAGTACACTTTTACCACTCGCTATTTATGATGCCCCTTGGTTGGCCGGAAAGAAGATCATCATGCTGGAGCCAAGAAGGCTTGCAGCCAAAACAATCGCAGCGAGAATGGCTTCATTGTTGGGTGAAGACATCGGTGAAACGGTGGGTTACAGAATCCGGTTTGACAATAGAATTTCTGATAAAACCCGGATAGAAGTGGTGACAGAAGGAATTCTTACCCGCATGATTCACAGCGACAATGCATTAGAGGGCGTCGGATTGGTTGTTTTTGATGAGTTTCATGAGCGCAGCATCCATGCTGATATTGCCATGGCCTTGTGCAGAGAAGCCCAACAGGTTTTGCGCCCCGACCTTAGAATAATGGTAATGTCTGCAACCCTGGATATGCCGCAGTTGACACACCTGTTAAACGCTCCGGTAGCGGAAAGCAAAGGAAGACAATACCCTGTAGAAATAGTTTATACTGGCGAACTGGATGAAATGATGCTTCCGGAGATGACGGCCCGGACAATAATGAAAGCTGTGCGGGAAAAAGACGGAGATGTGCTTGTATTTCTTCCAGGCCAGGGAGAGATCAGGAAATGTGAAGCCATTCTTCAAAAAGAGCTGAGAGCTTTTGCTATACATCCGCTTTATGGACAATTACCCCCCGGCCGACAATACGCCGCCATTATGCCCGACAAAGCAGGTAGAAGAAAGGTAGTCTTGGCGACGTCAATTGCAGAAACCAGCCTTACCATTGAAGGAATAAAAATAGTCGTAGATACCGGTTTCGGACGTACATCCAGATTCGATCCTAAATCAGGGATTTCCAGATTGGAGACTGTACAGGTTTCGAGAGACTCTGCGGATCAACGCGCCGGAAGAGCCGGGAGATTGAGCCCCGGGGTTTGCTACCGAATGTGGTCACCAGCGACACAAGCGAGGCTGGCAGACCATCGCACACCTGAGATACTGGAAGCTGATTTGTCGTCACTGGTGTTGGACATGGCAGAATGGGGAATCACCAATATCAAGTCACTCACCTGGCTTACGCCCCCTCCAGCGGGGCCATTGGCACAAGCTACGGAAACCCTGCACCAATTGAATGCACTGGAAAATGGTCGCATTACAAGCCACGGAAAAAAGATACACGCGCTGCCCTGTCATCCCCGGATAGCACATATGCTGTTGATGGCCAAGGAAGAAGAAAGATTAGGCCTTGCCACAGATATTGCAGCCATTATTGAAGAGAGAGATCCGCTACCCCGCGAATCAGGTATCGACATCAACCTCAGAATAGAAGCCTTAAGAAGGCACCGAAAAGAAAATTCACAGGGGAACCGCTTCAGAAAAATAGAGAAAATAGCGGCATCCTACAGAAAACTGTTCCAATTGGATGTAGACAATAGCCCCGTTGATGATTATGAAACAGGTGTGCTTTTATCGCATGCCTATCCGGAGAGAATAGCCTTTGCCAGACCGGGAAACAATGCGCAGTTTCAAATGGCCAATGGAAAATATGCGATGGTAGGCCACAGAGATGATTTAGCCAATGAACCCTGGCTTGCCGTAGCCCATGTGGATGCCCGGGATGGCATGGGTAAAATTTTTCTGGCCTCTCCGCTCAA
>CAZHZR010000283.1:2995-4215 GCA_964537095.1 uncultured Roseivirgaceae bacterium
GCCCACAGGATGGCTGGCCTGACGTAAGCACCCATACTTTGTTGCTTACCAATCAGGAGTGGCTTGCCCCCTATTTGCAGGGCGTTAAAAAGCCGGATGATCTAAAAAACCTCGACTTGCTGTCAATTTTAAACAGCCATCTGGATTGGGAAAAACAAAGCGACCTGGACAGGTTGGCTCCTAAAAAGATTAAAGTCCCCAGCGGTTCTGAAATAATGCTGCAATACCGGGAGGATGGCGCGCCGCCTATTCTGGCAGTCCGATTACAGGAAGTCTTTGGGCTCGCCGATACACCTGCCATCAATGAAGGTAAAACACCTGTACTCATGCACCTGCTGTCCCCAGGCTACAAACCGGTGCAGGTAACAGCTGATCTGAGAAGCTTTTGGAACAATACCTACTTCGAGGTAAAAAAGGAGTTAAAAAGAAGATATCCGAAACATGCCTGGCCCGAAGATCCATGGACCGCCGAAGCTGTGAGAGGGGTAAAAAGAAAGATAGACAACAAATAGCAGGCTGGAGAAGCCCCATTCCAGCCCTGTGCGCTTCCTCATTATACTATACTTTTGTACCTTGGTAAATAATATATTTGTGGATAATTGTTATAAAATTAATAAACTGAAACATCAATCTTTTACGTCACCTATGAGTAAACTTAAAATTCTATTCAGTACGGCAATCGTAACTTTTGCCTTCTTGCTTTCATCGTGTTCCGAAGGCACCGCGCCAGAAAGCTCAGGTCCGCAACAAACACTAAATCAGTGGTTCGACATTAAATATGAAGAACTTCTGCAAACCAGTCCGCTACAACTTACCTATCAGGGTAGAAAAGATCATTATGGAAAAATAGATGATTTGAGCGAGGCTGCAGAAGACGAACAACTGGCCTGGTACGAAGCAAGTGTAAATGAACTAAAAGCGCAATACAACTACGACGACCTGAGCCTGGATGAAAAAGCCTCCTACGATTTATGGGTCTATCAGTACGAGCAACTGAAAGAAGCAAAGAAATTCCGGCAATTGGATTATACTTTCGATCAGATGCGCGGCATGCACACCCAATTGCCCAATATCCTCATCAATTATCACAAGGTAGACAGCCTGGAGGATATGGAAGCATATATTTCCAGAATTAAAGAATCTGGCAGGGCTATGAACCAGCTTGTTGACCGTGCAAAAGCACAATCTGAAGCAGGAGTTCTTCCTCCAAAATTCACTTT
>CAZHZR010000284.1:0-2867 GCA_964537095.1 uncultured Roseivirgaceae bacterium
TGTAAGTTTAGATCCGTTTCGAATTCCCTCAATTTCTGAAAGGCTACCAGGTAGGTGTTACAAGCATCTGCAGGAGGCGTATAATTGTTGCTTAATGCTACTATGGTTCTAAATCTGTCCCCTTCTGCGGTATGCTCTTCTTCCATTTGGTCTATCGGATTTTTGATGGAGCCAAATACAGGCTGTTGCCATGGAGTAGCGGGAGATTGCTGCAACTTTGCCAGCTTTTGAATATAAGGAAACAACATCAGTTCTTCCTTTTTCATGTGCATCGTTAAGTCATCGGCGCATTCATCGAAAAGCACTTTAATTTCAAGCAGTTCAGGGTGGTGCTTCCCATGTACTTTTGCAATTTTTGCCAGATACTCTTTGAGTACAGGAATGGCTTCTTCCACATATTTGTGGTGGATTTTAGGTACGTAGCTGGCCAGCAGGTCTATAGGCCATTCGTCGTAAGGTAGCCCGTCGTCTTTGGTGGTTTGAAGCATTTGTTTTACTTCTCTGATAACTTTTTCTTCATCAAGATTGCTCTCTTCGCATACTTTAGAAATTGATTTCCCACCTCCGCAACAGAAGTCGATTCCATATTTTTTAAAGATGTCGGAGGTTTTGTAATTCGTTTTTACAATCTCTCCAATGCTGATATTTGATAAGTCCATTGATATAAGTTTTTAAGTTTATTTCAAAGATAATAAAAATTATTGTATAAAAGACTAATTTATCCTTTATGATAAAAAAATAATTTTTCCCTGTTATTTTTCTGCTTGAAGCTTGTTGGTGAAGGCTCAGATAGCTTTGCGTCGGAAATTTTGAAACAGACTGATAAGCAGCCCCACGAATGTAAGCAGCCAGGCAACAAAGGCAATATATACAAAATAGCTGGGGATAAGTTTTAGGTAGGGGAGGTCCAATGCTTCCGCAAGTCTCCAGGTACAAACGGTGTACATCCCCAAAGGAAAAACCATTCCCCAATATTGAGGGTGATAAAAAAGAGGGATTTGATTGTATATATGGCGCCAGATTCCCAGAATTACAATAATGGGGATCCACCAGGTGCCTGTGGCCCAGAAAAACAGGCTGAAGCCTTTTAAAAAAGGTATAAAATCGGTCAGGACAGCGAGTGCCTCTAATTTTAGAATAAGTGTGGAGCCGGCAAGTGTTGTAATCGCCACAGCGCCCATGTTGATCCAAAAAGGAGGTGCAAATTCTTCTGCCCGCATTGGGAAGAAAACCAGTCTGTAGAAGATGAGCGTGATTAGGATAATATACAGCATGCAGCCAAGCATAAAGCCTGACAAAGTTAAAAAGACAGTTCGATCTTGCGGGAAGGGCAGTTGATCGGCAAGCAGCGTGCCGAGGATTGATAAACTTTGGGTGGCCACTACAATGACCAGCCAAATCCCATTGATCCCTTTTTCCAGGCCGGGTTTTTCCTTTTTTACAATGATGAGCACCATAAAAGCGTAAATCAAAACAATCCATAAAATCAGCGCGAAATACCAGAGAAGGGCAGACGGTATTCGATAATCGGTCAGAAAAAGGTATTGTACTCCTAATATACAGGCTGCAGCTACCAGCGTGAAAAAGCCCGCCCCCTTCGTGTGTGAGTTAAAATCTTCAAGAAATGCCGGGAAGAAGAAAAGCAGGCGCGAAAAAAACATGATTAACAATACAGCGAAAGCCATGTTATTAATCCAAAACAGAATATTGCTGATAACGGGAAATGCCAAAAGATATGCCGCTATGGATACGATTCCCGTAGACATCACTAAAGCAAAATAGGCCGGAAATAAATTTTTAATCTCTGATTTTACAAAAGAAATGGGAGCCATATTTTTTATTTTAATGCAGTGTTTAATATATTGGGATTAATCCAGAATTACAAAGCACTATTTTTTTAATATAGAAACTGATCTTATGTTCAGAATTTTTTCTACCTTAAATGGAAAGGCAATTGTCAATGCCAGCATTGCAACGATTCTCGTTATAGCGCTGGTTTATGTCGGATCCCGGGACCTGCAAAATTTTGACGCGGCGCTTATTGCATACCTTTTCGGGACTGTCTTTGCGGTGTTTGGCATCATCTACCGTTATTCAGTCTGGCTGCAACGTCCGCCTACTAAGTTGTACTGGAGAAGAACCTGGCAGTTCGCTTTTAGTAAAAGATTCATACCTTATATATGGTTTTCTATCCAGCAGTTTGTGAAAAATATTATGTTTCAGCGCTTTATTTACCCTCGAGGCAGAAGTCGTTGGGTAGGCCATTTTTTATTGGCTACAGGATGTATGCTGGCTTTTGCAGTTACCATCCCGTTAACATTTGGCTGGATCCATTTCACCCTCAACCCGAATGACTATAATTTGTACGAAGCTCATGTTTTTGGCTTCAAAGTAGCAGAATTTCCTTTAGGATCATTTCTTGCGTTTAACGCTTTCCATATTTTAAACTGGTGCTCCTTGTTGATAATAGTTGGTGCAGTGATGATGATGCGCAGGCGATTGAAAAACGGTGGATTAATTGCTACGCAATCGTTCGAGGGTGACTGGTTGCCTCTGGTACTGTTGCTGGCGATTTCTGTTACGGGTCTGGGTTTAACCTATGACTATGCATTCTTGAAGGGAAAAACATTTGAATTTATGTCTGTAACACATGCAATCACTGTGATTCTGTTTTTGGTTTGGCTTCCATTTGGCAAGTTCTTTCATATTTTTCAGCGACCTGCTCAGTTGGGGGCCAATATTTATAGAATAGAAGGTGCAAAATTAGGCATGGCCGTTTGTCCGCATACCGGAGAACCTTTCGCAGCCCAATTGCATATAGATGATCTCAAAAAAGTTACAAAAGAACTGGATTTTGATTTTTCAAG
>CAZHZR010000284.1:2967-4208 GCA_964537095.1 uncultured Roseivirgaceae bacterium
TGCTTTTGTGGTATGCAGTGCGGGCTTCAGCTCAAGGTAAAAGACGACATTATCGTAGGCTTCGAACCCTGGATGGAATTTCCTTTCAATGAAGGGCGCATGTGTCCGAAAGGAGTGGTTAGATACCGGCAAAACAATCACCCCGACCGATTGGAATCTCCCATTGAACGTGTTGAAGGGAAGGGATTTCAGCCCGTAGATTGGGAGACAGCCATGAGCAAGACGGTCTCGGAAATTAAGCGGATCCAGAGCACTTATGGCAACGATGCTTTTGGAATGCTTTCAGGTGTTTCACTCACCAACGAACTGAGTTACATGGTTGGCAAATTTGCCAGGGTTGCGCTCAAGACTGCCAATATAGATTACAATGGTCGGCTCTGCATGGTAAGCGCAGGCGCCGGCAATAAAAAAGCTTTTGGTCGCGACAGGACCTCTAACAGTTGGGCAGATTTAAAGCACGCCGAGGTAATTATGATCTGCGGCTCTAACGTCAGCGAGACTTTCCCCACCTTAATCCATTATATCTGGGAAGCACGCGACAATGGAGCCAAGTTAATTGTGGTAGATCCAAGAGTGACTCCTGTTGCCAGAACAGCAGACCTGCATTTACCGGTACGACCAGGAACAGATTCAGCATTGTACGGCGCTATGTTGCAACAACTGGTGGAAAATGATTGGCTGGACCATGATTTTATAGACAATTATACAAGTGGCTTCGAAGAGACAATAGCAGCAGTAAAAGACTATAGTCTCGAATGGGCGGAAGAAGTAACGGGTATTCCGGCTGAAAGTATCAAACAAGCCGCCGAAATGTGGGGCAAAGCAAGTACAAGCTTTTTGATGCATGCCCGGGGAATTGAACACCACTCCAAGGGTGTGGACAATGTTTTAGGTTGTATCAATCTGGTTTTGGCCACGGGCAGAATTGGAAAACCCTACTGTGGCTACGGCACCATTACGGGACAAGGTAATGGCCAGGGCGGTCGTGAGCATGGCCATAAATGCGATCAGCTGCCCGGAAACAGGGATATTACCAATCCGGAGCATAGAAAATACATCGCAGGAGTTTGGGGCATTGATGAGAAAGACATGCCGGGGAAAGGCCTTTCCGCTTATGAACTGGTGGAGGCGATTCACCGGGGCGAGATAAAAGGACTGATCTCTATTTGCTTCAATCCAATTGTTTCGCTCCCGAACAACAACATGGTACGGGAGGCGCTTGAAAAGCTGGAATTTTATGT
>CAZHZR010000285.1:0-2310 GCA_964537095.1 uncultured Roseivirgaceae bacterium
TTGCTCATTAAGTAAAGCAAAGATTCGTTTTGTAGTGCTTTTGAGCTACAAATGGCATGCATGTGAGCTGCATTGGGTTTGGAAGGGTTGATTCGATTTGTACCAAATATCAAGGTTGTTCTGTTATGAACGGAATGACATTTCATGGATTCAAAGTTTCAAAATGCTTATTTTTAAAGGGTAAGTCCGGAATTGCAACGTTTAGAAGTCAAAGATGACCACCGATATTATAGAAATTAACAACTTCATTGTATTAATAGAACAATCAAATGCTCCGGAAAGCTTTATTCAAACCTGCGAAATTGATGGAGAGGCTGTAGGCTTTGCTTTTTATGGTTCCGGAAATGTGGAATTGGAAATTAAATTTGAGAACAAAACAAAGATTTTAACGAACACCACGGGTATTGCCATCTCGTTTTTTGGCAACAACAGCGTGTCTTTCGCTCATAAAATTGGGCCTGACAAACCCCTTCAATCTATCAGTGTTTTTACAAAAATCAAAAACCTACATACGCTTCCTCCAATCGAGTATGAGGTCTTCAATGAGTATTTGCCGGAACTGCTGCACCCAAAGGAAAATTTTGTAAAGGGACCAAGTTTTTACATGACATCCCATATGCACAATGCGGTTCAAAAGATTATGGACACCCCATATAAAGGGAATACACGATTGCTATTTTTAAAAAGTCAGGTGAATGAGTTATTGTCTCACTTTTTTGCTTTTCTTGCATCAGGCAAAACAGAAAATAACAATTTTACAGATACAGAAAAGATATTTCAGGCGAAAGATATTATCACAAATAACATCTCCAAGCCACCCACATTGGATGAGCTGTCCAGGATGATTGGACTCAACAACAATAAGCTAAAAAAGAACTTTAAAGAAATATTTGGGAAACCGGTTTTTAAATATCTCCAGGAAGAGCGGCTGAGCAAGGCATATGAATTGCTCAGTCAAAATAAGATGGAAGTGCAAGAAGTAGCCTGGTTTGTAGGATATGAGAGTTTGAGCAGCTTTTCAAACGCGTTCCAACAAAAATATGGCACCCGTCCAACCGAAGTAAAAAAACAGTTCTTTTCGAACAAATCATAATTCCTTTCAGACAAATGTCGGGGTGTGGATTTGCGCATTTTTGCATAGTTCATCACCTAAACATAAAATTATGAAAACGGACAAAATTTTAATTATTGGAGGAAAGGGAAAAACAGGTAGTAGAGTAGTAGACCGATTGACGGGTTTAGGCTACACCAATATCCGACTGGGTTCACGCAGCGAAGCAATACCCTTCGACTGGGAAGATCCTGAAACCTGGCCGGCGGTACTTAGTGGAATGGATGCGGTTTATATCACATTTCAGCCAGATCTGGCGATTCCCTCTGCAACGGACATTATTCGAAAATTCGCCACGCTTGCAGACCGATGTGGTGTTGAGAAGATGGTATTGTTATCCGGCAGGGGAGAGAAGGCAGCCCAGGAATGTGAAGAGATCGTCAGGAACACTGCTAAGAAATGGACCATCGTCAGGGCAAGTTGGTTTAATCAGAATTTTAGTGAAAGCATATTTCTGGAGCCAATCATTTCCGGAGTGGTGGCATTGCCCAGAGGGGAAGCCCTGGAGCCATTTACAGATGCCGACGACATAGCAGATGTAGTTGTAGAAGCGCTCATAAATGACAGACACCATGCGCAGGTTTATGAACTCACGGGTCCGAGACTGATGACATTTCCGCAGGCAGTAAAGGAAATAGCAGAGGCCACGGGAAGAGATATAAAATTTCAGCCACTTACGCTGGACGAAAATCGTGAAATCTTGAAGAATGCACAATTGCCTGAAGGATATATCTGGTTGGTAAATTATCTGTTTGAGGACGTTTTGGATGGAAGGAATGCCAGTGTGTCTGACGATATTGAGCGGGCATTGGGTAGGAAAGCCAAAGATTTTAAAGAATTTGTAAAAGATACCGCCGCCACCGGGGTATGGAATCGGGTTTAACATGACAATCTACAAAAAGGACATGCTGAGATTAGTTTTAGTAGGATCTTTGATATGGCTACTTACATTTTTGGTGTTTATTACGGTTCCGATAATACCTATTAAGTGATTCCATGGATAGACAAATGGTCGCGGTGGTCCTGGTGGCTGTACCGATTGCCATATTGGGAGCATCCATCTATTACAAAAACGGTAGTCGAAGCCACGGCCTTTTTGTGGGATTGATGATAGCTTTAACAACTTTGATGTTAGATGCGCTGATAACGGTTCCGCTGACAGAATTACCTAAGGGAGTTACGTATGGAGATTTTTTCTC
>CAZHZR010000285.1:2410-4189 GCA_964537095.1 uncultured Roseivirgaceae bacterium
TGGTAATAATCGTGCAAAATATCATGACATTCGACAGAGAAAAGTATCTTCAAAGAATCAAATATTCAGGCGGGCTCGAACCGAATCTGGATTTGTTGAAAAAGCTGCAAAAAACGCATCTCTTACATGTTCCCTTCGAAAATTTGGACATTCATTATACATCTCCAATAGAACTTGATATCGAGCGCATCTATGATAAAATAGTGCTGAATAATAGAGGTGGTTTTTGTTATGAGCTGAACGGACTGTTCTATGAGCTTTTGCTTTCTTTAGGGTATAAAGCCAAACGCATTTCGGCGAGAGTATTTGAGAAGACCGGTAATTTTGGCCCCGAATACGACCATTTCACCATCATTGTGCAGATCGGAAATGTTGAATATTTGACCGACGTAGGCTTTGGAGAGTTTATATTTGAACCTTTGCAGCTTCAGGTACACCAAATCCAGGAAGATGTGAGAGGAAGCTTTCTGATAGATCAATATAATGAAGAATACCTGCGGGTAAGTAAGTTTGAAAACGGAGAATGGATTCCGGCATTTATTTTTAAAAACGAAGGGCGAGCATTCACCGAATTTAAGACCATGTGTAAGTACCATCAATCCAATCCTAATTCACATTTTGTGAAGAAGAGGTTAATCTCTATTCCCAATGAAAATGGCCGGGTTACCATTTCGGGAAACATCTTAAAAGTAAAAGAGGGGTTCAGAGTAATGGAGGAAGTTTTAGAGAACGAAAATGAATTTGAAAAAGCCTTGTGGGAAAAATTTAGAATAAGGCTGAAAAACAACGATGAACTGGGAAAAGCTGGACGGCGTCTTTAATTAAAAGGCACAAGAAAGACTGCTTTAGGAGAAAGAGAAATTGTTGATTAGGAAAAAATATCGTTACTATGTCCTACATTTCAAATCTAATGTTTAAAAGTGAAATCTATGAAGCCAGTTAATAAGAAAGAAGCACACACTGTAGAAGTGGCAGGCAACATGCTTACATGCCCGATCTGTCGTAATAATTTATTTTGGACAAGGAAAGCGCAATTAAATACAGCAGTAGCAACATTCTTCAACTTTGATTGGGCAAATAAAAGTGCGACATGTTTTGTGTGTTCAGATTGTACGCATATTTCCTGGTTCCTTGGATAAGCACTGGCATCAAATCCAATTTACGGGTGTAAAAAAGCAACTCGAAAGATGCTTTTTGCAAGAAAACCGCTATTCAGAGAAACTTAAAACCAAGTCGAGGATATGATCGAAAGAAACGACTACGTGCAAAATAAGTGGAGGAATGGCATGCTGCCGGGAATTAATTGTATAGTGTTTGCCAACGCTGATGTCATTGTCGCAAATGCCTATCGCGTGAAGGATGACAATGCAGGCAGCAGCAAACAATATTGGTTTCCTTTCTGTGACACGACAATCGCAAGCTTGGAAAAATATGAAGCCGATATTTGGACAAAAATTGACATTGCTGACGGTGCCATCGACTATGGAGATCAAAAAATAGTTTTTGGTGAGGGCAGTATGGGAAATGAAGGCTTTGTAGCAGCTACCAACATAAATGGCGACCTGATTTGGGGAATATTCTTTACCTTTTCAAATCCGATTTTTAGTGCCAAAATTATTGACGATGTACTCATTTGTGTTTCAGAAACAGAGCTGGAAATAAAAATAGACCTTCATGACCTTACTAAAATTTTGATTGAGCCAAATTCCGATTTTTAACATTGAAGTATAGTTTCTGCGAGCGCTTGGTTTGACATCTGGCGTTCAGTGCGATAACGCC
>CAZHZR010000286.1:0-4183 GCA_964537095.1 uncultured Roseivirgaceae bacterium
TACCAGGAACACCCTTATAAATGGGCAACCATAGGAAAGGAAGTCTCGCACATTGAGCAGGCTACCATGGAAGATGTAAAGGAATTTTTCTATAAGTATTATTTGCCCAACAACGCGGTAATGGTAGTTGCTGGAAACGTCGACTTTAAGGAAGTACAAACGTTGACAGAGAAGTGGTTTGGACCTATACCTCCCGGTGAACCTAATCAGAGGAACCTTCCCAAAGAACCTGTTCAGAAAAGCCGTAGGTTTAAAGAAATAGAGGCAGATGTTCCTTTAGATGCTATTTACAAAGTCTATCATATGCCTGGCCGCTATTCTCCTGATTACCACGTCGCAGATCTTTTGAGCGACATTATTGGCAGAGGAAAGTCCTCGAGATTGCATGAAAAACTAGTGAAGCAAGAGAAATTATTCAATAATTTGAATGCATTTGTAACTGCTTCAGTTGATCCGGGTCTTTTGGTAGTCACAGGTAAGCTCAATGAAGGGATATCCCTGGAAGATGGAGAGAAGGCAATCGATAAGGAAATTGCGGCCATTAAAATGGAAATTGTAGATGAGGAGGAATTGATTAAAGTTAAAAATCAGGCTGAGGCTTCGCTTGTTTTTTCTGAAGTAGAATTATTGAACCGCGCTATGAACCTCGCCTTCGCGGCCTTGCAGGGCATTCCTGATTATGTAAATCAGGAGACTGACTTGATTCAGCAGATTTCCCCGTCCGATATTCACCAAATGGCCAATAAGATTTTGGTTCCCGAAAATTGTTCAACGCTTTATTATAGAGCTACTAAAAATAAATAAAATGATCAAAACGCGAATAGGGTTTGGATATGATGTGCACCAATTAGAGGAAGGATACGATTTTTGGCTTGGCGGAATAAAAATACCGCACCATGTAGGAGCAAAAGGTCACTCTGATGCAGATGTTTTGGTCCATGTAATCTGCGATGCACTTTTGGGGGCGGCAAATCTACGCGATATAGGTTTTCATTTTCCTGATACGGATCCAAAATATAAAGGGGTAGATAGTAAAATTTTGCTGAAAGAAGTAGTAGCGCTGCTTCGTTCTAAAAATTATGAAGTTGGCAACATAGATAGCACCATCTGCCTCCAGGTGCCTAAAATTAACCCGCACATCGAAAAGATGAAGCAATGTCTCGCTGAGGTGATGCAGATTGATCAGGAAGACATTTCCATCAAAGCTACAACTACAGAAAAATTGGGGTTCGTAGGGCGGGAAGAAGGTGTGAGTGCTTATGCCGTGGTTTTGATTTATAAAGTGGATTAGGATTTAAAGGCTCTGTTTATACAACTTAAAAGTCGAAGAATTCGTCCTCATTCAATTCCACATCTTCTTTTTCGGGGCGGCCTTTGTTTTGGAAAACTTCTTTCAGTTCCTGACCTTCTTTTTTAATATCTTCTTTGATTTTTTGTTTTACAGCCCTCGAGTCGTAGTTGATGGCATACACATCAGTAGTTCCTTTTATGGTCAGAAACAGATTAGCGCCGCCATCTCCCGTATTTTCAATAGCGCCAAAAGCCTCATCTTTGTCTTTCTTACTGAAGGTTTTTAGGGGAACCTTCACGTAATAATCTATTTTTTGATCAAAAGTATGGGTTCCTTTCACCTCAATCGTTGAGATGTTTGATTTCACCTCCATCGGCGGAAGGAAGATCGTTTCATCCTGAATTTTAATGATATTATTTAATTCAGAAAAGCGAAGTCGTGAAAGGCTTTCTTCGGCTACGAATTTTGAAAGCTTCTGCATCGGCTCAAAATTATTCAGTTCGCCATTTCTAATGGTTACTCCTACTTCGGATCGAAACTTTCGTGAGTCGAACCGGAGTTTGTTATCAAAGACCATATAAGAGTTTACCTCCGCAGATATCTGACCTCTCAGATGTTTGTCCATTAAAAAATCCTGGTTGAAATTGTAGAATAGGTGAAAAATACTGTCTATGTGAATTTTATCGAACGAAGCTTCTGTATTGACTTCTATAAAATTTTCCTTGACAGCATCCACATTTCCGTTCAGGTTCATTATGCCTCCGGCCGCTAGCATGTTAATACCCGTGGCCTGCGCTTTTTGGTCTTTAACCTTTAGCTTTCCTTTGATGTTCTGTCCCACAAATCGCCTGAATTTCAATCCTTTAACATTACAATTAAACGACAATTCCAACTTTGGAGAGATATTGAAGGAATAATATTGGTCGCCTTCTGCCCGTGTCTCGGGATTTTCGGTAACATTGCCTGTGAGTAGTTCGTCAAAATCCAATAGTTCTGAATTCAAATCCGCTTCTATTGTAATGGGTTGATCCTCAAAGATCAGATATGCGACTATGTTTTTAAAGAAACCATTTAGCATAAAGTCGCTGCTGCCGATAAATCCGGAAAAATCACTGATAGCCAAATCATCATTTTTGAAGATAAAGCTTCCTTTGAAGTCTTTAAAAGGAAGCTTTGAAGAAGCCAATTCAAACTGTAAATTTTTCAGAATAATTTCGCCGGAAGTTTTAATAGCCGCACTGTTATTTTTACGTAAGTTTTTAATTTTTCCTTCGAAACTGATATCCATATCAACCAATCCTGAAGCCTTTTTAATAGAAGCAATCGGATAGAACTCTAATAAAGATTGCGCATCTATCTCTGCGTCGATATTGAGCCGAATAAAATAATCTTCGAAATTTTCAAGGTACAGATTGCCGCTAAAGGGCCGACCCTCCATTTTACCATTGATATTATTGAGGTATAGCGTAGCGGTGCTCAGGTCGTTTGCTTTCTTCGCATAAAATTTCCCTTCCAGGTTTAAGTTTTCCAACTTCCTCTTGATATCAGGATGGAACAAAGAAGCGTTTTTTGCACCAAAATCAATCGTTAATTCGGGCGAGCTATCTTCAGATAGGTTACCCTTCAATTTTGATGAGAAGTATACATTTCCGTCGCTTCTATATACCTTAAATTTGTTGTAAATATTTTCCGGCATCAGGGACAGAATGGATTGAATATCTGTATTCTCACCTATTGCATCGATGTTTACGTAATTCTTATCCGCCCCATGATACACTCCTTCTACCAGAAATTTCGAATTATAGACAAAAATTTGGGAGGGTAGAATATTAATGCTGTCAGAATTTACATGATAGTTGAAGTCAGACTTAATCTTCAGCTGTTTATCTTTGAAGTAGGATTGATCCTGAATTCGGATCATCTGGCTATGGAAATCCCCATCCACCGCAATGTCAAAAATGTTGTTTTCTGAAAGAAGCTTCGCGGTGGCATCTTCTGCTATGAGTGCATATTCCTGGTCTCTTTTGATATCAGAATAGTTGAGAAGCACGTTTTTTAGGTTGATCTTCTTGATGTGAAAGCCCAACTTAGAATCGCTTTGTGCCGCGCTATCTTTATCAAAGATCGTATAGTTGTTATATCCGTTGGGGAAAATTTTAAGAAATACTTCCGCCTGCTCCAGATGTACCTGGTTGATCTGATAATTTCCTTTTAATAATTCATACAAGCTGAGCACAAAATAGATCTTTTTGGCTTTTGCCAGCGGTTCTGTACTATTGTTAACCCCTTCCTGCATCCAAACATTTTCAAGGTTTACCGTTAGCTGAGGAAATTTTTCGAAAATAGAGAGGTCAATTTTATCCACTTTCACAGGAGTCTTGATTTGTTTATTCACTTCTGCGACAAACAAAGCGATTATCTTTTCCTGAAAGACATAGGTAACAGTAATTCCCGTTGCTATAAACAGGAGAATGCCGACCGTGGTAAATACAAGTATTCTTCTTAAAATAGGATTAATTTTCAGCACGAAGTAAAATTACAAAATGTATTGTATTGCTTTATGAACATGTAATGATTTAAAATTTTGACAAATTTATCCGGAGGTTGAAGGAATTTATATTCTGACTCCGGGTTTTACAATCCAATCAAGATCAATACGATTTTTTTTAAAGAATATTTTAAAAAGTATTTGTAATAATGAAATTGGTTTATACCTTTGCATTCCCAATCGCAACAAACAAGCGGTTATGGGTTGTTCTTACGCTAGCTAGAGGTTACAATAAAGATAAGGGATGTTAGCTCAGCTGGTTCAGAGCACCTGCCTTACAAGCAGGGGGTCACTGGTTCGAATCCAGTACGTCCCACATTGAAAATCAAGCACTTACAACGAAA
>CAZHZR010000287.1:0-4151 GCA_964537095.1 uncultured Roseivirgaceae bacterium
CAGAATGATGTGAAGAATCCAAAACAAAGCTGCTGATACCATGCGCATCTAAAACCACCGTAGGGCTTTCACGTGCACATAAGATCACGGCAGCTCCCCAACCCTGAAAAGGGTTGAACATGAAACTGGCCGCGGTAAAAAACTAGTAAGGCCAGAAATAATTTACGAAATAGGGGATTACATAGCATTGAAAGACCTCTATCTCGCCAAAGCTGCTATGGCGCCAAAGCCTTTTCTAGATATCTGAGGTGCTGCCTTAATAAAGTTTGAGATCCCTTAAAGAATAAAGGATATCGCCGAAATACATAGCTGGTGTATTTATTATCAAAAGAAAAAACTTCGATTTCTCAAGCCTCTGTAGTAGCGGGAACCACTTGGGGGCGCGGCTGGGCTTGCCGTGTCCCGAGAAGCGGGAAACCAGCGGCCTGCCGTATGGCCGAGCTACCAACTGCTCCACTCACATCGAGGGCTTCATATTAGACCAAAAAAAAGCCTTGATTTCTCAAGGCTCTGTAGTAGCGGGAACTGGACTCGAACCAGTGACCTTCGGGTTATGAGCCCGACGAGCTACCAACTGCTCCATCCCGCGATATATCTTTTAACTATTGTTGGTCTTTTTTGGTTCCCAAATAACAGCTTTGCGCTAATGGGAATACAAAAGTATAGGATTAATATCGTAAAATCAAGTATCTTTGTAAAATATTTTTTGAGACATGGTAGAAAAAGATCATAAAGCAGGCTTTGTAAGCATTATTGGGAAACCTAATGTTGGAAAATCTACTTTGATGAACCAAATGGTTGGGGAAAGACTTTCTATCATCACTTCCAAAGCGCAAACTACGAGACATAGAATATTCGGCATCATCTCCGGGCATGATTTTCAGGTTATTTATTCTGATACACCCGGAATTATTGATCCGCAATATCCCCTTCACAAGTCAATGATGCGGTTTGTGAATGCTTCCCTGGAGGATGCCGACGTAATTTTGTATGTTACCGATATCTATGAAAAGTTTGAGAACGATGATATCATATCAAAAATAAAAAGGGCCAACGTCCCTGTCATTATGTTGCTCAACAAAATCGATCAGGCAAAAGGGAGCCAGGTACTGGATAAAATGACTTACTGGAAAGAACACATTCAGGTACAGGAAATAATACCCATTTCAGCACTTGAAGGCATTGGAATTACAGAGGTTTTTGAGAGTATCCTCAGAAATCTACCCAATCATCCACCTTATTTTCCAAAAGACCAATTGACCGACAAGTCGGAGCGATTTTTTGCAGCGGAGATTATTAGAGAAAAGATCTTTCAAAATTATAAGAAGGAAGTTCCGTATAGTACAGAGGTAAATATCGAGTCTTTTAAAGAAGAAGAGAAGATTATTCGAATCAGAGCTGAGATTTACGTGGAACGCAAAAGTCAGAAAGGCATTATAATTGGTAAAGGCGGAGAGGCCCTGAAAAAAGTCGGAACTCAGGCCAGAGAAACCATGGAAGCTTTTTTTGGAAAGCAGGTGTTCTTAGAAACGCATGTTAAAGTAGCTGAAGACTGGCGTAAAAAAGAAATCCATTTAAACAGATTTGGGTACAACAGTTGATTACTGATGTAACAATGGGATAATGTACCAATTGTTGCTGACGCTTTTAGCGTTTGATGTCGAAGGCTGACAACACATTTTATTTAACAATTTAAATTTAAAGATGCAACAGGAGCTTTTCCACCGCATTTTTTACAATTAATAATTCAATACATTAGAAATTTTCACATTATTTTATGGCAAATATAGTAGCGATTGTCGGGAGACCAAACGTAGGAAAATCAACTTTTTTTAACCGCCTGATCGAAAAACGCAAGGCAATCATGGACAACGAAAGCGGTGTAACCCGTGATCGCCATTATGGGTACGGCGAATGGATCGGGAAGTATTTTACCGTGATCGACACAGGTGGATACGTTACCGGGTCAGAAGATATTTTTGAGGAGGCCATCAGAAAGCAAGTTGCACTGGCAGTAGAAGAGGCGTCGGTTATCCTTTTTATGGTTGATTGCACTACAGGGCTCACCGGTCTTGACGAAGATTTTGCGAGGGTGCTCAGGGGCACGAAAAAACCAATATTCATAGTTGCCAACAAAGCCGACACGACAGAAAAGGCATATATGGTGGGTGAGTTTTATGGCTTGGGGTTGGGGGAGGTTTTTCCCATTTCTTCCAGCAATGGGTCTGGCACAGGCGAGCTTTTGGATGAAATGGTTAAACATTTTGAACATGAGGATCCGGAAAACCCGGAAGAAGGTATTCCCCGGATCGCTATTCTTGGACGGCCTAATGTCGGAAAGTCTTCTTTTCTTAACGCTTTGCTCGGAACAGAAAGAAGCATTGTAACAGATATTTCAGGAACTACCCGGGATGCCATTAATACGCATTATAAATTGTATGGCAAAGATTTCATCCTAACAGACACCGCTGGCCTCAGAAAGAAGTCGAAAGTTAAAGAAGATATTGAGTTTTATTCTGTGATGCGTTCTATACAGGCTTTGCAGGACAGTGACGTATGTATTATCATGCTGGACGCAGAGAGAGGCATCGAGTCGCAGGATGTCAATATCATAGGATTGGCGAGTAAGCATAATAAAGGGATCGTAATCATGGTGAACAAGTGGGATCTGGTGGAAAAGGATACCCATACATCCGAGAAATTCAGGAAGACAATTCAGGAGAAAATTTCGCCCCTGGATTTCATTCCCATTATCTTTACTTCGGTCACCAAAAAGCAAAGAATATTCCAGGCCATAGAAAAAGCAATGGAAGTACATGAAAACAGAATAAAAAAAGTATCTACATCTGCTTTAAATGATAAAATATTACCTGAAATCGATAATTATCCTCCGCCGGCTTTCAAGGGAAAATATATCAAAATTAAATACATCACCCAATTACCTGTTCATACGCCCACTTTTGCTTTCTTTTGCAATCTGCCTCAGTACATTAAGTTGCCTTATGAGCGTTTTATAGAAAATAAGATCCGGGAACACTTCGACTTTTCAGGTGTGCCTATTCGCGTATTTTTCCGGAAGAAATAGAATTATTTAAAGGTCATTATATAAACTTGACTATAGTAGAGGCAAGTTTATAGTGGATAAAATATATATACCTCCTGATGTATTAAAATATATTCATTTACATTTGATCGAAATTGAATAATATTTATATTTGAACCTTAAATCAAAATCTATTATTATGAAAAAATTATTTTCGTTATTTTTAGTTGGCGGATTTTTATTCGCATTTACTGCATGTGATAGTACTAAACAAGGTGCTGAGCAAGACGCTGAAAGCGTAGAGCAAGGATTAGAAGATGCAGGTGACGAATTAGAGAATGAAATGGATCAGGTAGAAGATGACTTAGATGCTACAGGTAACGATATCGAGCAAGGTGCTGAAGACATTGAGCAAGATATTGACGAGACAGTAACTGAGGAAGATACTACAGCTACTTTGTAGTTCTATTTAGAATGAAAGGAAAGGGCTTTAGAATTCTAAAGCCCTTTTTTATGCCCAATTTTTGATGTAGCTTGACATAATGCCTGAAAACGCTTTTTATCAGCTTCTGAAGAACCACCTTCCTGAGAATGCTGTACATTACGCTTATGATCTTTGGGTCTCCCATCAGTTTCGCTTCAAGATCACCAGGAAGAGAAATTCAAAATACGGGGACTACCGATATAATCCCATCGATGACTCCCATACCATTACCATAAACGGGGACATGAACCCTTTTGCTTTTCTGGTCACTTATACCCATGAAGTGGCTCACTTAGTTACCTACAAAAGGTTCGGTAAAAAGGTGGCACCCCACGGAAGCGAATGGAAAAAAACGTTTCAGGAGGTGATAGAGCCTGTTTTAAGCAATTTAGTATTTCCTGATGATATTCTTGAAGCGCTCCGCCGACATATGAAAAATCCAAAGGCTACCAGTAGCTCGGATCCGCATCTGAACGTGTGCTTAAGAAAATATGACGACAATACGGGCCTCGTACACCTGGGGGAAATAAAGAACGGCGATCTTTTTAAATTTAACACCCGCGTTTTTAAGAAGGAATCGATGCGCCGCACAAGAATTTTGTGTCAGGAAGTAAAGTCGGGGAG
>CAZHZR010000288.1:0-4143 GCA_964537095.1 uncultured Roseivirgaceae bacterium
ACAGTTACGTAAGGCGGAAATCCCCAGATTTCGATTCCAATGATTTCGTCCGCATCGTCGATTACCTTTCCGGACAACAGCCCACTTTTATTGGCCTTATCTGCCAGAATTGTATAACTATTCCCCGCCACGCCCTCAAAACTGAACCTCCCGGTTTCATCTGTTTTTAGAGAATAATCATCGCCGGTTTCTTCATCTATAACATAAACAAGGGCATCCTGTACAGCAGCCTGCGTGGTTTTATCGATTACCCGCCCCCTTACTGCTATTATTTGCTGATGAGACGCTACCTTCCGCTGAAAAAAGTAAATATTGTCACTGCCAGCACCACCGGGCCTGTTTGAGGCTATGGCACCTCTCATCGGGCTTTCCTGCCATGCAATGCTGAAATCGTCATAGGTACTGTTCAAGGGATAACCCATATTCAGCACCTGCAACTGCTTGTTTTTACTTAGCTCAACTTCGTAAATGTCTAGCCCACCCAAGCCCGCGTGACCGTCAGAACTAAAATAGAGCGTTTGAGCCTGTGAATAAGGAAATATTTCGTTGCCTTCTGTATTGATTTGGCTGCCCATATTTTCCGGTTTGGTCCAAATGCCCTTCTCTTTGATGCTCCGGTAGATGTCTCCACCACCGTAGCCACCAGGCATTTCTGAAGAAAAATAGAGTGTGTCGCCCCGCTCATTGATGGCAGGGTGAAAAACTGAGTATTCGGTATGGTTATGGGGAAAAGCTTCAATATTTTCCCAGTTTTCGTTGTCTGTGGAGCGTTCGGCTATAAACAGACCCAGAACACTACCGCTACCGCCTTTAGTTACTTTCAGGTCGATGCTGCGGGTAAAGATCATGTTCCGGCCATTGTTGTAGAACGCAAGCGGGCCTTCATGAAATTTCGAATTAATACTCTTATTGAAAATCTTTGGCTGGGACGTAGCTATCCCGTTTTTCAGATCAGATTTGTAAACATCATAAAACCCGTTATCAGACCAGGTATTGATGTACTTCACTGGGCTAAACTTTTCACGATTGGAAAGAAAAATCAGCGAACTATCAAAAAAGACCGGCGAAAAGTCATTTCCTGCAGCGTTAACACCTGCGTCCTGTACAGATATGGATGCAGAATCCTGGAAAAACATTTCCATCTGCTCTATACCCAAAAGGTTGTTCAACGCGCGGATGTCCTTTTTGACTTGCGTATATTTCACCAGCCAGCTTTTTGCTTCCTGGTGCTTTCCATTGGTCATCAAAACCTGTGCGAAATATAATTGATCAAGGGGTTCCGCATAGGAATTGTTTTCTATGGCCGCCCTGAACCAATTTTCGGCCTCCGTGGCATCATTTATCTTTTTATAGGCCCTGGCAATTTTTATTTTAACATAATTATTGCCGGGATCCTTTTCAAGCACAGCTTTGTAAAGCGCAATAGCAGACACAAAAGAGTTGTCTTCAAAATGTTGATCAGCCCGGCTTATGGTGCTTTTAAAATTTGTAAATACATTTCCCTGCTGAGCGAGGGCATTCTCCATGCCCAACATCCACAAAAGCAATAATAACCCGGTAACTCGAGCACTTAAATTCATCTTATCCATCAGAAGTAGCGGGGCGAAAAGGTTCTGTTTTTTGAAAAGGTGAAATTATAACTCAGCATAAATTCATGCGAACCTGAATTCCAACCTGTAATTTTAGAAGCAAAAGGAAAATCATAGGCATAGCCAAATCTAAATTGATCCGTGGCTTGTATGTCCAGGAGAAAAGCGCAGGAATTGAATGATCGGTAGGACAATCCTAACCAAAGTACATCTCTGATCAGCAGGTTCGTATTGAGATCAACAGAAAGTGGTGAGCCTTCGTTTGCTTTTAACAGCACATTCGGCTTGAGTTTTAAATCGCGGTTTAATGTAAACACGTAACCCGAAGTAAAGAAATAATGCCTCACCAGATTTACGGATGACCCTGTTTCGCCATCTTCAATTTTGTTCGCCATTAGCTGAGGCACTGAAAAACCGGCATAGAACCGGGTTGTGCTATAGTACAAGCCTGTGCCGAAATTCAACAAAACCTTTGACACATCATCCCGGCCAAAAGCAATATCATTGTCAATATGCACATCGCTGTATTTTATTGCATATTGGTTAAAAGAAGCCTGAAGGCCTGCAGCCAAAGTTCCTTTTCTCAGAGGAATTTTATAAGAATAAGCAAAGGTGCCTGATAAATGATTTGTGACTCCAATCTTGTCCCTCATGAGGATTAAACCGAGTCCTACGCGCTCGTTTTTTACTGGTGAATGGGCGGTGAACGTCTGGGTGGAAGGCGCCCCTTCAATGCCCACCCATTGATGATGAGAAATGGCTGTTAAAGAAAGGGACTCATGACTTCCGGCGTATGCAGGATTCAGCGCCATGCCATTAAACATGTACTGAGAATACATGGGTTGCTGCTGACCTTTCGAGACCCAGGGCAATAGCCCAAATATCAGAACAAAACAATACCGGTTCAATCGCTGCTTCATTTATCGTTTGATAATAATAAACCCCTTCTCCACTGATTTTCCATCTCCAAAGTCAATCACATAGAAATAAGTACCGTCAGGTAAGTCACTTCCTCCCATTTTTAATCCCTTGTTTGATTCTCCTCTCCAAACCCGCGAGGCATTGTCATAGCCGTTTATTTCAAATACTGAATCACCATACCTGTTGAGAACCACTACCCTGTTCATTGGAAATTCGTCCAGGCCAGTAATGATCCATTCATCATTGGTATTGTCGCCATTGGGCGAAAAACCTTTTGGAACGCCGGAAGAAACCAGGAGAGAA
The DNA here is from genome assembly GCA_964537095.1 of uncultured Roseivirgaceae bacterium. Taxonomy (GTDB): domain Bacteria; phylum Bacteroidota; class Bacteroidia; order Cytophagales; family Cyclobacteriaceae; genus CAMPJM01. Next base: position 2,814 of record CAZHZR010000288.1, read on the forward strand.
ACCATGGCCTTGGTGCATAAAGATGGCTCTCCGTCATCACAGGCGAAATACTCGAACCTGTCTTCCCCGAAGAAACCAGGGTTCGGAAGGTAAGAAAAGTCGCCGTTTTCGTTCATGGTAAGTTGGCCGTTTCTTGGGTGTACCAACTTCTCTAATGAAACAAAAAGCTGATCTGCTTCGATATCGTAGTCATTCTCCAGAACATTGCCCCATATTTCAGCGATTACGTCTTTGTTTTTATAAGCGTCATCAGCAGGATCGGGTGCATCATTTACGGGTTCCACATAAATATCAACTGTCGCTGTCACACAGATAGAAGGCGTGCCGTTGTCACAAATTTCATACTGAAAAGCGTCGCGCCCGTTATAATTAAGGTTGGGAGTATAGGTATATTTATTGTCAGCCAATTCTAGTTTCCCGAACTTAGGCTTCGAAACCAGAGTTGGAGAAACGGTGATCTCATCCAGATCCGGATCAGAATCGTTTGCCAGTACTTCGATTACCAGCGCTTCGTCTTCTTTTGTATCCACAAAGTCGTCAAGTGCTACAGCAGGATAATTTTTATAGTTGATGGTAATGTTTACAATGGCAGTAGCGCATTCTACCGGCGAACCATCATCGCATACCTCATAGACGAAAGAATCATTGCCGAAGAAATTAAAATCAGGCGTATAGGTGAAAGTCTGATCGGCATTTAACACCAGTGTTCCGTGTGCAGGTGGCGTTACTGCTGCGGCGGAAACCTGAAGGGCATCGCCTTCCACATCCAAATCATTTTGAAGTACATGAATGGCAACAGCAACATTTTTGTCCGTTGTAGCAGCATCTGCAGCTGTTACAGGTGCATCGTTTACCGGGATGATGATAATCTCCCTGCTGACAACATTGCTAAAGAGACTTCCATCATTTACTGTGAAACTTACTGTTCGGGCCAATTCAGAAGGTTTATCGTTGTTGACATTTTGATAGGCAACAGTTCTTAGCACTGCCTGATAATCGTCCAGAGCTGCTATACCCGTCAGTGTTAACCTGCCAAGCGCAGCATCCCAACTTCCGATGATGCCATTGGCGTCGATGGATGTGAGCACGTCTTCAGAATCTAAGTAGTTGGAAGAAATTTCCACTACCGCTCCTGAGAGCATCGCATTGTCTACGTCCTTATTTTCGAGTTGAAGCGAAATGAAAGTTGCCGGATCTCCCTCTGTAAAATGATGTGCTATGGTTTCTATCGCAGTCAATTCCGGCGCATCGTTGACAGGTATAATATTGATGTTACGGGTTAAGATGTTGCTGTTAAGATTTCCATCGTTGATGATGAAACTTACCGTTC
>CAZHZR010000289.1:0-4115 GCA_964537095.1 uncultured Roseivirgaceae bacterium
CAATCGTTGAATTTGAATATTTTCTTCGGGTTTTTACAAGGTGATAAATTAGAAACAACAGCATAGCAAATAGGATACCGGCAGCGATGGAGTGCAAAAAGGCATGGTGCGAGTACCAGAATTTCGAAAAGTAAATTTCATTGCCCGGATTGCGTAGACCAAATATGCTCCCGATGGTGGCGTCAAATCTTGACCAAAGGCTGATCGCATCCAGGTCAGGCAAAGCGGCGGCGAAAGCAGATATTCCAATCAGTCCTATTTTGCCCCTGATGTTTTTGTTGGCATAACTGATCGCCACCGTGCCAATAGCCACTCCTGACAAAGTATGTGTGATGATATCCATGAATGGTGATAGTAAATTTAAGTCTTGCGTCAATGGCTAATAGAAGAAGCAAGCCAAAATTGCCGTTTCAGCTTAATTCACAATCAGCCTCCTCACAAACTGCTGACTTTTGCCTTCCATCCTGATGAAATACAGTCCTGAGGCCAAATTTAGATCTAAGATTTGGTTTTCGGTTGCCTGATCTATTTTAAATGTTTGAACCCGCTGTCCCTGAACGTTATAGATAGCTCCCTGTTGCAAAGATTTTGCACCTTGCTTCATGGAGATGGTCAACTGATCTGTGGCAGGATTCGGAAAAATAACTAAACCCTGATCTTCCGCGTCATTTACTCCCAACACGTAATCGCTCTCTAAGACAAAAAATGCAGGTGATGCATTCAACTGCACTTTTCCGCCTGTGCCGTCGGCGCTCTTTTTAGTAACGGTATAATTCCAGTCGTATTTTTTGAATCCCTCCACCATCCAGGCCGCCGGAAAAGTATAGCTTGCGCTGGACTCTTCTTTGTTATCTTGTTTTGTTTTTGCCCAGAGTGCGTAAATGAACTCGCCATCTTTTGAGAAAGCTGCTCCGTCGACATTTTCCGGCAACTTTAAAGCTTTGGTTCTGGAATTGGAATAGCGATAACCATCCAGGAGCTGCATGGTATTTCGAGTCGCCACTGCAGAAAGATTTTCTTTTTGCTGGAATGGATTTACATTTTCCAGATGGCTATAAAATCCTGTAACGTCAAACGGACCGCTGGCATTTTTCGAATCCACCAGCTTATAGGTGTGTATCTGGTCAATTCCCTCTTGCTGCCCTTTGATAATGATTTTAGAAAGGTAATTGTACTGTGCCTTTTCAGATCCAATATAATCGCCAAATGCTTTTCGGGGAACATTGGTTTCTGTTACAATTACACGCTTGCGGGGATATTTGCTTCCGTCATAGCCATGGTCAAATAAAACTTGTTCCTTCCTGTTTTTGCTATTTATAAATACCTCTACGGCTTTGTCAGAATGCCGCATGGGCACCCACTTGCCATTTGTGTATTCACGCGTTTCATACATAGGATAAGAATGATAACTCAGCGCATCAAAATAGGCCCCTCCCTTCAGAGGATATTGAGCGGTGATTTTTCCGCCATCAGGATTATCGCTATTTCGCAGAATGGCATCTAAAAAACTCTCATACCCTATACCTCCGACAGCAATAAAGGCGTCGGGGTCCACATATTTTATAACTTCATAGGCTATTCTTAGCGATCGGATGTAATGTTGAACCGGAGCCAGCATATTATTCAGCTCGCAGGGAGCAGGGTCTCGTTTCCACCAGCTATCATTCGCGGTGGCAGGTTGCCATCCTTTATCAGAGCTGGTATAGTCCGGCTCATTGAAAATCTCCCAAAACCGAACGGTTTCCCCATAGGTCTTAGCGGTTTTGTATACGTAAAGTGCAAATATGTTCTTATCGTTTACAGGTGTACCATTTTTTCCATTATCCCATATCGGCTCGTACAAGTTTTTGAAAAGTTTCGAGTTTTCCTTTCCACTGCAATATACTTTTGTGTCTCTGTCTGAAGTTGCGGGCGTTCCCAGGAAAACGGTTTGTTCGCTCATTCCCAGCTTGTCGCGATAGTCCAAAAAGGTTTTCTCTCTTATTTCGTAACCCCAGGTTTCAAGAAATTGATGGGGCAATGAAAGGCGTAAGCTATTACATCCTGCGCCTGCCACGCCGCTTTCTTCCGATCCGGCGGCTAATGTTGCCAACTTAAAATCATCCCATTTTCCCATTTGGCCGCCCATGTTGGTTCCAAACCTGAAACCTGAACTATATTCCGGGACAATATCATTCGCGGTAAAATCAACCTGGGCCAAGACCGGCGAACAGATAAAGAAAAAAATGACAAGAAGTGGATATAAGATATTTTTCATAGAACCAGCAGATTTACCTCTCCAATATCGGTAATTTATTGCGCGAATAAGTACTGCCGTTGAAAGGAACCAGCGTTTCCCTGTAAGAATTTGCAAGTAAATATCTTATTTTTATTGCCGAACAATACCTTATACTCGAAAAAGCATTTTAAATTTGGGCGAAAATTCGGAAAAATAGCTGGAGAAGCAAATTACAAGTGTCTGAAGCAAATACATAAGCGTTATAATTAATTACGCCCGGCGATTTATTATTATCAAAACAATTTACCCGGCAAATTTGTAATATTAAGGGCATAATTAAATAATAGTATGCTTATTTAAGAGCTATATTGGAACCTTATTTCGAACATATTCATTGACTACGCACGACCATTTCCCTTTTATGTCCAAGATAACTTTCAACAATACCCAGAGTCCCTTCTTTAAATCATTGAAAAATAAAGTTGACGACTACTTTGCAGCAAATAAAATCACTACCTCTGGCAACGGGAAATTGTATTTTAAAAGTATATTTCAAGTCACTTCTGCCATTGTGTTATATGTGATCCTGGTGTTTTTTACCCCGGTTGGATGGCTTGCTCTTCTACTCTGTGCTCTATTGGGTCTTAATTTTGCTCTGATTGGCTTTAATGTGATGCACGAAGGCGGACATCAATCCTTTTCAAAAAAGAAATGGTTGAATAATATTTCTGCCTATTCGCTTAATGTGTTGGGCGGCAACTCTCACTTCTGGAAAATCAAACACAACATCAACCACCATACCTATACCAATATCGATGGGATGGATTTTGATATTGAGGTGAAGCATTTTATGCGATTGCACCCAAACCAGCCTAAATACTGGTTCCACAGATTCCAGCATTTATACTGCGTCTTTTTGTATGGCATCTCTTATGTAGCATGGATTTTTTACCAGGATTTTGAAAAGTATTTTACAGGAAAAGTAACGAAGGATCTGAGCAGGAAGGAACATTTCATTTTCTGGTTTACTAAAGCTGTATATGTTGGTGTATATCTGGTAATTCCGATTGCAGTTGTCGGTTGGACTGCTTTGCTGGGTTTTGGTGTAGCTGCCTTCGTCTGTGGCATCACCATTAGTGTAGTTTTCCAGTTGGCGCATATGGTTGAGGAAACAGAATTTCCCTCTCCGGATAAGGAAACCAACAAAATAAATAGTGAATGGGCTGTACACCAAATTAATACTACTGCTAATTTTGCAACGAAAAACAAGCTTGTATCATGGCTTTTAGGTGGGTTGAATTTTCAGGTGGAACACCATTTATTCCCAAGGATAAGCCATGTTCACTACCCAAAGATCAATCAGTTTGTAAAAGAAACCTGTCAGGAGTTCAATATTGCCTATCATGAATATCCTACTGTACTGAAAGCCATTGGTTCGCATCTGGCCCATATTAAAAAGCTGGGTGTGGCTTGAGGGAAGGTGGTTAAACTCGGTTTGTCAGACCCTCTGAAAAAGAGATACTCTAAGGGGGCTAAGAATGAAGTACCCTGTCGATTACCGCCATCTGTAACGGGCTCTCCAAAACTACGTCAAAATTGATGCCGTGGCTGGTGAGGCTATTTCTGCTCAACAAACCACCGAGTGTGACAATCCCCTGCCGATAAGGTATCCACTTAGATCTCCTAAAATGGGACTCTGAAGAGTTAAGATATTGTCTGGGAACTAGGCTATTTTACTTCTGTCCCACCAGGCTCGATGCCCCCACTCAGTACTTCCTTAATTTTTGGCACCAGATCCTTAAGAGTCTGATAGGTATTATTGGAAGCGTTGAGCACCAAAACAGGGATAGTATATTTTTGAAAGTTCTGCTGGTGTTGCAGGTTCTTATCAAAGGTA
>CAZHZR010000290.1:0-4101 GCA_964537095.1 uncultured Roseivirgaceae bacterium
CCATAGGCTTTCTGCCTTCCACCGCCAAACTTCTTGTCTTTGCTTCTGTTCTTGATCGGGTCGTATACAGGACCTTCATCAAAATGAGGTGGTAAGGAAGCTTTTACTATTTCTTTTCCAATCAGACTTTCTATTTTTGAGAATTTAAACTGGTCTTCTTCATTGATCAGCGTGATAGCAATACCGGTAGAAGCAGCTCTGGCGGTTCGGCCTACCCTGTGAATATAATCTTCAGCGTCCTGGGGTACATCAAAGTTTATGACCAAACTAATTGAGTCGATGTCGATGCCTCGCGACACAATATCGGTAGCAATGAGTAGTTGTGTCTTCTTGTTCTTGAAATTCATCAATACTTTTTCTCTTTCAGCCTGCTCCAGGTCGGAATGTATAGCTGCCGCAGAAAATCCCAGCTTGCTAATTTCCTTTTCCAGCACTTTAACATTCATCTTGGTGGAAGAAAAAATAATGATACTCGGCAGTTCGTTTTCCTTTCCTTGTATTAATTCTTTTATCAGAGGAATTTTTTGCTGGTTGTAGACATTGAACGCTCCCTGTAGGATACCCTCTGCCGGTTTTGAGAGCGCAATATTTATCTCAAGCGGATCTTTTAGAATTTTTGACGATAATGTTCTGATTTTAGGAGGCATAGTAGCAGAAAACAGAAGGGTTTGTCTGTTTTTAGGGAGCATGTTGATTATCTTCATGATATCATCATGAAATCCCATGTCCAGCATCCTGTCTGCTTCGTCGAGGATCAAGCGCTTCACGTGGCTTACATCCACATATCCGAGATTTAAATGTGCAATCAAGCGACCGGGCGTAGCAATGACAATATTAGCCCCCTGTGACAATGCTTCCTTCTGTTGATTCCATGATGCAGCCTCTCCCCCACCGTACACCGGAATAGAATTCACTGGCACGAAATACGCAAAACCTTCCACCTGCTGGTCTATTTGCAAAGCCAATTCCCGTGTTGGTGCAATGATTAATGTGTCGATAAATCCTGAATCTTCTTCATCGATATGATGCAGGGTAGGCAATAGGTAGGCGGCCGTTTTTCCTGTACCTGTTTGGGCGCAGGCTATTAAATCCTTGTTTTCAAGGATAAGTGGGATTGCCATTTCCTGTATAGGTGTGGGATCATTGAATCCCATGGCAGACAAACCTTCTAATACTTTGTCACTGAGTTTAAGTTCTTTAAAAGTCACGTAAATTCGATTTTTATAATTTGTTACTTAGCAAATATTTAATAGCAGGCCTACAATTGTGTAATTTATTCAAGGCTAAAATGTTGCTGTATCCCTCCCCTGGAAAGAATAATCCACAGAAACAGGATAGTGGTCAGAATATTTAATTTCTTCGTGCACCACGTGCCTTACAACTTCAAAATCCAAGCTGCTAAATTGATGATCAATCCTGATAAATGATGGCGATTGATTATAGGTAAATCCAAATCCGGTACCAGCCTCTTCGAACGAATTCTGCATAAAATCCCTAAAACTTAAATAGGTATAACTATAAGGAACGTCATTGAAATCGCCTGTTAAAATCACAGGATATGGGCTATTCCGAACATGGTCTTTCAAGATATCAGTTTCTTTAGAATGAGCTACAAAACCTTGTTTGATGCGTCTCAGGGTTTCTTTCAATTTTACCAATTTCCTTATTTCCTTCTGTTCTTTCACTAATTCCTGAACCCTTAACTTCATTGAAAAAAAGTGCGTATTGTAAATTCGTAATGTATCCGCATTGTAAAGCACGTCTATGTATATGCCTTCATTCTTTTGGTCATCACCATACGACACGCTTCCCCTATTACTAATTGGCAATTTACTAAAAATTGCAAGACCAAACTTTGCCCCAATCCGGTTTTCTTTATTAGCTTTTACATTACTATACCTATAACCTGCCTTGAAGATTCTTTGACTGATGTTAAACATATCAGATGAACTATCATCATAGTACTCCTGGAGGCAAATTACATCTGCGTCCTGGGTCGTCAACCATTCAATCATACGCAAGGGAGCCTCTTCCTGTAACCCCTTCAGATGAGCATAGACATTAAACACCCGGGCGTTATAATTTACAACTCTTAATATGGATTTATCTTCAAGTTCCGCTTGAGATGTAAATTGTACAGTGCTCCTTATGTGAGGCCACCCTACCACAAAAACCGCAATTGGAATTATCACTTTCCAGCTCTTTTTTAGCAGGAAGTACACAAAAAGAAAACCGTGAATAAGCAATAAAAAAGGAATACTGTACCCGATAAATCCAAGTATCCAGTACTCTTCCGGTGACAGGCCTACCAAATAAAATGCAGCTAATGCTACCAGCAGAAATATGATACTAAACTTTGTAATGGGTATTTAGTTAGATGTAAATTCAAATATAAAGAGTATTCCAGATTATTTGTGATTTTGCTTTTATTTTATAGGAATCTTTAATCAATTATCAGCAATAAATATCTATATTCGACAGGAAAATGCATTTTGGCTACCAATATCTGCTTTCCAACTTTGGTGATATTGGAGCCTAGAATCTCTCAATATTTTTAAAAGAAACTTAAGTGAGGTAATTTTTTGGAAGCTTGACTTTATGTAACTACTCAGGTGCACGAAAAAGAAGAATTACACATGTTTTATAACAACCACCTCATAATCTCCTCCCTGGACAAGGAAGAGAGTTGATCGTATGTGAAATTCTTCTTTATTCTTCCCTATGCCATAAATTTTTAAAAACAGGAGAATCTATTCTAATGCGTTCATACCAGAGTAGTTACACTTATATTACCTGAAAGGCATTGATATAATCTAAGACTTTAATCACCTCATGGCCGGGAATAGAACATATTATACAAAATATCTTTTTGTTGTAAATCCCATTTCGGGTGACAGAGATAAGGACAACATCCTTGAACAAATCCAAACCTTTTCTGAACAGCATAAGCTCCAACAACTCACTTTAAAGACAACCGGGGGCGAAGATGAGCAGGAAATCAGAACAGCTATCCGGGAGTTTGATCCGGAGGTCGTGGTCGCGGTTGGGGGAGATGGTACCGTAAACCTTGTGTCCAAAATTATAGCGGGAACAGAACTAGTGTTGGGAATTGTTCCCATGGGATCCGGGAACGGGCTTTCCAAAGACCTGGGCATTCCGCAAAACAATCCTGAAAAGTCGCTCAACCTGTTGTTTCAGTCGAACGCCAGGCCAATCGATACGCTCACCGCAAACGGGCATTTTTTTTTACACCTTTGCGACATCGGCTTTAATGCTCGCATCGTAAAATTGTTTAACAAGGGCAGCTCGCGTGGATTGCTCTCTTATATGAGATTTACAATAAAAGAGTTTTACAAGTACAAAACTTCTTACTATGAAATAACAACAGACAATGGCGAGTTTAGGGGAAAAGCGTTCATGGTTACGGTCGCCAATTCTAATCAGTTTGGCAGCAACTTGACTATTAACCCAGGAGGTTTGGTGGATGATGGCTTGTTTGAAGTGATAGTCATCAAGAAATTTCCGAGAAAAAAAGCGCTAAGGCTCTTCCTTCATCTGTTATTTAAGAGAATAAACTTTTCTCCTTACTGCATCATTCTCAAATGCCGTGAAGCCAATATATCCTGCAAAAAGAAAAAAATACTGCAGTACGACGGGGAAATTGCCGAGGAGGTACAACACGTTAAAATTAAAATCAATCCGCAGAATTTAAAGGTGATCATTCCGTAGGGTAATCATCTCGCCTGGAGCCGAAACGAACTTTCTTGCGGGGAGTTGTCTTTAGTTGGTGATTGATATGAAGCCAGCTGGGCAGCGTTTTCAGTTAAATGGTGACTGGGATTTTAGTGGCTTAAATGTAAAAAGGAAGGATAACATCAGGTATTCCTGCTATCCTTCCTAATTTGAACATGAGGGGATCCTCTAGTTGTTAAAAATGAAACCCAACATAGAGTGATAAAACTGAATTCTTTGAATTTTTTGTTAACTCTCCTGCCAGGTCATCTTTACCGATTTCATTAAGACCATAATTATAACGTAGGCCAAGTGTTCCACTTAGAAAATCCATACCAATACCTCCTGCCAAACCGTAATCTATTGAAT
>CAZHZR010000291.1:0-4096 GCA_964537095.1 uncultured Roseivirgaceae bacterium
GCCATGGCAGTTAGCCTCTATACATTTCTGCCTACCCCCCCTTCAACACCAACTTAATCTCGTTCAGTTTTAACAACGCCTCTACCGGTGAAATGGTATTGATGTCTACAGCCTCCAGCAATTTCGCCACTTCCTTAAATTTGGGGTCTTCCTCGAACAAACTCAGTTGATAATTTTGTTTGGGCATCGCCTCCAGGTTTTTTGCGGCCTGGTTGCTGATCTTATCTTTTTCCAGGTGGTGCATAATTTCATTCGCCCTTAATACTACCTGATTGGGCATTCCTGCCAATTGGGCTACATGAATTCCAAAGCTGTGCTCACTGCCTCCTTCTTTGAGCTTCCGCATGAAAATAATTTTATTCTGCAGCTCCTTCACAGACACATTGAAATTTTTAATGCGTGGAAAATCATTGCACAACTGGTTCAATTCATGATAATGCGTCGCGAAAAGGGTTTTTGCCTTCATTTTTGGGTGGTTGTGAAGGTATTCAACAATGGACCAGGCAATGGAAATACCGTCATAGGTGCTGGTTCCCCTGCCTATCTCATCCATCAAAATCAGACTTCTGTCGCTTAAATTATTCAGGATACTGGCAGTCTCAATCATTTCTACCATAAAAGTGGATTCTCCCTTGGAGAGATTGTCTGATGCCCCCACCCTTGTAAATACTTTATCAATAATGCCAATCGTAGCGCTGGATGCAGGAACATAGGAACCCATTTGTGCCATCAAAACAATAAGCGCCGTTTGCCGCAACAAAGCTGATTTTCCGGCCATATTCGGCCCGGTGATGATCATAATCTGCTGGTCTTCATCATCCAGAAAAACATCATTGGGAACATATTCTTCACCCATGGGCAACTGCTGTTCAATCACAGGATGCCTCCCATCTTTAATATCCAAAACCCGGTCTTCGCTGATGGAGGGCTTGCAGTAATTATTTTTTTGAGCAAGGCAGGCAAAAGATGCCAGCGCATCAACAACAGCAAGCATACGGGCATTTTGCTGGATGTGGTTCACATAATCTGCAGCCTGGATCACCAACTCTGTGAACAGGCGCTGTTCAATCACTCCAATTTTATCTTCAGCATTCAGGATTTTTTCCTCATAAATTTTTAGCTCTTCGGTAATATAGCGCTCTGCATTTACCAGGGTTTGCTTTCTGATCCAAACCTCCGGCACCTTGTCCCGATGTGTATTCGACACCTCCAGATAATAGCCAAACACTTTATTATAGGCGATCTTCAGCGAACTGATTCCGGTCCTTTCTACCTCCCGATGCTGAATCTGTAGCAAATAGTCCTTGCCCGAATAAGCAATTTTGCGGAGTTCATCCAGTTCTTCATCAATGCCCTCCCTGATCAGATTTCCTTGATGAATAAGCATAGGAGGATCTTCCCTCAACTCCTTTTCAATCTTGTCCAGCAAAAACTGACAAGGGTTAATTTGGTCTGCTATCTTTTGCAGGGGTTTCACTCCCGATGCCGATAGGGCTTCTTTGATGGGAATTGTGTGTTTTAATGCTTTTTTAAGCTGCGCCATTTCGCGGGGATTAATTCTACCCACCGCCACCTTAGAGATCAAGCGCTCAAGGTCGCCTATCTGTCTCAGATATTGAAGAATAGTTTCCAGCAACTTATTATTGCCGATCAGCGCCTCCACTACCTTATGCCGCTCTTCAATAGTAATTTTCTCCTTCAGTGGCAGCACCAGCCATTTCTTCATCAGCCGGGCACCCATGGGTGTCACGGTTTGATCCAGAATCTCTATTAAAGGAGTTCCATCCAGTTGGGCTTGCAGCAGCTCCAGGTTCCGGATTGTAAATTTATCAAGCCAAACATAACGGTCTTCTTCAATCCTGCTGATGGAAGATATATGCTTTACCTCTCTATGTTCTGTCTCCTTTAAATAGTATAAAACCGCACCCGCTGCAATTATCCCATCATGGATATTTTCAATCCCAAAACCTTTCAGAGAGGCTGTATCAAAATGCTTGATCAGGTTTTCATAACTGTAGTCGTACTGATAGACCCAGTCTTCCAGGCAATTGATGTTAAATTTTTCTTTTAAAATCTGCTGAAAATTATCCCGGTTCTTCTTGCTGTAGATCACCTCACTGGGCTGAAAGCTTTGCAGCAATTTTTCCACATATTGTGCAGACCCCTGCGCTACCAGAAACTCACCGGTAGACAAGTCCAGAAAAGAAATGCCATACTCTTCTTTAGAAAAGTGGATGGATGCCAGGTAATTATTCTGGCGCTTTTCAAGTACGTTATCGTTAAAGGACAGTCCTGGCGTTACCAATTCTGTAACTCCCCGTTTCACAATGCCCTTGACCGATTTCGGATCTTCCAACTGGTCGCAGATGGCTACTCTGTTTCCGGCCCTTACCAGTTTTGGCAAATAGGTATCTAAAGAATGATGTGGAAATCCCGCTAAGGCTATATGCGACGCAGACCCATTGGCACGTTTTGTAAGCACTATGTCCAGGATTTTGCTGGCCTTAACCGCATCTTCGCCGAATGTTTCGTAAAAATCACCCACCCTGAACAATAATAAAGCTCCCGGATGACGAGCCTTTATCGCATTGTATTGCTTCATCAAGGGTGTTTCGGTAGTATCTTTCGTCACTTTCGTTTTTGCCATTCCTTTGCCTTACCTGTGGGATTTTTTGATAATAAAACCTAATTTATGAGCGATCGCGTTTAAAATATTTTCTACCTATTACTTGGCTCTTTCGGATACATAAAACGGCGTCGAGTATGGCCGCCTTTAATCACCTTAGCCCATCGTTATAAGCCTTCGCTCTGGCTCTTTGCTACGCATTGAAGATAAATGCTCCGAATTTAGTTATATTTTAAACATCTAGAGTATGTTTGTGCCCTGAAAATTATTAGATCCAGGACCACATCGAAAAACCATCAGATGCGGGTCCCTTCTTTTCGGAAGAGACAATCTGCTTTTGAATGCGTTCCTTTGAAGGACTTACAAAAGCAAATTCGGATCTAAACTGATTCGCATGTGCGGCTTATAATTCCAGATTTACTTGTATTTTCATGAGCTAAAATTTTATCAGTGGCGTGTAGCATCCAAAGCCGTCAGGAAAAATATCTTTAAAAATAATGAAAAAACTGAAGAACGAAGAATTGAACAGAATTTCTGTCGAGGAATTCAAAGCTGTTGAGAAAACACCTGTAATTGTAGTTTTAGATAATATTCGAAGTCTGAACAATGTAGGTTCTGCCTTCAGGACATCGGATGCCTTCAGAATCGAAAAAATATATTTGTGCGGAATTACCGGAACACCCCCTCACCGCGACATTCAGAAAACGGCCCTTGGCGCTACAGATGCTGTGGACTGGGAATATGCTGAGGACACCCTGGCCCTGATTCACAAATTAAGGCAGGAAGGCAGCCTTATTGCCAGCGTGGAACAGGCAGAAAACAGCGTTTCCCTGGAAAAATTTCAGCCCGAACCAGGAAAAAAAGTAGTTTGCATTTTCGGTAACGAGGTCTTTGGGGTAGACCAGCGAGTAGTAGACGCGTCAGATCTTTGTTTGGAAATTCCCCAATACGGCACAAAGCACTCCTTAAATATATCAGTAAGTATGGGAATCGTGATCTGGGACTTGTTTCAAAAAATGAGCAAGAATAATCTTTCATAACCCGTTGCCTGGTTTACAACATGGAGTAAATCATTAATTTAATTTCATACAACGGGTTGATCACAAAAAAACCGGAAAATCGATTCCGGTCTTTTTTTAAATCACTATCTATTATAAAAATTTTACCGCACGGCGGCTAATATCTTTTTACTCCTTGGGATTCTTTTTACTTTTCTTTGCGGCATTCCTGGCTTTTTTGGGGTTATGCTCTGCTGCCTTCACAGCAGTCCGGGCTTTCCCTGGATTTTCCTGAGCCGCTTTATAGGCTTTTTTGGCTGCTTCAGGGTTTTTACGAGCTTCCTTTAATAATTGTTTGGCTGCCTGGGGATTTTCTCTTGCTTCGTTGTAGAACCAACGAGCTGCTTCAGGGTGCTTTTCTGCAAAGGTATAAAATTGCTTTGCCTGCTTCGGATGCTGATCTGCCCACTTT
>CAZHZR010000292.1:0-4072 GCA_964537095.1 uncultured Roseivirgaceae bacterium
ATTCCGGCAAATGGTAGTGCCAAAATAGATGGCCATTATGCCATGCAACCCATTACCGATAAAGTTCGGCAGGTTGATGTATTCGGTGGCTTTACTGCAGCGTCGGGCCATAGTTTTTACACCGCCCGAAGCTTCCCAAAATCATATTGGAACCAGGTAGCCTTTGTATGTGAGCCTACCGGGCATTTGGTGCACATGGCTAAAATTGTGAAAGACGGTGCCGGATTTATAGAAAAAGACGGAGGCAATCTTTTTGCCAGTGCAGATGAATGGGTTTCTCCCGTGGCCGCAAAAACGGGGCCTGATGGCGCCGTTTGGGTGCTGGACTGGTATAATTTCATTATTCAGCACAACCCAACGCCTTCTGCAGAACGTGGTGGATTTGATGCCGAAAATGGTGCGGGAAATGCTTATGAAAACCCACTTCGGGATAAATCACACGGCCGGATCTGGCGAGTGGTTTACAAAGGTGCGGAGGAATATGAACCCTTATCGCTAGACAAAGACAAGCCGGAAGCTTTAATTGATGCCCTGGAGCATGATAATTTATTCTGGCGACTCACAGCACAACGACTTTTGGTGGAGCGAGCTGAGAAAGATGTACTTCCGGAATTGAAGAAGTTGGTTAAAAATTCTAAGACAAATGCGGAGGGAAATAATTTTGCAGCCCTGCATGCCTTATGGACCATTCACGGCCTTGGTGGGCTGGAATCTGAAGACGCACGCCAGTTGCTACAAGGTGCTTTAAATCATTCTGCATCGGAGGTTAGAAAGGCTGCCATACAAATGCTGCCTCATGCGCCCTGGGCTGAGCAGGCAATTGCCAAATCGGGTGTTGTGAATGATGAAAATCCTAATGTTCGGCTTGCTGTAGTTCTTTATTTGGCGGAGGCGGGACCATCTGAGGCTGTTGGAAAAACCTTGTATAAGCTGAGCCAGGATGAGGAAACCGCCAACGACACCTGGATGGCCAAGGCAGTGTATGCTGCTGCAAAGCACCATTCCAGTCCGTTCTTGGCTGCTTTCAGGGCAGACAACCCTGCTTATGATCCTTCCACAGAGGTAAAATCAAGAGAAGATTACGATCTGGATGAATCCAAATGGAAAACAATGGAATTGCCTCAATTTTTCGAAGCTGCCGGACTGGAAATGGATGGTGTAGTGTGGTTCAGGAAAAATATTGAGTTATTCGAAAATGCCGCCGGTAAAGCTGCTAAACTATCCCTCGGACCTGTTGATGATGGAGATATTACCTATGTCAACGGCGTTAAAGTGGGTGAAACAGAAGGCCACGATAAGCTACGGGAGTACGATGTGCCGGCAGGTGTTTTGAAGGCAGGCCGGAACGTGGTTGCGATAAGGGTTCAGGACCACGGATCGGGCGGCGGCTTGTATGGAACTCCTGATCAATTGGTTTTGGAGGTTGGAAACAACAGAACATCGCTTGCAGGGACGTGGAGGTATGAGGTTGAAAAAGACATTTCCGGTAATACCAATTCGATTTTTAAAGATGTATCTGTGGCGGAACATTTTGTGAGAACCTATATGGACAAGACAGAGACTCTCGATGAAGGCGCATCTGATGGTCCGGCCCTGGTGGTGGAAATCAACGTCATCAAAAATGAAATGAAATTCGACCTGACCGAGTTTGTGGTGGAAGCCGGACAGCGTGTAGATATCGTGCTTGATAATCCTGACTTTATGCAGCATAACCTGGTGATTACGACACCGGGAGCCATGGAAAAAGTAGGACGGGCATCTGATAAATTAGCGGCAGATCCAAAAGGGGCAGAAATGAACTACGTTCCTGATATGCCTGAAGTGCTGTTTTTTACGCCACTTGTAAACCCGGAGGAGCAGTATACCCTCACCTTTATTGCCCCAACAGAACCTGGAGAATATCCTTTTATCTGCACCTTTCCTGGGCACTGGCAGATTATGAAAGGAGTCATGAAGGTGGAGAAAAGCAAAAAGCCGATTTAGTACTTATTCAGTTCCGGAATCTAAAACTCTAAATTTATACAAACATGGAAAGAAATCCCATAGGTCACACGGCTGCATCGCCTGACCTGCCCGACACGAAATTATTTTGGGCATGTTTTGTGGCATTGGTCACCACTTCATTCGGATTTATCTTAAGGGCTTTAACCCTGCCACAGTGGGGAGAAGAATTTAATCTTACCAACACCCAGATTGGTGAAATAGCAGGGGTGGGGCTTTGGCCATTTGCCATCAGTATTGTGCTGTTTAGCCTTATTATCGACAAGGTGGGATACAAAAACTCCATGATATTTGCTTTTGTATGCCACATTTTATCGGCCGGACTTACGCTTTTTGCTACCGGCTACTGGTCGCTCTATATCGCCACTTTTATCATGGCTCTGGGAAATGGTACCGTTGAGGCGGTGGTAAACCCTGTGGTTGCTACCATGTTTCCCCGTGAAAAACCCAAGTGGCTAAACATATTGCACGCCGGCTGGCCAGCGGGGCTGGTGCTGGGAGGAATTCTGGCTTTGTTGCTGGGAGCAGAAACGAGCTGGAAATTAAAAATGATCCTTATTTTGCTGCCTACCTTTATGTATGGAGTGATGATGTTCGCACGAAGATTTCCTTTGAATGAGCGGGTAAAAGCGGGGGTATCGTACCTGGAAATGCTGAAGCAGGTAGGCGTAGGGGGCGCGTTAATCGTTACCGCACTTATTGTATTTCAGATTGGTTCCATTTTCGAATGGTCAACTACCATGAACGTGCTCATAACACTGGGAATCGTCGCTGTTTTTGGATTTTATGTCCGCAGTGTTGGACAGCCGATTTTTATCGTGCTACTACTGCTCATGATTCCCCTTGCAGTGACAGAACTGGGAACAGACAGTTGGATTTCTGATCTGATGGCTCCTGAAATGCGGAATATTGGCTTGCAGGCAGGTTGGATCTTGGTTTATACTTCAAGTATTATGGCAGGCTTGCGATTTTTTGCAGGTTCTATCATTCACAGAATTTCCCCTTTGGGTCTTTTGGCCGTATGTTCTGTAATCGCTTGTGCGGGGCTTTTGCTCTTATCTGTGTCCAGCGGTATTATGGTGTTGGTAGCAGCAACGGTTTTTGCATTGGGTAAAACATTTTTCTGGCCGACTATTTTGGGAGTGGTTGCCGAGCGTTTTCCCAAAGGCGGCGCTTTGACGCTGAACATTGCCGGAGGCGTAGGCATGATCGCAGCGGGCGTAATAGGAGCTGTTATATTGGGTTTTGCCCAGGACAAAACCATTGATAAAAATCTGCTCGCTCACGATGCAGCAAATCATACCAGCCTGCATAGCACCTATGCTACCGAAGAGAAATCCAGCATTTTTGGAGATTATCAGGCATTGAATAATGCCGCCTTAGCAGAAGCCAATGTAGAAGATCAAAACATGCTACAGCAAATCCAGGAGATTGCCAAAAAGGAGGCACTTCAGACAGTTGCTATTTTCCCGGTTATTATGCTTGCCGGTTTTATTGGGCTGATGCTCTATTTTAGATCAAAAGGAGGCTACAAGGCGGTGGTTTTAAAGGAAAAGGAGTCTGAAGGTACAAAAGAATCTGAAGGTACAGCAGTTTTACAATAACAATTGTTTTTATATGAGTTTAAATTTAAGATTTGGTGTCAGCACCTGGTTATGGACATCTCCCTTTTCAACGGAATCAATCTCGCTATTTCCCAAAATTAAAGGGATGGGTTACGATGTAGTCGAAATTCCCGTAGAAGATCCTGCTTTGATCGACGGAAAGAAAGTAAAAGAAGCCCTGCTGGAAAACGGTTTGGAGGCTGTGGTCTGCGGGGCCTTCGGACCGACAAGAGACCTCACAAACGATGATCCTGCTGTGCATGAAATTTGCTTTCAGTACATCCGGGATTGCTTCGAACTTTGTAATCAGTTGGATACGAAATTCCTGGCGGGCCCAATGTATTCTGCCGTTGGAAAAGCCAGAATGGTTCCTCAGGAGCAAAGAAGGGTAGAGTGGGAGCTGGCAGTTAAAAATATCAGAAAGGTATGTGACATGGCGGCTGAGCGTGGCTTGTCGGTTGCTTTAG
>CAZHZR010000293.1:0-4054 GCA_964537095.1 uncultured Roseivirgaceae bacterium
TCCTCTTGCAGCGCCTCTATGGCTGCTGCTAAATAAACCAGCGGTGCATTCCAGTTGATTGCAATTTCATTGGATGCATAGGAACATTCAGCATCTACATACGATTCATCTGCGACTTTTGATGGATAATCACACCCGTCCTGCTGTCCGGGATTTGGGCCACCCGCCAATAGCCCCGGAACTGGTTCCGCAATGCCATCTGCCTCTGATGGCCGATGGTGCGGAAACATCGGCGTCTTATCACCAAACCCTGTCACGTAAGAGTATCCTGTGGCGTTCCTTCCCATCAGATAGTCCAGGTTCGAAAGCGCGTGCTTCAGATATTGATCATCTTTTTTTAGCCGGTAAGCCTGAATCAACGCAATACCTTGGTTGGCACAAACGGAGTTGCTTCCCCATACAAAATCCGATTCACGTCCTCCCATTACCGTCGCATAGGATGTTTCTCCGGCACGTTGCATCAATGAATCGGCAAAAGCAAACAGCTGCCCTTCTAAATCCACAAGTATTTCGGGAAAAGATGCCTTTAATTTCTCTCTGTGTCTCAGCAGCGAATAATAACCAAGTGATTCCACTTGCGCCCAGGAAGGCACCTTCATGTATTGCCCCATCCTACTTTTTACATCCTCGAAATAATGCGCTTCACCAGTCGATATCCACAACTCGGCAGCCGCCCAGAAGAATTCATCCGAAACCTCCCTGTCTCCATAAGCACCCGTTGTTATATCCGGATCAAAAGCTTCGTTCATCTTGTTCTGGTAATATAAAAGGTCCGGGTTTTGTTTAGCCCATTCCCATGCTTTTACGGAGGCATCTAAACATGAATCTGCCAAGCCAGGCAAGTTCTTTTCATATTTTTGAAAGATCCTGTAGGCCTGCGCCATCACTGCCGAATAATCCAGAGAGGCAGTGGTAGACTTTTGGACTACATATCGCTGTGCCTTTGCTTCAGCCGGGATAATCGACCCTTCAAAATCTGCTGCCGTTAATTTATGATAAACCCCGCCGTCGGCAGGATCCTGCATTTTCAACATCCAACGAAGATTCCACAAGGTTTCGTCCAGTAAATCAGGAATGCTATTCCCCTGCTCCGGAATAGACACTTCCAGGTCAGCAACAAAAGCCGGAAAATCTTCATACAATGAGAAAAGGGTGCCCATCGTAATTCCGCTATTGACAATATACTTGTTGTAATCACCGGCATCATACCATCCTAGAGGTGCGGATATGATGCTACCCTCGGGCCTTCCATGGGAAGCTGCGGAAGCGTGAACCTGCACCGCTGTGTCAGGATGCCCGGCTGCCCGAGCCCATTTTCCTGCATAAAGCTCCGGAATATCGACAGACACTCTTTGAAAGTAGAAGCCCTTGATTGCTCCCTGAGCTAGCTCTCTGTGCACGCCAGATTTTACTTCAAACGGATAGGATCTGCCAAAGCCGGGAACAACTACTACGAACGTTCCAGGCGTTGACAAGGCTGAAAAATCCGCCAGACGTGTACTTTTTTCAGAGTAAGGGGTTCGCTTCTCCTGTTCAAACCGGGAGCTAAAAACGGTGTCCTTAAGATCGAGAGACGTTATGTAAAAGATATCTTCCTCAGGACTTCCTGAAAAAATTGCAACCTTAGGGGCACCAGGATAAAACCCAAGTTGATTTAGCCTGATTTTGTCTGTAATTGACGCACGATTTTCTTCGTCGGGCACTTTTACAGAACAACCCGTTAACAAACCCGCACACAACAAAACAGTACCTAATAATACTACCTTTAAATTCTTCATTGCTTTTTTCAATTTTAACAACCGTTTTTCACAAGAACTAAACAAATGACCTTCTTTTTGATTCACACCAAAAAACACCTAAAGATAAAGTGAATGAGGTAATAAACAGAGGTCAAAATGTTCTTAATGTAGAGCCAAAATGTTAACAGGGAAAGCTAATCTCTGACTACAGGCTTTTGTTTGCATTGACTAGCGGATGTTCCTACCACCTCATTAGATCTCATTATTGATTCGGGCGTGTTCTGAAAAACATACTTTTTTTTTCGGGAATCAGCATATAGATGTAGCTTTGCAGATCATTGTTAAGTCTCAAAAAAATCAAGAATGCTTTCCATTAATAACCTATCTTATTTTATTGGCGGTAGACCTCTTTATGAAAATGCTTCCTTACATCTAAAACCTAAAGACAAAATTGGGCTAATTGGCTTGAACGGCACAGGAAAGTCTACGCTGCTAAGATTAATCAATGGAGAATACCTGCCTGATGGTGGGGAAATTAGCAAAAGCAATGACTGCACTTTGGGTTTTTTAAATCAGGACCTGCTTTCCTACCAATCTGAAGACAGCATCCTGGATGTAGCCATGGAAGCTTTTAAAGAGGCCGTTGATATTCATCATCAGATTGATAAAACGCTCCATGAAATGGAAGTAAATTATCACGACAAGTTGGTAACGAAACTCACCAGGTTACAGGAGCAGTTTGAAGCCCTGGACGGCTATACCATGCAGGCCAAAGCAGAAGAAATTCTGGAAGGAATAGGTTTTAATACCGATGATTTGAAACGTCCACTCAAGGAATTTTCCGGCGGATGGCGCATGCGGGTAATGCTGGCCAAACTACTATTGGAAAAGCCTTCTCTATTGATGCTGGATGAGCCTACGAACCACCTGGATCTGCCATCTATCCAATGGATAGAAAACTACCTCAAATCCTATGAAGGTGCAGTAATTGTTGTTTCGCACGACAGACAGTTTTTGGACAACACTATTGAAACTATTGTAGAGGTTTCTTCACAACAGCTGAACGTCTATTCGGGCAACTATTCATTCTATCTGGAGGAAAAAGCTTTAAGAACTGAGATTCAAAAAAACGCCTTTGAGAATCAGCAATCGAAAATTAAGCAGACCGAAAAATTCATTGAGCGATTCAGGTCAAAAGCAACAAAAGCGCGCCAGGTACAATCACGTGTTAAGTCGCTGGAAAAACTGGACCGGATCGATGACGTGATCGATGAAAATGCATCGGTCAACTTCCGCTTTGATTTTAAACAAAAAGCAGGACGGTTCATCGTGACCCTGGATAAAATTGGCAAAGCATACGGCGATAAGGTGATTTTGAAGAATACATCTGCACTCATTGAAAATGGCGATAAGATTGCCCTGATTGGCGCTAACGGAAAAGGAAAATCCACCCTACTAAGGGTAATTGCCGGCGATGAAAATATTGAGGGCGAAAGAAAGCTTGGATATAATGTAAACATGGCCTTTTATGCCCAGCATCAACTTGAATCCCTCAAAGTCGACAACGAAATATTAGAGGAATTAAAGCAGGCTGGTAGTGCAAAAACGGAAACAGAATTGAGAGGTGTGCTCGGATGCTTCCTTTTTAGTGACGAGGATGTCTTCAAAAAGATTAAAGTGCTTTCAGGAGGAGAGAAATCCAGGGTAGCGCTGGCGAAAACGCTGATCTCTGAATCCAACTTTCTTATCTTGGATGAGCCTACGAACCACCTCGACATGCAGTCGGTGAATATTCTGATACAGGCGCTGCAACAATTCAAAGGTACTTTTGTAATTGTTTCGCACGACCGTTATTTTATATCTGAGGTAGCAAATAAGATTTGGTATATCCAGGATCAGGAAATAAAAGAATATCCCGGCACTTATGAGGAGTTCCAATATTGGCAAAAGAAACAGGAAGAAAAATCCGGCGGCATACAAGCTGAGCAGGAGCAAAAAAACATAGCGCCTAAAAAAGAATTGACCAAACAACCCCCACAAGAAGGACAAAAGGAGGAAAGGAGGCAGTTGGAGAATGAACTCAGAAAACAATCGAAATTGTTAGAAGAAATAGAGGAGGAAGTTGAACAGCTAGAGGCTAAAAAAACAGCGCAGGAAGAGGTGCTAAGCAAGCCTGAAGTTTTTGGAAATCCTGATAATCTGGTCAAAGAAAACGAGATTTAC
The DNA here is from genome assembly GCA_964537095.1 of uncultured Roseivirgaceae bacterium. Taxonomy (GTDB): domain Bacteria; phylum Bacteroidota; class Bacteroidia; order Cytophagales; family Cyclobacteriaceae; genus CAMPJM01. The sequence goes on from CAZHZR010000293.1 coordinate 3,963, forward strand.
AATACACTGGAAGCCTCTCTGAAATCCGCTACTACAAAGTGGGAAAAATTAGCGGAAACTATCGAATCTATTGAAGAAAAATTAAGAGGATA
>CAZHZR010000294.1:0-2119 GCA_964537095.1 uncultured Roseivirgaceae bacterium
TGAAATAGTTTTCATACCTTTCCGAAAAGGCAATGTCGTCTCTTCTTACCTCCCGACCGGCGTTGGCACGGGTAGCTACCAGGTCTACCGGACTATAGGGATTGCCGCCAGAAGTGGTGAATTTGGTGTCAAAGGTAAATGCATTGCTGCCTTCCTGTCCAAATTTCCATTCTTTTCCAAACAGCGTGTTGAAGACCACGTTATTATTGAAAGCCGTGCTGCGTTCTATGCCATCACTACCTTCATAGGTAGACTCGTACAGTGAAGTGGTCAGCAAAGCATAATAACCCTTGCTGAAGAACTTTTCCACGGTTAGCTCTAGTCCGTAGTTGGTGCCTATGCCTTCATTTACAAGCGATCCCTTTTCCTGAAAAACAAAATCTGCACCCTCGTTCAGCACGGAATAGCTGCTGGATACCCGCTCCACAGGAACATCGAAAATATGCTGATAATAAGCTTCTGCCTTCAGCCTCCAGTTTGTTCCCAGATTTCTGTCATAGGCCAGTACCAGGTGATTGCTTTTTATGAAATCCAAATTTTTATTACTCTGCCTGTACTCACCAGGCGATATTTCTTCCTGATAGAATAATATAGGGGTGGAGATTGTCTGCGCATGGTAGCCATAACCCAGGCTCCATCGCTGGTTAGGACGCATCTGCCAGCTAACTGCGGCGCGCGGTTCCAAAACAAAGTCTTCTGTGTAGTTCAGATACTGGCTGTGCACCCCAAAGGTAAAGCTCAGGTCGTCGTTAATTTTATGTTCTGCCTGCGCAAAAAACTGACTCAAGGTATATGCGCCATCTACCTCCCGCACTGTGATAAAGTAATCGGGGATTCCGTCATTATCAGCGTCTGGAATACTTAGACGATTATCGCGGTCGGCAGTGGAAAAATCAAGATCGTAACGTTCAATCAACATTCCGGCCTGCAGCTTCCAGCTTGCACTGAATTTTTTGTGGATATCTGATCTAAAAGTATATCTGTTTTCGCGCGTAAACGATTTGGCGGCACGGTATTTTGTTATGAGCAGATTTTCTGAATTTTTAACGAGATTATCCTGCAGATACTCAGAATAATTGGTAGAAGCGCCCACTGCGGTTTTTATAAAGGTTGTTTTATTGAGCCTGAAAAGATGATTTACACCTATCAGCCCCAGTTCATTCGTGACGAAAGCATCTTCACCGGGATTGGCAAACAGGTCATCCTCTTCCACCTCATCACCCCAAAAGTCTATACTGCTGGTTCCGCCAATGCCGAACAATTCAAACTTGCCCAGTTTGGATTCTCCCAGGTTTACCTTAAAAGAGAAATCCTGATATTTTGGCGCGGCGGAAGTGCCTGTAGCCGCAAGACTTGCGATGCCATAACGATATGAAGCAACGAACGAGGAATTTTTCTCCCTGCTTATGGGGCCTTCAGCCATCAGTTCCAGGCCACTAAATACACCAAGTTGCCCGGTAAATTCATAGGTGTCGGGGTTGCCATTTCTAAAGTTGATATCGAATACGGCAGCATTTGCATTGCCATATTCGGCAGGAAACGCCCCTGTCAGGAAATCAGAAGTTCGCAGCAGGTTGGTATTCAGGGCATTTACCGGGCCGCCAGTGGTTCCCTGGGTAGCAAAGTGATTGGTGGTGGCAATGGGTATTCCTTCAATCCGCCAAAGAAGTCCTACAGGCGAGTTGCCACGCACTACAATGTCATTTCGCGAATCATCCGGTGAGCTGACACCTGCAAATGAGGTTGCGAGCCGCGCTACATCATTCCTACCTCCAGAAAAGCGGGTTACCTCTTCAAGGCTGAAAGTGCGGGCACTTACCTTGGCCAGCTCGTTGAGCGGCATATCTTTGTTTGAGTCGGAAGTGATCACCACCTCATCAAGACTTTCTACAGATTCTTCAAGCTTTAACTCCATAATTACCTCTTTCCCTGCAGTTACCAGTATATTGGGTACAGTTATACTTTTATATCCGATGTATTGAATGGTAAGCGTTTGCCTCCCAACCGGAACATTTTCCAGAATAAAGTTTCCTTCGGTATCAGTAATTACACCTTTTATTGGGTCAGAATGTTGGAGGATTACTGAGGCTCCAATCAGCGGATATTCCGCCTGCGCATC
>CAZHZR010000294.1:2219-4038 GCA_964537095.1 uncultured Roseivirgaceae bacterium
TTTTTTTGGAATGGTGCGTTTATGATTTTTATCCACTTCAGGAAAAAATTTCCTTTAATCAGACAAACCTTCCAACGAATTGTGATTACTATCCTGGTGCTGTCTGCTTTTCTACTGCTCGGCGACACCATTTTGTGTCTGATTCTTGGCCAGAAAACCCTGACCGATTTAACAAACCCTGCGCTTCTTTTTCAATTTACCGATATCAATTTTATTGCCGCTTTCTTTATTGGGTCTGTATATGAAAATGTCTATTTTTTCGAACAGTGGAAGAGTACAATTCAGGCAAATGAAGCACTCAAAAATCAGCAGATACGTACACAATTTGAAGTGTTGCAAAATCAAATGAGTCCTCACTTCCTGTTTAACAGCTTGAATACCTTAACTACCCTTATCGCTGAAGACCAGAAAATTGCTACTGAATTTACCCAAAAATTGTCAGACGTATACCGGTATATTTTGGCCAATAAGGAGAAAGAACTTGTTTCAATAGAAGAAGAGCTCGAGTTTGCCGAAGCTTATCTATACCTTTTGAAGATGCGCTATCCGGAGAATCTTATGGCGACTTTTTCTGTGGATGCGGAATATCAGAAAAAATATATTGCACCACTTACCATACAAATGCTGGTGGAAAACGCTATCAAACACAATGTGATTTCCAAAGCCCATCCGCTGCATATCGAGGTATATGTGGAAAATGATAAGTCTATAGTAGTGAAGAATAATCTACAGAATAAAAAAGTACTCGAAAAATCCACCAAAACGGGGTTGACAAACATAAAAAATAGATATAAATACTTCGGAAATAGAGAAATTGATATCATCACTACGGCTCAGAATTACCTTGTGGCAATTCCTTTGATTAGCCTGGTAAATGAAAATGATCAACCTGTCGTAGTAAAATTATGAGAGTATTGATAATAGAAGACGAAGCACCCGCTTTCAGACGGCTACAGAAAATATTGGAGGAGATTCAGCCTGATGTTCAGATCGTTGAGGTGATCGACAGCGTGGAGGAAAGTGTGAATTGGCTTCAAAGCCACAATCCGCCTGAGCTTATATTTATGGATATACAACTCAGTGATGGCCTGAGCTTTGAAATCTTTGACAAAGTAAAAATCAGCCGACCCGTTATATTTACCACGGCCTTTGATGAATACATGCTCAAAGCCTTTAAAGTCAATAGTATCGATTACCTGTTAAAGCCCATCAAAATTGAAGATTTAGCCCAAAGCATTCGCAAATTTAAAGATATGAAAGCTGCTTTTGGCCAGGAAGGGCATGATATAAACAGCCTGATCAGCCAGATAAAAATGGATGACCGCAAACATAAGAGCCGGTTTCTGGTGCGGCAGGGCGATAAGTTAATTTCCATAGAAACCAACAAGATTGCCTATTTTCAAACCCGCAATGGGCTCGTACACCTGGTGACCATGGAAGATAAGAAGTATGTGATGGATCAGACTTTGGACGAGCTTGTGCAGCAAATCGATCCTGAAAAATTTTTTCGGGCAAATCGCCAGTTTTTGGTTCACTTTAATGCCATTAAACTTGTCCATAAATACCACAAAGGGAAATTGTTTATAGACCTCACATTGCCCACAAATGAGCGACTTACGGTAAGCAGCGAAAAAGCGTCGATGTTCAAGGAATGGTTAGGAGAGTAATGTTTCAGGTTTAAAGCTTAAAGTCTCAGGTATCAGTTTCGTGTTCATCTAAGGTTTTTGGGACGCCCGGCCGCAAATTGCCTTCCGTGCACACCTCCAATAAGCGCAATGTCGTTAAGTTAACATTTTTTAATACCTCACCCTTTGTCCCT
>CAZHZR010000295.1:0-4032 GCA_964537095.1 uncultured Roseivirgaceae bacterium
GGAATGGGTGGGAAACTATTCCACGCTCCTATTCTAACAAGCATACCGGGCTTGAAACTTGTGAAGATAAGGGAGACCAAAGCGCATAACATTGAGCATGCCAACAAGAAATATCCTGATGCTAAAATAGTTGCAAATTCTGCGGATATTTTTGAGGACAAGGCAATAGACCTGGTTGTAATAACTTCTCCAAACCACACTCACTATAGTATTGCAAAAGAAGCTTTAAATGCGGGGAAACACGTAGTGGTGGACAAACCTTTTACGGTAACGAGTCAGGAAGCTGATGAACTAATTACATTGGCCAAAAAGCAAGACAAAATAATATCAGTGTATCAAAACAGGCGGTTTGATAGTGAATTCAAAACTGTTCAGAAAATTCTGGACAGCAAGATCCTCGGGAACCTGGTGGAATATGAAGCGCATTTTGACAGGTTTCGGAATTATATTAAACCTGAGACGTGGAAGGAAGAAGAAAAGCCCGGCACAGGCCTTTTATATGACCTGGGGTCGCATCTGATCGATCAAGCCCTTTTTTATTTTGGAATGCCTGAAAGTATATATGCTGATCTGAGAATTCAGCGCAAAGGAGGAAAGATCATCGACAATTTTGAGCTTATCTTGAGTTACCAGTCTTTGAAGGTGACGTTAAAGGCAGGCATGTTGGTAAAGGAGATAGGACCTCGGATAACTTTGCTGGGAGATTTGGGTACTTACCAATCATACGGCATGGATGTGCAGGAAGCGCATTTGAAATCCGGGCTTTTCCCAAATGAAGATGAAAACTGGGGTGTTGGCCCCGAGGAACTCTGGGGTACATTAAATACGGAGATCAATGGCCTGACCTTCAGAGGAAAAATTCCTTCCGAGAGAGGCGACTACAGGGAATATTATCAAAATATCTACAACGTGCTTACCAGAGGGGAATCCCTTAAAGTTACGGCGGAGGAAGCCAAAAATACAATTTTTGTGATCGAAGCGGCTTTGAGAAGCAACGAAGAAAAAAAAGCGGTAAGGTTATAATCTCGAAACTGATAATAAACCCTTTTAGCAGGAGAATTAGCCCATTCTTATATAATATTTCCAAAAGTTTAAACATAAAAGAAATTAAATTATATTAGCCATTCATTAACCTAAACATTAAAGAATGGAACAAACTTCACAAAAAAACTATGGCTCTGCTTTGTACACTTTGGTCATGGTGTTTTTTTTCTGGGGATTTCTTGCAGCTTCAAACGGCATTTTTATACCCTTTTGTAAAACACACTTTAATTTATCACAATTTGAATCTCAGCTCATAGATTCCGCCTATTACGGCGCATATTTTATTGGCTCTTTGATTTTGTATTTAGCATCTACGGGTGTTGGTTATGATATTTTGAATAAAATCGGTTTTAAAAAAGGCATTATTTATGGTTTATTAATATCAGTGATCGGCGCTGTCTTAATGATACCGGCAGTAAATTCAGGAAGCTACGGATTTATTTTAGGTGCATTTTTCATCATTGCTTTGGGTTTCTCGCTCCAACAAACTGCCGCAAATCCATTTGCCATCGCCCTGGGCGATCCGCGAACCGGGGCACATAGACTGAGCCTGGCCGGAGGAGTCAACTCGTTTGGAACAACCATCGGCCCTATAATAGTTACGCTCGTTTTATTCGGAACGGTCATAGCCACTCCTGAACAGGTTGCCAATGCGGCAATTGGCTCCATCAACATGCTTTACATTATTTTGATTATTGTTTTCCTAATCGTGGCAGGCATTTTTACAGTGGCCAAAATGCCACGGGTGCAATCGGACGAAGAATTTGAAAAAACCGGAAAGGCTACCAAAGCCATGTTAGGTATTACAGCGGCCATCATCATTCTAACGCTCATAGGGAGCTTTCTTCCTGAGGGCACCGGTGATTTGGGAACAGTGTTACTGCTATCAGTAGCCGTAATTACCGTGATTGGAATATTGTTTATCTCCAACAATTCTGCAAAGAAAAACGGCGCCGGTTGGGGAGCGATGAAATACCCGCAGTTGGTATTGGGCATGATTGCCCTGTTTGTGTATGTAGGAGTAGAAGTAACGATTCAAAGTAATATGGGTGCCCTGCTGGCAACACCCGAGTTTGGAAATCTTAACGAAGCACAAATCTCGCAATATATCTCCCTGTATTGGGGAAGTTTGATGATTGGAAGATGGACCGCGGCAGTTACGGTCTTCAACCTTAGCAAGAAAATAAAAAATGTTTTAACGGTGGTTGTGCCATTCGTTGCATTTGGGGTCGTATTGGGTGTAAATGCCATGAGCGGCGTAGATGTACAGGAGTTGTACATTTATGCAGTCTGCATAGTCGTGTTAATCGCCGGCAACTTCTGGGCTCAGGAAAAACCTGGCAAATTGCTACTGATCCTTTCAGGTTTAGGTGTAATTGCCATGGTAGTGGGACTTTATACCACTGGCAGGGTAGGATTATTCGCCTTCCTGAGCGGAGGCTTGGTTTGCTCAATCATGTGGCCTTGCATTTTCGCCCTGAGCGTTACAGGGCTTGGCAAATTCACAAGTCAGGGCTCAGCATTTCTGATCATGATGATTTTGGGCGGCGCGATTATTCCACCGCTACAAGGAGGCATTGCAGACCTCTTCAATATTCATGATTCCTACTGGATAGCGGTCATCTGTTTCGCTTATTTGGGTTTCTTTGCCTGGAAAGTGAGTGGGGTATTGAAGGCGCAGGGTCATGATCTGGAAAGCACTGAAATGGCAGGACATTAGGAGGTTTTTAGATATTAGATATTAGATTTTAGATATTAGATTTAGGCGATATGATGATTCAAGGAAAGCCCGGATTTTGAACTGGATGGTTTAAAGTTCGGGCTTTTCCTGGTTTTTGCTTCCCGGCAAAGGAGGGAAACGGGATCTTCGAGACAGGGGGCAGGTGATCTGTGTGCTGGAAGACCACGGAAGCCAACGTCGTTAAGTAAACTTTTTTTATACCTCATCCCTCCGAAATGCTTCGGAGCAGGCTCGGCCCTTCTCCTAAGGTGAGAAGGGTTAACGGTCTTAACTTAACATTGACCACGGAGACAGGGAGACATTGAAATGAACTTTGATAGCTTCTGGTGATTAACTTTTGGTTTTTTGCTTCAAAAGAAAGGCCGAACCTGAGTTTAAATGGTTAAACCCGAGTTCGGCCTTCTTTTCTCTTGAATTTCAAAATAGAGTGGCGCCTACTGCCTATTGCATCCTCGCCTACTCGGCAAAACAGGGTTAACCTAGCTTCTGTAATCCAGAATCTGAATCTGACGGCTACTGTCTGCTACCTGATCTCTCAGATCTACTTACTTCCTCCTGGTCAGCCTTATCGTATGCCTTGATAATATCCCTTACAATTTTGTGTCGCACTACGTCGGTACTGTCCAGGTGCACAAAACCAATGCCTTTCACATCCCTGAGAATATGTAGCGATTCAATTAGCCCTGATTGCTGCTTTTTTGGAAGGTCAACCTGCGATTTATCTCCGGTGATAATGACTTTAGAGTGGGGTCCCATCCTGGTCAGGAACATCTTAATCTGCATCGGGGTGGTATTCTGAGCTTCATCCAAAAGGATAAACGCATTGTGCAGTGTCCTGCCCCTCATATACGCCAAAGGCGCAATTTCGATGATTCTGTTTTCCTGATAATATTTCAATTTTTCAGCAGGAATCATATCATCCAGCGCATCATAAATCGGACGAAGATACGGATCAATTTTTTCCTTTAAGTCACCGGGAAGGAATCCAAGATTTTCGCCCGCTTCTACTGCTGGTCTGGTAATAATTATCTTCTTTACCTCTTTATTCTTCAGCGCCTTTACCGCAAGCGCCACTGAAATATAGGTTTTACCTGTTCCGGCGGGACCAATTGCAAACACAAGGTCGTTTTTATTGGCAGCATCTATCAGAGCCTGCTGATTTGGCGTCTTCGCCTTAATCTGAAAACCCTTTGTACCATAGATGAGCACATCCTCCAAACTACTCTCTTTTTCAGAAGCCAATGCAT
>CAZHZR010000296.1:0-3994 GCA_964537095.1 uncultured Roseivirgaceae bacterium
AGGGGTTGCTGCTGATGATCAAGGAAATTTTTTGCTCTCGAAGGTGGAGCCCGGCCGATACCTGCTGAGAATTACTGCCATAGGCTATCTTCCTTACACCCAGCATATTGAATTAGAACCAGGCCAGCACCTAAGTACTATTGCATCTTTGAAATTGGAAGACCTGGAGATTGGCGAGGTAGTAGTGACCGGAACTTTGAAGGAGGTTAGCCGCCTGGAAAGCCCTGTGCCGGTGGAGGTTTATAGTCCTGCGTTTTTCAAAATGAATCCTACCCCTACCTTGTATGATGCCATGCAGAACGTAAACGGTGTTCGGCCTCAGTTGAACTGCAATGTTTGTAATACAGGAGATATCCATATTAACGGATTGGAAGGTCCATATACCATGATATTAATAGATGGGATGCCTATTGTCAGCGGATTGTCCTCGGTATATGGGTTATCCGGGATCCCGAGTTCTATGATTCAGCGGGTAGAAATTGTAAAAGGGCCGGCTTCTTCATTGTATGGTTCGGAAGCTGTGGGAGGACTCATTAATGTGATCACCAAAGATCCTGCTCATGCGCCACGGTTCTCAGCGGACGTGATGGCAACGAATTGGCAGGAATACAATATAGATTTGGGCAATAAAGTGCAGCTGGGTAATACGTCGATTCTTACAGGATTAAATTATTATAACTATAGCCAGCCGAGGGATGAAAATGGCGATAACTTTACGGATGTAACGCTGCAAGATCGCATCTCCGTATTTCAGAAATGGAACTTCAAGCGTCCCGAAAACCGCAGAATGTCATTTGCAGCCCGATACCTTTATGAAGACAGGTGGGGCGGAGAAATGCAGTGGACTCCGGAGTTCAGGGGTGGAGATTCATTGTATGGAGAAAGCATTTATACGAGGAGGTGGGAATTAATAGGCAATTATCAACTTCCAGTTGCAGAAAAAGTCCTTCTTTCGTTATCTTATAACGATCATTCGCAAAATTCATATTATGGTAATGTTGCTTACATGGCTGATCAAAAAATAGCATTTGGGCAATTGACCCTTGATAAGAAGCTTGGCATTCACGATTTCTTAGCTGGGGCTGCATTCAGATACACGTATTACGATGATAACACGCCTGCAACAGCCGCTGCCGTGGATGAAGAAGGTATCGAACTCAGGAATCAACCCGATGAAATTTATCTGCCTGGATTTTTTGTGCAGGATGATGTCAGATTTTCCGATAAGCACAAGCTCTTGCTTGGTCTCCGATATGATTTCAATTCCAGGCACGGAAATATTTTCACTCCCCGGTTTGCCTATAAATTCAGTTTGAATGAAAAGAATATTTTCCGTCTTAACGCGGGAACAGGGTTCAGAGTGGTGAATTTATTTACCGAAGACCATGCATCCCTTACCGGAGCCAGGCAGGTTATTATCAAAGAGAAGTTAGAGCCTGAAAGCAGTTACAATCTAAATTTCAATTACATAAGAAAAGTGCAGTTTAACGACAATGTCTTCCTGGATATTGATGCCACGGTCTGGCACACCTATTTTACAAATCAAATTTTGCCAGACTACGACACCGACCCTGATAAGATTATTTACGGTAATCTGGAGGGCTATGCCGTCACCCAGGGCATTTCTTTAAATTTCGACTTTGCCTTCTTGAACGGATTAGCCGTATTGGCCGGAGCTAGTTACCTGGATGTTTTCACGAAGGGAGAAAATGAAAATGCCGAAGTGACAAAACAGCGTCCTTTGCTCACAGAGGAATGGACAGGTACCTGGGCAGTAACTTACCCAATTGAAAAGCTTCATCTTACGTTGAATTACACAGGCAACCTATATGGCCCCATGCGCCTGCCCCGCCTTGGCAATTTGGATCCTCGGGCAGCATATTCCCCGTGGTGGAGCATACAAAATGTCCAGCTTACCTGGAGAAAGCCAAACGGGATTTTGGAGCTTTATGGCGGGGTGAAAAACTTGTTGAATTTTACGCCTCCTAAGAATAGCATCGCCAGAGCCCACGATCCGTTTGATAAAAAAGTGACCTTTGATAGTGAAGGACTTGCCATCCCGACGGAAAATAACCCTTACGCCCTCACCTTTGACCCCAGCTATGTCTTTGCTCCCAATCAGGGCATTAGAGGCTTTATAGGACTACGTGTTAATATAAGTGAATAATACAATGATGCTTAAAGGAAATCGTTTATTTTTGTTTAATTTGTCCGCAATTATCTTTAGTATCAAATATTGTCAGATCAACTTTATCGGAACATTATGAAAGTATTTAGTACAGCTATCAATTTGTCATTTTTGCACCTGTGGCTTTTAATCTTCAGGATAGGTGTTTCGGCGCTTATGTTGACTCACGGTTATCCTAAGTTGATGAAACTGCTTAATGGAGACATGCAATTTGGCGATCCATTGGGAATAGGAGCAGGAACCTCCCTTGTTTTGGCCGTATTTGCAGAGGCAGTTTGCTCATTTCTAATTATTTTAGGACTAGGCACCAGGTTGGCCACCATTCCGGTAATTATCACCATGGCCACCGCTGCATTTATCGTCCACGCCAACGATCCGTTCGGCAGACAAGAACTTCCTATTTTATTTCTACTGGCCTTCATTACAATTCTCATTACTGGACCAGGAAAATATTCAATAGATCAAAAAATAAAATAAACTTCACAGAAGCAGGACGGTTCGGGTTTGCAGTGTCCATTGGTCTGTTTTAATCAACTTTCATGCAAGTAATTTCAAAGAAGGCGCACCGCATTGCCATAGGAGCAATGTTCTTCTTTTATGGTTTATGCTTTGCGAGCTGGGCATCGAGAATCCCGAGTATCCAGCAAAACCTGGAGCTTTCTGAATCAGCCTTAGGAGGGGTGCTATTTTCATTACCCATAGGGTTGTTTTTATCCATTCCATTTTCCGGATGGTTAATTGCAAAAGTTGGTAGCAAAAAGGTTGTTTTGCTTTCGGGTATTTTATATAGCTTCATTCTCATCGGAATAGGCGCGGCGGACACTACCTTCCAACTAATTCTAGCCCTTTTTCTATTTGGCTTTAGTGGCAATATGCTCAACATATCTGCCAATACCCAAGCCGTGAGTCTTGAGGCCATCTACAATAAAAATATCATGGCCACTTTTCACGGCATGTGGAGTCTGGCTGGTTTTGCTGGTGCGGCTATAGGTACCGTGATGATTGCCTTTGAAGTTTTACCGGCTTACCATTATTTTTTCATCTGGATCTTCAGCTTGCTGGTGGTGATCATTAGCTATCGCTTTTTGTTGAATAAAGACGTAAACACCGATGCCAGTAAGCCAATCTTTTCTATGCCTGACAAATCGCTGTTCAGTTTGGGTGCTATTGCATTTTGTTCGATGATGTGCGAAGGAGCTATGTTCGATTGGAGCGGCGTGTATTTCAAAAAAGTAGTAGAAGTGGAGCCTGAATGGATTGGCGCCGGATATACCGCTTTTATGGTGACGATGGCGGGCACCCGCTTTGTGGCTGATAAGCTTACCCACAGGATAGGACTAAAAAAGATATTGCAATTGAGCGGGTTGTTCACGGCTTTCGGGCTGTTACTTTCGGTTTTTTTCCCGTCCCTGGAAATTGCGATTATCGGCTTTCTGTTGGTAGGTGTCGGTGTATCTTCCGTAGTGCCTCTGGTATATAGTGCTGTGGGTAAGTCTAAAACGCTTTCCCCGGGGGTGGCAATTTCTGCCGTATCTACTCTGGGTTTTTTAGGTTTGTTGCTGGGGCCTCCCATTATCGGCCTGGTTGCAGGGGCTACAAGTTTAAGAGTTTCTTTCGCCTTGATGGCATTGATGGGAATATTGGTAACCATTCTTTCTTCTAAAACAAAATACTAATATCCGGATGTCTTCCCGAAAGAATGCTACCAACTAATCAGGTTGCTGTTTCTTTCAATATTTACCCTCTGATCAGAAGAAAAAAATAACCATTTTTGCTTTTCCTTAGTTAATGAGAAATAAATAATTA
>CAZHZR010000297.1:0-3990 GCA_964537095.1 uncultured Roseivirgaceae bacterium
CCGGGAAATATCTCGGCACAAAAGTCACATCGATCCGCTACCTGTACGAGCTCGCGCAAGAGAACAACGATCCGGCGTTTGTGCGCGAGAATATTCTGCCGTTTTTGGATCACGCCGAAACTATCGGCGGGTTCGGCAACGGGCCGAAGGGGACATATTTCTCCGCCTGGCGCCCAGATGATTACCCGGATGAAGTGCTTTATTGTCACCCGCCATCACGCATCAACCGGCCAACCAATCAGCGCGCAAACGGCATGATGCAATGGTCGATTAGTGGCGAGGGCGAGGCGTGAGTCTGACGCTAACATATGCCGAGCTGGATGTGCCGCGCTGTACGTTGACCTATGGTGTGCCGCCGTGCTCGGCTCAATTGGGCGTTACAGGCGATAAGAAATGTTTCAACACGCCGGCGACGTGCCAGGTGCCGGATGATTACGACGGCGAAATAATGACGCTTCGCTGGGTTATCAATTCCGAACACGTTCCGTTTCGCGAGCTGCCGGCCATCCCGTCGTTGCAATCAATTGAACCGAGCCCGCAAGCCATCGAGCCAGGCGAATCGCTCGGCAAGCGCGAGCGGGTCAAACTCACTTTGAAAAATCATCCGCACAATGACATCGGCCTCGATCCATATGTGACCGAGCGCGATTATAACCCGTGGGAGCGCGGAACCTACTGGGGCAAATTTAATGCACGCTGGCCGAATATTTCCGGCTTTGCCGCTCGCACCCGGCGCGCGATCAATTACGACCCGACCAATCCGGCAATCGAATCGCAGCTCGAAACCTCGCACTATATCGCCGAGCGTCTGGAGCTGGGCGTCGACCAGGCGACCATAAACTGTCTGGACGTGCTTACGTTTGTTGAAGGAAACAAAGCACTCTACCCGCCACCGAGCAATGGTTTATTGGCCGCCGACATTACCGACACGCAGACAAATTTTATTCTCGATCCGCCTGGCATCGGTGCGCAGTATCCGGTAAGCGGCGAGGCCTCGATTGAAAAGGAATACGTTACCTATACACGCTCGGGGGATTCGATCACTCTGACCGGCCGCGCTTTGTACGGATCAGAACGTAAAGCGCACGAGGCAGGCGCAACGTTTCAGGTCGCGGGCGTGATTATCGGCAATGTTGCGACCTGTTTACAAAAACTATTGGAAGCGACAAGCACGCCGATCACCTGGTATGACATCGCCGCCTGGCAAGCCGAGGCCGAGCAGCACGCATCGGAAATCTTACACGGCCGGATCGCGGCGCCGACCGAGGTCAACAAGTTAATCGGGCACCTCATGCAGGAAATGGGGCTCGATATTCACTCCGATTTAATCCAGCAGAAAATTGTCCTGCGCGTGCTGCGCAAATATACGCCCAATTTCACAATCAGCGACGACAACGCGAAGAGCCTCGCGCCATCGCTCGACGCTTCCAAACTTGTGACCGCCGTGTATTTGCAGTATGGGCGCGTGAATCCGCTCGAGAAAGTCGACGAATCACAGAACTATATCGGCCATCTGCTGCGCTTCTCCGAAGATCCGCAGCTCGCTCTGCAGGCCAACGCGCCGGCGATCCGAAAAATACAATCGATCTGGTTACCCAGCACGCACCGCCAGACCGCAAGCGAAACCGCGCAATTGATTCTCGGCCGTTATGGCCGCGTGCTGCGTTCCTTATCGTGCGCCGTGCCGATTGAAAACGCGCCGCAGTTGGGCGACATCGGCGAGGTCACCGCGCGGTTTTTCGAGGACGACACCGGCGGCACCGCACCGATTCCGATGCAGGTCGTGCAAATCGCGCGCGGGGTCTCGAGCGCGCAATTAATGCTGCAGGAATACGGCATCAACTACCTGCGGCCGTCCGATCCGACGCGACGCGTCACGCTCAAGATTAACGAGCACAACGTCAATTTACGCCAGAAATATAACGCCACCTATGGAGCCGGCACGATTCCACCAGGCACGCCGGTTATTTTCGATGCAGATCCGGGGATCGTGTTCGGCTCGAAAACCAGTTCGTTTGCGGTCGTCGCTGGCGACTGGCCGGAACTATCCACCGGCGTGACCATCACCGTTAACAACCTGATCATTGTCGGTCACGGCGGGCGCGGTGGCTATAGCATCGCCTCGCTTTACGGCGGCAACGGCGGGCCGGCGCTGCATACCCGCGTGCCGATCAAGCTGGTCGATTGTGTTGTCGGTGGTGGCGGTGGCGGTGGCGGTGCTGCAGTTCACCAGGCGATTTACGGAACGATTGTTTACGAGGGCGGCGGTGGCGCGGGCGAGAAACCCGGCGTCGGCGCGGTCATGGGTACGCTTTATTCGGGCGGTAATACCGGCGGCTCTGCAGGGGCGAGCGGTGGCGGGCTCGGGATGCCAGGCAGATCCGGCGGTGGTGGACCAACGCAAGGCTATCCGGGCGGCTCGCCTGGTATCGCCATTGATGGCGCGTCATTCGTGACAAAAGAAAATACAACGGTATACGGCGCAGAGGTGAATTAACATGCTCACAAAATACAATCGGCGCACGGTCGCGAGCTCGACCGGCGAGATAATCCCGCATGCGACCGTATCGTTTTACTGGCAATTCGGCGGACTGCCTGCGACTGCATACGCGGACCCGGACGGATTAACACCGCTCGGTTCAACGGTGCAGAGCGACCCGCAGGGCCGGCTCGGCGTGTTTTTGTATCCCGGATATTATCGCATTGTGGTATCGCTCGGCGGCGACATCCTGGACGAGCTCACGTATGAGCCGATCATGTCGGAAATGGCGACCACGGTCGGCGGCACGTTTATCGTGCACCTAGCCGAAATGCCGAATCCGTCGGCCGAGTCATTCGTTAAAGTTGGAACCAATGGCTTTTCAGAATGGCGCACGCCGACGCAGGTAAAAGTCGATCTCGCGCTCGACCAGGTCAACAATACCACCGACGCAAACAAACCAATCAGCAACGCCACGCAGGCCGCGCTCAACGGCAAAATAAACGCCACCGAGAAAGGTGCGGCGAATGGCGTCGCCACGCTTAACGCATCGGGTCAGGTTCCATCAACGCAGCTACCAAGTTTTGTCGATGACGTGCTCGAATACGCAAACTACGCAGCACTGCCGGTGCCAGGCGAAAGCGGAAAGATCTACATCACCGCGAACACAAACCAGCAGTACCGCTGGAGCGGGTCCGCGTACGTCGCCATGGTCTCAAGTCCCGGCAGCACCGATGCCGTACCCGAGGGCAGCACCAACAAATACTTCACCGAAGCGCGCGTCAGGACCACGCCGTTAACCGGTTACACGCTCGGCTCCAACGCCGCGCTCGCAAGCACCGACACCATCCTCGCCGCACTTGGCAAAGTCCAGGGCCAGCTCAACGGCAAGGCCACCAGCGCGCAGGGCACCAAAGCTGACACAGCCCTGCAGCCAGGGGCGAATCTGTCCGCGTTAACCAACGACCTAGCACTCATCAGCCAGGAGGCCGGTGATGGCCGGTACGCACGGCGATCTCAGAATCTTGCGGATCTGGATAGTGCGACGACTGCACGGGCGAATCTTGGGCTTGGGACGGCGGCGACTGCCAACGTCACCACAGGCCCTACGGACACCACGGCAGGGCGGGTGTTGCAGGTGGGTTATGCTGGACTGCTGATGGACACCGCCATCACTTTCGGGTCATTAACTGTCGACAATAATGATCGTAGACAATTCGCACTCACCCTGGCACAAGGGCAGATTAACCGCCCTAGCTGGATAGGCGCACTCGACGGTCACGCCGTTTTTACTCTGCCGGTGCAGAGTGATCGGGGGTTGCAAATCACTTTTAGTCCGGGAGCTAGTAGCAATCGAGCTTCACTGCGAACCTACACCGGCGGAAATTTCTCTCCGTGGGTAGACTTATGGCACACAGGCAACCTAAACCCAGAAAATTACGCCCCCGCAACCGTTGAACAAAACACCCGCAACGCAAGCTACACCCTCGCCCTCACCGACAACAACAAAC
>CAZHZR010000298.1:0-3984 GCA_964537095.1 uncultured Roseivirgaceae bacterium
GCAATATTTTTAGCCCCTATCTTCTCAAACAATTTAGTTCTATAGCCTTCCACTGTCCTTACACTGAGGCACATTTTGTCTGCAATTTCTGTGTTGGCATATTCTGCACATATTAGTTTTAGAATATCACTCTCGCGTTCATTTAGTTCCACAGTCCTTTTTTCCTCTTCGTTCTCAAAAATGCTATTCCCCATCAGCTTTTTTACCATGGTAAGCGATAGATGATCATTGAAATAAAATCCCTTCTCGTGTACTGATCGAATTGCTTCGACAATTTCATCGGGTTCAGCGCTCTTTAACAGATAACCCCGCGCACCTGATTTCATCATGCTCAGAATATATTTGTCATCATCAAACATAGAAAGGGCCAGCACTTTTACCGTCTTGAAATGCTGTGTAATCTGAGCAGTGGCCTGGATGCCATCCATGATGGGCATTTTCATGTCCATGAGTACCACGTCAGGTTTCTCGTGTGCTAGTTTTTCAACTATTTGTTGTCCGTTGCATGATTCACTTATTAATTGAATTCCCCTATAATCTCCAAGTGTTGATTTTAGCCCTTCGCGAAATATCTTATGGTCATCTACAATGGAAATTTTGATGGAGGTCATGGCATTCGGGTTTCCTGTTAGTAAGGGAATGAAGGGCTGAGCAAAAATCGCGTCTGGCGCAATACCTGAACTTTGCCGTTGCATCTGACCCTCCTTCAACATAAAAATATGAAAATCAGCTAACTTTCCAATCTCCCGTGGGGACTTTAAGTTCTATAGAGGTTCCCGGGTTGGCGGTAAGGGAAAATGTTCCTTCCATAAGCTGGATTCTGCTTTCAATATTTTTTAATCCCAAGCCATGGGTTATTTGCTCTCTGTTGAAACCAACGCCATTATCTTTAAATTTCAGAATCAGAGCGCTTGAAAAGTTGGTGAGAGAAAGTTCAATTTTACTCGCACCGGCATGCTTAATGGCATTGTTAAATAATTCCTGTACTATCCTGTATATCATCACTTCAATCTCCTTTTTATACCTTTCATTCGATTTTTCAGCATAAAATACTACTTCCAGGCCTGTATCTTGTGCCACCTTCTTTGCCAGATTTTCCAAAGCTTCTGATAATCCAAAGTCAGTAAGAACCGGGGGCAGGATGTTTTTGATGATATTTCTAATTTCTACAAGGCATTCATCAAGTAGTTTTTTGGTGTTGTCAAGGATTTGGTGCTGGTTGATTGCATCCTGGACACCCTGATTCTGAAGCTTATCCAGCCGGTGCAGGTTCATTTTGATTGCGGAAAGCACCTGACCCACACTATCGTGCAAATCTTCGGCAAGCCTGCTGCGCTCACCTTCCTGCGTATCAAATACAGCCTTCATGAGCTGACGTTGCTTTTCATCCTGAACCTTTCGAAGGGCCAGCTGTAGCTTTATCATTCTTCTTTGGTAAATAATTACAAAAAGAAAAATAAAAGTGGTGAGGATCACCATGATAAGCGTACCTACTAGGAGTACTGGTATGAAGTCGAGGTCTGGGGTTTGCAAAGTAATCCTATGGTATATAAAATATTGGCGATGATGTTGGTGACTGAATGGATGATCCAAAGATTCCATTCTCCGGCATCTACAAGCCGGTTGTACAACATGAATAAAAACACATTGCTGGTAAAATAAATAAGTACACCGGCATTTATCCAGAACAGTCCTTGTTTCTCAATATAAACTACCTCCTGACGGGTGAGCAATTGGTAGAAGTACAACAAGGCAAGGAGAATGAACAAAAGGCTCTGCGCCGAGTTAGACGTGGCCGGAAATGCCCAGATTCCTTCAATGTAAATGCCATTTACAATTACCAACGCCATTACCAGTGGAACAAATATCAGTATTAGTTTCTTTAGCCAGGGGTTGAAAATTGTCTGATAATAAAAAACACCCAGAAAAGTGACGCTGACCAGGACGAAGAGGTGTAAAATAGGAGCATTATTTGGTACTCCCATTTTTACCATCATCACCAAAGCCAGGTCAAACAATCCGGATATAAAAAAGAATATTGCCAGGACCTTGAATGTAAAGGGATACCGCCTGAAAAATATAAGGGCGGTAGTCACCGGCAATATGACCGAAAGAGCGGATATATTATTAATTACCTGATACATTCAGAATCCATTAAGAACCTGTGAGCTGATTTTTAGGGCAACCAGGACCCGGGCATGGCAGCGCCTGCTCCGCAATGACATAATGTTGAGGCGGACTCCCCCCGGCATATAAAACAGATCTTTTAGTTTCTCCTTCATTGATGGCTTCCTTATCTGACAAGCTTTTGTGGCCATTTTCCGGAAGTTGATCCTCGCCATGCGCGTTGGATCCCACCACTATAAGATGCTTTTCTCCGTCTGCGTTGGCAATTGTCCTTCTCAAAAAATTACTGATGGCCACTATAAATTTTTGAAAACCGTTTAATGGCTTGCTGTTTGCGTAATATACTCGTAACCCGACACATCCCTCCTGCTTAATTATTTCATTAATAATATTGATACCAAAAAAGTAGGATATTACTTCATCCGGGAATCTTTCCCTATAATGTGCTGTCCAAGCTGCAGCTTCCTTTAAGCTAATCGGATTTGCTTCTTCTCCTGTAAGTACAGGCCTCGGTTCTTGAGAGGGTTTCTTTTCCATTTTGTAGTTCTAAATTTTGTAAAAGCTTGTTTTTAAAGTATTTATATTCTCCGTCAATATATAATATTTTTAAGCGCCTTACAATATCTGTCCAGATCACTACACCCATGCAAACCACAACTAGCTGACAATCAAATACGTAGGTCATATAAGGCGAAAATTTCACGTACTACCACGGTTCTCCTCGGGGGATTTTACGCAAGAGGAATAGGTGGTAGAGCCATATCAATTCAGGTAGTAATTACCTTGAACGGCAGTGAAGAATCATCAACCTTTGTTATACGCTATTGCACAGACTATCAGGCCTTGTAATGCAATAAATGAAATTGTTTTGTTTTGTTAGGTAAAGGCTTAAAGCAGCAAGCTACCGTTATTGGAAATCTGCAAATCTGTTATTTAATAAATTACCTCTGCTGGAAACTTGAATGCTGATTTTATGATTTCCTACCGCGCTCCGTAATGGTAGCCCTGCTTTTTGCTTTTTAAAGATTAGTGAATTTACGTATCACCGAACCGGACCTTAATAACCAATAAACCAATATTTCTTATGAAACCTGAAATAATTGTCTACCACGATGTGAATCAGCTAAAACGAGATTTCAAATTATGGAACATGTTTTCATACCCCGACAACTTTAAGCTGGAAATGCCCATCTTAACCAAAGAGGAAGTTGCCTACTATAACAGGAAGTTCCAAGCCCTGGCTCTTTCCTGCGGGTGCTATTCTGGGAAAATTTTAATGGCAGGTGCTATGCTCGCATACGCTATAGGTTTTTTTGCGGACTTCAACCCCATTCCGACACCAGTCCATTTTTTGAATATCTGCCTGTTTGCAATTACCGGGGCGTTGGTAGGTAAAGTCATCGGTTTGACAATAAACAATATGAAGCTTGCTTCTGAAATCCGCAAGCTTGACAAAAAAATAGCCGCCAGAAGGCCGAAAAAAGAAAAAGTATATAGAGAAGCCATGTACGCCATGGGCTGATCGAGTAACAGCTCGTTGGTAACTTTTTAAGCTTATATATTGTCCGATTGGGTGGGTCAGCCTTCTTAAATCCGCTTTATTTCTACCTTCTATTCCCGGGGAAGCCAGATTTCAGTTTCTGCACTTCTACACCCAATTAATCATGGTTTCCCGGGATCTATTCTTGTTAGACGGTAGATTTTAGATAATAGATTTTAGACTGTAGATTGTTAGATGTTAGATTACTAGACATTAGATTTGAGACGTTAGATAAATTGAGCGGCAACCCTCCAGTACGGTTTTTTTTGACCGTCAAACGGCTTGTGGCTTAGAGAGGCCTTTCTCGCTAACGCAGT
>CAZHZR010000299.1:0-3970 GCA_964537095.1 uncultured Roseivirgaceae bacterium
CATTATTTGCTATCGCTGATCACTTCAAAAACCAATTTAAGTTCTCTTCCCTGATCATCAACCAGATGGAGACGATGGGTGCCTTTGGACGGGTTCAGTCCCATTTGATGCTTTTGAGTAGTTTCGCCGAGGTACTGGTTGTCCATATGCCAGAAAACCCTCGCCTCCGGATTTCTATGTGCAATTTCAAAAATTGCTGAACCCGGGGAGCCGTCCAGCTCAGTAGGCACATACACGCGCGTAAAATTTCTTGGGTATATCAAGGCCATCAAATCATTGTCATGTTTTTGCTCCCTGCATTGCATCAATAGTTCGGGAGGTTCAGCATAGTTTGCGTTGTACTGTTTATAATACCAGGCCTCAGCAGGTGGCAAAATAAACCAGCTTTTCTTTTTCATGTTGTTGACCGGATAGCAGTCACTGTTCACCTGGTAAGTCTCTGTGCTATCAAGGTGCAAAAGATGATGGTAAGGACACATAATACCTTTTGAAGCGCCTTCAGGTAGAAGCTGCTGAGTTTTTTCACTACAATAGGAACCTGCTTTATAGCCACTGTTGCTACATATTTCAAAAGTTTTCTGGTTATCTAACGGTACCGGCAAGGGATCCGTCTTCGGCAAATAAGAAAAGACATCAAATAAAAGCGGAGCCGCCGCTTTTACACCTATTAACTCTGGGCGGCCTTCGCCATCTGCATTTCCTAGCCACACCCCTACCACATATCGGGCATTTAGCCCAATAGCCCACGCGTCTTTGAAGCCATAGCTCGTACCTGTTTTCCAGGCAATACTTTTGGAGGAAGCATAATGCTCCCAGCCCGCCTGTTCCTCCGGCCTGTTTAACTCCTGCATAGCCAGCAGCATATGACTGATAGCTCCCACACTTAAAACGCCATTTCCCTGAAGCTTCGATTCCTGATGGAGATGGTTCTGATAACGATTCGGGTGGAAATCTCCTTGGGAGTACTGCTTCCCCACCTGCCGCTTATAGTAATTCTTGAGACTTCTGGCCATGCTTGCATATACACCGGTAACTTCCCAAAGCGTAGATTCGGCACCTCCCAAAATCATAGAAAGCCCATAGTGACCCGCAGGCTTATTCAAAGAATTAAAGCCAATATTTTGCAGTTTTTGATGAAATTTTTCATATCCGTAATCCTGGAGAAGGTGGACAAAAGGCACATTATAGGATCTTGCAAGCGCTTTCTCAGCACTCACGGCACCATGAAATTTCTTGTCAAAATTTTGAGGGGCGAAACCCTTTAAGAAAACAGGCACATCGGGAAGCAGTTGTTTTGGCATAATTACGCCATCATCTATGGCAGCAGCATAGAGAATCGGTTTCAGCAAACTACCAGTACTCCTGTTTGAAGAAATTATATCCACGTACTGCCCATGGTCTCCGTCAGAATCGACGTTGCCAACGTAGGCTACCACATTCCCAGTCTCTATCTCCACCACCAGCACGGCTGCGTTGTGTACGTAATTCTCCTTCATTATTTTGTGATAGGACTGAACTTTATCCTTCACTTTTGTCTGGATGTGAGAATCAAGGCTTGTTTTCACTACTTCTCCCACATATCCATCCACTATCGTCCTGCTGAGAAGATGGCTTGCCAGCTCAGGCAATGGCTTTGGCAGTCCTGGAAGAGGTTCAGCCTTCGCCAACTTTGCTTCTGAGGCCGGTAAAAGTCCTTTCAACACCAGCTTGTCCAGCAATCCATCCCGCTTTTTTGCCAGCGCGCTGCTGTTTTTTCCGGGATAAACCAGCGAGGGACTATTTGGCAATACTGCCAAAGTCGCACTTTCAGACCATGAAAGTTGGCTGGGTGGCCGGCCATAGTAACGCCAGGAAGCAGCAGATAAACCCACGACATTGCCTCCAAAGGGCGCATGGGCACTGTAGCGTTGCAATATTTCATCCTTTGAAAGCAGCACTTCCATTTTAAGCGCCATCAAAATTTCCAACAGCTTCTCGGAGATCGTTCTGGGCTGGTTTTTCCTGGAAAGCCGAACAACCTGCATGGAAATAGTACTTCCTCCTCTTTTAATCTTGTTTTGCCTCACATTCTGCGCCAGGGCCTTCCAAAGCGAAACAGGATTTACACCCGGATGCAGATAGAAGTATTCATCTTCAAAGTGAATGATGCTCAGGCTGAATTTCCCGGGAATCTCGGTAGCTAATGGAAAGCGCCATTGACCATCAGAAGCAATGCGCGCACCTAATAAGCTGCCATCTTTGGCTTCGAGAATGGTAGAATAAGGAAGATTTTTGAAATCAGGAATAGGGGTTAACCAAAAAAGGAGCAATACACTGCTGAAAAAGGCAAACAAGAGCTTATACCTTTTCTTCAGGTTTCTTATTTTGAGGAATACAGTATTTTTATGAGAAGGTAACAAAAATCTATTTTTAGCAAGTGGTAAAGTTAACACAAATTCCCCTTTAGATGTATTTTCCAATCCCGACCGCTATGTGCCTTTTGAGAAAATTCTTATGAAATACGCCTCCAAATTATTAACCTGACGCTCCCAAATTTTGAAATCTATACTTCTCCTGCGTCTACAGGGTAAATAATACCTGTTTCAAAAGAGGGGTTTTGAAACAGGTATTTAAGAAAATAGATCAATTTATTATAGCATTTAGAATAATTAATTAAAATATTACGTGCATTTCGGTTTTTTTTACCCGATTTAAAAACATCTTTTTGCCGGAGGTAGTAAATAACTAAAAAGATTTATTAATTAGCATCAAAATTAATACTATTAGATAAACCTCAAGCTTAAGCTATCTGTAAATGAAAAACGACAAACTCAGGGTAATAAAAGACTTTCAAAAGCTGGATGAAAATATTCAGCAGCAAATAAAACTGGCCTATCCTTTTGGATTTAATAACCACCTGATCCGTTTTACGAATAAAGAAGGGAAATTGGTCAGCGCGCTTCCATTTGAGACGGACGACAAATATTATTTGGTGAGGATGACCAATGTGGAAGCAAAGCAAATCATAGAAGATGACAAAGATTATGACGACGAGGGTAATTTAAGGGAAGAAATCAAAGACGAATATGAAGACAAATATTCTGACCTGGATTACATGTCTAACTATTTTGATGAAGGAGAGGGAGAAGACGATGACAAGGAAGATTAATTGCCCTTTGCGTTGAAAAATTCATTCCTTCGACCAGGATATTCTGGTCATTAACCGCTCCCCCTGTTTAATCTCTATAGTATTGAAATATACGGCTTTCCTGGGAGCAGCACTTGTATTCTTGGGTGCTGTTCTTTTTTCCGCAAAGGCGATTTTTGTTAAATTGGCTTACCAATATACTATTGATCCTGTTTCGCTTCTAACCCTGAGAATGGTATTATCGCTGCCTTTCTTTTTGTTAATGGCCTTTCTTTCGGGTAAAAAGCAAGATACAATAGCAGTGAAACCCAAGGAATGGCTGCAAATTCTGTTCCTAGGAATGGTGGGATACTATCTGGCAAGTTTGTTCGATTTTCAGGGCTTGCAATATATCTCAGCAGGACTTGAGCGGCTGATCTTGTTTGTGTATCCTACTATCGTTGTCATCATCTCCGCTATTTTATATAAGAAACGCATCCAAAAATTTCAGTATCTGGCTCTGGGAATGACCTATATCGGAATTTTCATTGCTTTTGCATTTGATGTAACTGTCCAATCGCAGGCAAATGTGGGACTTGGCGCTATTTTGGTTTTTCTAAGTGCCTTTACTTATGCGATATATCTGATTGGAAGCGGCAAAATGATTCCAAAAGTCGGAACCATTAGGTTTACAGCTTATGCCATGAGCTTTTCAGCATTGGCCATTATCCTCCACTCCTATTTCTTCAATGGCCTTGATATCTGGAATTTTCAAAAAGAGGTTTACATCATCAGCGCCTTGATGGCAATATTCTCCACGGTAATTCCGTCCTTTCTAATTTCCGGCGGCATCAAAATGATAGG
>CAZHZR010000300.1:0-3934 GCA_964537095.1 uncultured Roseivirgaceae bacterium
TCGTACATCTCTTTTCTCAGCGCTTTTATTGCTGAGTCCTGAAGATAATCGTCATAGGTCATTTTCTTGTCGATTAACCCGGTGGGCGTCAATTCTATAATCCTGTTGGCGACTGTATTTACAAACTCATGGTCATGCGAGGTAAGTAAGACCGTTCCTTTATAATCTTTAAGCCCGTTGTTGAATGCTGTGATAGACTCCAGGTCAAGATGGTTGGTGGGCTCATCCAGAACCAGTGCATTCGGATTTTGCAACATGATTTTTGACAGCATGCAACGCACTTTTTCTCCTCCCGAAAGAACTTTGGCCTTTTTCAGAGACTCCTCGCCTGAGAAAAGCATCCTGCCTAAAAATCCTCTGATATAAGATTCGTCTTTCTCAGTAGAATACTGCCTTAACCAATCTACCAGATTAAGATCTACATTAAAAAATTTTTCGTTTTCATTGGGTAGATAGGCCTTGTTGATGGTCACTCCCCACCTAAACTTGCCCGCATCTGGTTTATCTTCGTCCATCAGTATTTTGAAGAAAGTAGACACAGTAAGTCCTCCTTTTGAAATAAAGGCAACTTTGTCTCCTTTATCCAGCATGAAGCTGATATTGTCAAAAAGCAATTCACCTTCCACACTTTTCTTAAGTGCTTCTACCATTAATATCTGATCACCCGCTTCTCTTTCCTGCTTAAACTGAATGCCGGGATATTTTCTGGTAGAAGGTGTTATTTCGTCAATCGTCAGTTTTTCCAGCAGTTTTTTTCTACTGGTAGCTTGTTTTGACTTGGAAGCGTTCGCGCTGAATCGCTCCACAAACTCCTGAAGTTCTTTTCTTTTATCTTCTACTTTCTTGTTCTGGTCTGATCGTTGTTTGAGGGCCAGTTGACTTGACTCATACCAAAAGCTGTAATTTCCTGTATGGACTTGAATTTTATTAAAATCAATGTCTGCAATGTGCGTACAGACAGCATCTAGAAAATGCCTGTCGTGAGAAACTACGATGACAGTATTCTTAAAGTCTGCCAGGAAGTTTTCCAACCACAAAATAGTTTCAACATCCAGATCGTTGGTTGGCTCATCCAGTAACAATATATCCGGATTTCCAAAAATGGCTTGCGCCAATAATACCCTCACCTTCTCGTTTCCACTGAGTTCCTTCATTAACTTATAATGAAGTTTTTCTTCAATACCCAGTCCGCTCAAAAGGTTTGCCGCATCACTTTCCGCATTCCAGCCATCCATATCGGCAAATTCAGCTTCAAGCTCCGATGCCCTTACACCATCAGCGTCTGAAAAGTCGGGCTTGGCATAAATGGCATCCTTTTCCTGCATGATAGAGGCTAGCTTTTTAAACCCCATTATCACGGTTTGTAAAACCGGAAATTCATCGAACTCAAAGTGGTTTTGCTTCAAAACTGTCATTCGCTCACCGGGGGTAATAGCAACCGAGCCCGTAGTAGGTTCAATTTCGCCCGCCAGGATTTTTAGAAAAGTAGATTTTCCGGCTCCATTGGCGCCAATCACACCGTAGCAATTGCCCGGCGAAAACTTGACATTTACATCATCAAACAATACCCTTTTTCCGAAGCGGAGAGATAAATTAGAAACACTTAACATAATTACTTAGATATTAGACTGTAGACTTTAAGATATTAGACTTGAGATATAAGATGTTAGACAATAGGTCCCAGATGTAAGATGAAATTGATATTAGATATCAGACAGCAGCAGTTAGAGTAGATACCTGAGAATAGATGCTCAAAAATCAGGTATAGAACATTTGGAGAGACCCGGCATTCGACCGATGTTAATACGCAATCCCCAAAATCTAAACCCTAAAACCCAAAACCTAATCCCTAACACCCAACTACAAAATTACTGAATTAAATCCAGCCCAAGTAATATTTATTAAAAAGGAAGATCGTCTTCACTTTGATCAGAAGATAGCCATTCAGGCTCTTTTTGTTGACTTAAATCACCAGAAGTATTTTGAGGATAATCGGTGCCAATGCTTGCAGAACCGCCGGAATTGTCAGCATCGGCTCCCTGTAATTTCCAGGCTTGTAGGGTATTAAAGTATTTGACAGAACCCTGTGGGTCGGTCCATTTTCTTCCTTTTAAGTTAAAATGCACCTGAATCGCCTGGTTTACCTTAAAATTATCCAACAAATCACATTTATCCTGAATCAACTCAAATTTGATATACTCAGGGTAGGAAGGGTTTTCTGCATATTCAACAACAAACTCTCTCTTTTGAAATTTATCCGAAACGCGGGTGGTATCAAATATATCGACTAGCTTACCTTTTATATCCATTTTTTTACCGTTTAGTTTTAGACAAAATTGAGGGTTTGTTTTTAAGATTCAAATCATTTTCTTGAGAATATCGATTTTAATTTCCCAGAAATTTTTTTTTATCCTTTTATAATTAATAATATTGGCGTTTGATTTAAAGAAAACGCCAAATGTGAAGCCCATAAAAGCTTGTTGCCGTATCGTGGGAAGGCGTTTTCAAAGAATGTAGCCTCAGCAAAGGGGTTTCATTTCAGGATTAAAAAAAGATTGGCGGAACTAGTTACACAAAAAGCAGGGTATTTTCCCGGTTCTTTGGAGCAAGCTGGTTTTTCAAACAAACCACTGGTAAATTTTACACTGGGTATTTCTTGAATAAGAATAAGTTAAAACTTGATCTAAAGTCGGATTATGAAAATTGGTGTGCTTAAAGAAACAAACGATGCGCGGGTCGCCATCATTCCGGATTTCGTAAAGCAATTGGTAAAAGAGAATGAGGTGCTGATAGAAAGCAACGCTGGACATTCAGCCTTTTATTACGACCAGGATTATCTAAATGCTGGTGGAAAAGTGGTATCGAGACAGGAGTTATTTTCTGCAGCTGAGCTTATCATCTCCATTCATCCTGTCAATAAAGAGGAATTGGCATTGATGCAAAAAAAATGTATCTACATTTCCTCATTTCAGCCTTTTGCTGATGCAGAGATCACCAATACGCTTGCATCGTTTGGGATTTCAGCTTTAAGCCTGGACATGATTCCTCGGATAACCATTGCTCAGGCTATGGATATACTTTCTTCCATGGCCTCTATCGCAGGGTATAAAGCAGTTTTAAAGGCAGCAGAACATTTACCCCGTTATTTTCCAATGTTAACTACCGCTGCAGGAAGTATCCCACCATCTAAAGTGCTGATTTTGGGAGCTGGCGTAGCCGGGCTTCAGGCTATTGCGACGGCAAAAAGGTTGGGTGCGGTAGTGGAAGCTTTCGATACCAGGTTGGCAGCCAGAGAAGAAGTGCAGAGTTTGGGAGCCAAATTTGTGGAGGTGGAAGGTGCAAAGGACGACAAGGCTGCCGGGGGCTATGCGGTAGAGCAGTCTCAGGAGTATAAAGACAAGCAAAAGGCTTTGATTCACGACAAAATATCAAAAGCAGATGTGGTAATTTCAACTGCTCAGTTAAGAGGGAGGAAGGCACCTTTGTTAATAACCCGCGAAATGCTGGATGATATGAAACCCGGTTCTGTGGTGGTAGATTTGGCAGCGTCATCAGGCGGTAACTGCGAAATGACTAAGGACAACGAGGTTGTTGTGTATAATAATGTCACAATTATAGGAAATTCCGAGCTGGCATCAGAAATGCCAATGCATGCCAGCCAATTGTACAGCAAAAACATTCAAAATTTTATGAGCGTGTTCTTGAAAGAGGGCGTCATCAATTTTGACTTCGACAATGCAATTATAAAATCCAGTGTCATAGTGTATAATGGAGAGGTAAAATACGGCGTGTAAGCCAGCATAGGCTTAAAGTTTAGCATTGCCAATCCTATTGCAACCATACAGATAATTAAAAAATTCTAACAGATATATATGGAATTTCTAATTCAGTTTTTTGATGCGCATTTGCTGATGATTTATTTATTGGTATTTGC
>CAZHZR010000301.1:0-3931 GCA_964537095.1 uncultured Roseivirgaceae bacterium
TGGGAGTACACGCTTTCGAAAATCAAACCGGACATGACTATTTTTTATCAGCTCCTGATGAAACTGCCCGTTGATTCAATTGGCGAGGAGGCTGTAATCAGTCATTTTGAGGAAGCCTTTTATGGAAGCCCAAGCCCGGAAGAAAGCAAAGAATTTTACGAACTGATAAGGCTTTACATTGAAAGAATTAGAGCAAACACCTGTAGCAGGGAAGAATCTCTGGACCGCATGCGTAAACATAACCCCCGGTTTATACTAAGAAATTATTTGTTGCACCAGGCCATTGAGGATTTGGAAAAAGGAAAAAACGAGCTTTTTTTAAAACTACAGCGAGCCATTAAGGATCCTTACTCAAACCGGTTTGATGAATTTTTTGCGAAACGACCAGAGTGGGCGAGCAAAAAAGCCGGATGTTCGATGTTGTCCTGCAGTTCCTGAGAAGTGATTGCTACCCTCGGTTTAGGCACGAATCAGAGCTTTATGATTTGAATATTTTGGTATTAACGACTCTGATTTATAATTTGCATTTCAATGCAAGCATCACATCCTTTTGAAAATTAAAGCGAAAAGCCTACTTCTTCTAATGCTGTTCGGAATAGCCGCATTAACGATCATTTCTTATCTTCATGCCCATCGGTTCACGCATTTTTCAACTACTACAAAGGCGAGAACAGACCCCGAAAACCTCTCCATGGGTGATAAGATCCTGATCGCTTTTACTGGAATTCAAAATCCTCGCCAGCAGGATCTGATAATGCCTGAAACTGATTATGAAACTTTTTTCGTTGAGGGGGAAATGAAACTTGAGACCTGGTTTATCCCCAATGAAGAAAACAAAGGTCTGATCCTCCTTTACCATGGATACGCTGGCAACAAATCTCAGATGGTTTCCAGGGCAGAGGATTTGTACAGTCTGGGTTATTCAACAGCAATTATTGGTTTTAGAGGAAGCGGAAATTCTGAAGGAAATTATACGACTATAGGTTTCGAAGAGAGTCAAGATGTTATCACGAGCTATGACTACTACCGGGAAAAATTCCCCGATCAACCTATTTTCTTGTTCGGGTCCAGTATGGGAGCCGCTGCCATATTGAAGGCATTTGAAATTGAAGCGCTATCTGTAAAAGGAATCATCCTCGAATATCCCTTTGGTTCCTTGTACCAAAGTGTGCAAAACCGATTTCAAGTAATGGGATTTCCCAGTTTCCCAATGGCAGCAATGCTTACTTATTTTGGTGGCTGGCAACTTGATTTTGATGCTTTTGCACATAATCCCGCGGCGTATGCAAAATCCGTAAACTGTCCGGTCTTACACCTGGCCGGTGACAAGGATGACAGAGTAAACAATGAGGAAACAGAACTCATATTTCAAAACCTGAACTCGAAAAACAAAACACTTTATGTCTTCGAAGGTGCAGGACATGAAAATTTGAATGAAAACTTCAGAGAAGAATGGCTTGAAGTATGCAGTAGTTTTTTAGCTGGGGCGACTCATTAGGGAGTTCGTTCTAAACCTTGGTCAACACCAAACTACCAGCCGCCCCCACCGCCTCCACCACCGCCGCCACCGGAAAATCCACCACCGCCGCTTCCTGAGGAACTGCTGCTCTGTGGTGAAACTGATGCAGAAGATATGGCAGATGAAAAATTACTTCCAAGCGTTGAAGCAAAGGCATTGGCGCGAAAGATTTCACCGGAACCACCACGATACCAGGTTGGCTCATATTCGTTACTTTGCATTGCCTTTTCCAGTATATCATCAAATTGTTCTCCCCACTTATTTTCAACATTCAGTGCAATAGCGTAAGGTAAAAGCTTCTCGAATAACTGTGGAGTCATTTCAGGAGGGTTAAGCTTGTCGAATCTGTGCTTTTCTGCCACTTCCAGGTACATTTTAAGGCCTTCTATTTCATCCATTCTTTTTCTACCAGCGATAGTCGGCGCTTTTATCAAATGATAGAACAAAATGTTCATGAGCAACATCGA
Organism: uncultured Roseivirgaceae bacterium; assembly: GCA_964537095.1. Taxonomy (GTDB): domain Bacteria; phylum Bacteroidota; class Bacteroidia; order Cytophagales; family Cyclobacteriaceae; genus CAMPJM01. The sequence goes on from CAZHZR010000301.1 coordinate 1,987, forward strand.
AAAGATAATGAGAAAGAAAGGTGCGATCTTAAACAATAAACCAAAATCCGTTCCGAAATCAGTCACCAGGTTATAACCCAACCAAATTAAACCCAAAGACATTGCGATAGTAATTAAACTAAAAATAACTTTAGCAATTCCACGCGAATGCTTAGCAGCTGTATAAAATCCCCAAATAAACGAGAGGGCAAAACAACTGATAAATCCACCAAACAAAATCGTTATAAAAATTTCCTCGTCCCTGAAACTTAGTATGAGCACTGCAATAAAAGTAGCAATACTCAACAGCAAACCAGGTATCCACCAAACAATGTTCTTTTTAAAATTCAACTTCATGAAATCCACCTCGAGCTGCTCTTCCAAATTGCTGATGGACTTTCGCAATTTTGTATGATTGGACTGCTTGATGGTGATGGAACTGGAATTCTTAAAGAGCGCTTCAGCTATTTTTCTTTCCCCTTTGGAAAGCATCGTTTTGTCTTCAGTTATTTTTTTAAGTTCATACGTTTTGCCGAGTTTTTCGATCCTTAGAAATCCTTTGATGGCCATGTTGACTACGGAAGCCGTAAACGCTGTTTTATCGAATCCCATTTCGTGCACAAACCGGGTAGCGGCCGGCGAGTATCCGGCAGGAGCGTCAAACCTGGGAATAATGATACCCTTTTCAGGATCTTTCCCTACTTTGAACCAGGCGAACAGGTAATAACTAACTATAATCAGCAAGCCTGCCAAACCAATAATGAGGGGGAAATGCTTTTCAATTTCCTGTTGCCGCAGTTCAGCGGCTGATGGCGGAGGCACCACGCCTTTGTTCCAACCCACCGCAACCGTAAGGCCTTGTGAATGCCTCAGCGGCGCTGTGCTGGCATATGTTATAACATTTGCATCTGTTACTTCAAATATACAATCGCATCCGGATGCACCATACGAACCGCTATATCCCTGATGTTGCGATATTGTTGCGCCTCCGGGCAAATAAACGGTGGCGCTTGCCTCCCGGATCACAAAATCCCATTCATTTCCGGTGACGTTCCAGTAGATTTCATCATAATTCTCAAAAAATCGCACCTGGTTCTCCATGCGGTAACGGATGGTATAGGTGTATTCTCCAGGGGATAAGATCACGTCTGCGTGCCCAATTTTAAGCTGTTGCCCACCACTGATCGAAGAAATGCTAAAGCTTTCAGGCACTCCGTTTTTCAACACTTCCAGGACGTGCATGTCATGCTTGATTCTTCTGCCATTTTCGTCTAAAGATGCTGTAACGATGTTTCTGAAAATACCCCGCTGTATATTCACGCCTTCCACCCTTACCTGAATGGTCTCTGTCACCAAAATGCTTCTCTCCTTTTCTACTTGTATTTCACTATGAAATTTTAAAATTTCTTCTGTGGCCTGTGCCTGAAAACATAACAGGACAGCTACAATTATTAAGAAAAATTTCTGCATAGGTAGGGTATAATTGATTAACGTTATTGAAAGACCAGAAGTGCCTGCAGAGACTGTTTGCGTTACAATAGGTCGAATGTATCTTCAACTAAAATGATACCTTAGGGACAGTTCGTTCCTGTTCATTGTCCAGCTCAAAGAATTCGCCTTTTGAGAAAGTGAACAAGTTGGCGACGATATTGCTTGGAAAAGACTCCACGAGAATGTTGTTCTCCCTGACGGTACCATTATAATATCTCCGGGACATCTGGATGTCATTTTCTATCTGACTGAGCTCCCTTTGGAGTTCTATGAAGTTCGTGTTTGCTTTCAAATCAGGATAATTTTCTGCTACAGCAAATAACCGCCCTAGTGCCTGCGTGATTTGATTTTCGGCCTGTTCCTGTTCCTGCACTGTTTTGGCATTGATGCCCGCACTTCGCATCGCTGCGACGTTTTCAAAAACTTCTTTTTCATGGGTGGCAAATCCCTTGACGGTGTTGATAAGATTCGGAAT
>CAZHZR010000302.1:0-2488 GCA_964537095.1 uncultured Roseivirgaceae bacterium
CCTGATATACTCGCCAATCCCCCTAAATACATATATTCCAGGGCAGCAATAGTTAGAATTTGACTTTGCTTCGCGCCAAGCGTTCTTAACAGCACGCTTTCCTTGATTCTCTGGTATTTACTGGTACGTATAGCTCCGGTTAATACAATGAGCCCGGTAATGATGCTAAAAAAAGCCATAAAGCTAATTACCCAGGAAATCTTGCCGATAATCCCTTCTATGGTGATAAGTACCTGCTTTAAATCTACGATAGACACGTTCGGGAAATTTCTTACGAGTGCCTGTTGCAGTTTTGCAGAAGCCTCATTGGTTTCCGCTTTGGTAGTAATTACATGGAACTGAGGCGCTTCTTCTAAGACCCCCCCAGGAAATAAAACGATAAAATTTGTTTGGAGCCTGTCCCAATCTACCTTGCGGACGCTACCAATATATGTCGGCATGAGAACGCCCTGTACGTTAAAAACCACTTCGTCGCCGAGTTCTGCTTTCATATCCTCAAATATTCCCTCTTCCAGGGAAATAAATATAGAATCTCCAGGATTGTCTATGCGACTTGTCCACGCACCCGCTGTGATTGTTTCTGATTCTTTGAGGGAATCTCTGAAGGTAACCCTGTATTCCCGATGTAGAATCCAATCCCGAATCTGCACCGTCGTATCTGCCTGTATATCTTTCACATTTCTCCCTCTGAGACTATGCAGTTTCATGGTTACGATAGGCACCTGTTGCAAAATAGGGAGTCCTTCGGTGCTCACCACTTTTGATACCGCCTCCCGCTGGTCATTCTGGATATCGAAAATGATCAGGTTGGGATCATCTTCTCTTGATTGAAAAGCGACACCTCCAAGAAGTGCGTCCTGCGTAAAATAAAGAGTGCTGATCAAAAAGGTGCCAATACCAATAGATAAAATAAGGATCAGCGTTTGATTTTGCGGTCTGAACAGGTTGAGTAAACTTTGTCTGCCCACAAAGCTCCATGAGGTGGGGAAAAACTTTTTCACCAGCTGCATGAAAAGTGCAGCCAACAGTGCTAATAAGCCGAAAGTGACAAATACACCTCCCGTAAACGCTGAAGCATATTTCCACTCATCTAACTGCCAAAATGAAAATAACCAGATAAACGCAAGGATGAGCAGGAATACAATGACTTTGGCTGAAAGGGAGGTCGACTTTTCATTTTCAGTTACTCTGAGCACCCTCAAGGGCGAGACATCCCAGATGTTGAGCAAGGGTAGCAGCGCAAATAAAATAGCAGTGATCACGCCGATACCAATACCTGTAAAAACAGCTTTCCAGGAGACGGCCAATTGAAGAGAAACCGGCAGGAATTCCTGCAACAGATAGGGAAAAACCTGCTGGAAGAGCACACCTAATCCGGCGCCAATAATTGATCCTCCGAAGCCGATGCCAAAGATCTGGATTAGAAAAATCCAGAAGGTCTGAATTCTTGTAGCGCCTACGCATCTTAGGATAGCCACGGAGCTTAGCTTCTCTTTTATATACACATGGACAGCACTGGCCACGCCCACGCAACCCAGTAGAAGGGATACAAAAGCTACCAGATTTAAAAATCTGCCTACATTTTCGTAGCTTCTTCCAATGCTTCGGCCGGTAGATTCCGGGGTGTCCACATCTACGCCTTCTGCGTCCAGCCGGGGTTCTATTTGTTCCGCAAATTGCTCAACATCTACTTGTGCTGGCAACTTAAAATAATAAAGATTTTCTATTCTGCTCCCCTTCTGGAGTAAGCCGGTTCCTTCGAGGTATTGTAAGGGTATATAAACCGGAGGAGCAACGGTAGCTGCAATGCCCGACTGTCCGGGGACCTGGGAAATGCTACCCGCAATTTCAAAAGTAGTTTCTCCAACTTTGATTAAATCTCCTGGTACGATATTATATTGCAACATCACTGTTGCATCTACCAATGCTTTTTTGCCCTGTTGAAAGTTGTCTGCTGCCCCTGCAGGATTTGTGGTTATCTCTCCATAAAAAGGAAAATTTCCCTCCAGGGCTCTGACCTGGACCAGCCGTGAACCATTATTTTTCGGAAAGGAAATCATAGAAGCGAAATTTCGCTCTCTTGCCTTTTCTCCCGGAATAGAGTCTATCAGATGCTGAATGTTTTCAGAAACAGCGGTATTGCTGTCAATTACCAGATCTGCCCCCAGTAGGGATTTTGATTGGTCCTTGATGTTCTGCTTCAAGTTGTCTCCGAATGACTGAATGGATACAATGGCTGCAACACCAAGAATAATGGAGGCCATTAACAGGGTCAGCCTTTTTCTGCTGGCTTTACCGTCTTTATAGGCCATTTTAAGCAGCCATCTTTTTCTGTTTGGACGGGAAATTGTCGTTAATTTCACTGAATCGAAACGCTTTGGTCAGAAATAATTTTGCCGCCTTTTAATTTTAAGACTCTTTGGGTTCTTTCAGCAAGGTCCATATCATGGGTTACGATCACCAGGGTAGTGCCTGCGTCTGCATTGAG
>CAZHZR010000302.1:2588-3913 GCA_964537095.1 uncultured Roseivirgaceae bacterium
AAAGCTTTTTCATCCTCATTCAAATCATTGACTACAGTACCGCAAAGCGTGACGGTTCCCGTTCCAGGACTATCTAAACCCGCACAAAGGCCCAGTAAAGTGGTTTTGCCGCTGCCCGAGGGACCTACTATTGCAAAAGTATCTTTTTCATACAAGGTGAAACTCACATCATTTAGTACCGTGAGATCTTTGGCGCCACTGCTATATGTCTTTCCCAGTTGCTTTACATCAAGGATTGGAATCATCTTTACTATTTGAAGTTTTAATTGTTTTTTTGTTCATGTGAATGCAATGCGGCTGTTCAGTAAATACGGTGAATGTTCCAGACTGGTGAACGATTTAAGCATTCACTGCTTTTTATACTTTGCTTCTGTTGATCATTACTTTATTTTTACTTGCTCTTTCCTTGCACCAGAAAGTCACTTATAAAAAATTAAGGCTATCAGCTCCATAAACCAACGATAATTAACTATTGAAGTTGTATGAGCGGTGAAGTTAAGGTTTTTCTTTTATATAAGGAGAAACCAAACCTTTGGAGGCCATAAGCAGTATGATTAACTAGATTTTTCGAAATAATATATTTGGTATGAATTTCAAGGCTTTTTTTCAAGGGAATATATTGCTTTTCCTCATTTTTATTGCAGTGTCCTGTGGTCAACCAACTGACAGCGAAAAGAAAAGCGCGTCGGGAGATGTAAAAACACAGGCAGAAGTAAATGCGCCGGAAACGATGCCTGATGAGGAAGGAAAAAAAGTAATTGTGTTTTTTGGCAATAGCATAACTGCCGGGTACGGATTAGATCCTACGGAAGCCTTTCCGGCATTGATTCAGGAGATAATTGATTCAACGGGCCTCGATTATGAGGTAGTAAGCGCCGGCTTGAGCGGGGAAACCACCGCAAGTGGCAAAAATCGGGTAGAGTGGATTCTGAAGCAGCAAGTAGATGTGTTTATACTCGAATTGGGAGCCAACGACGGATTAAGAGGGATTAATCTTGAAGAGACTAAGAGAAATCTGCAACAAATCATAGATAAAGTGAGGACAAAGTTTCCCGACGCAGAAATAGTACTGGCCGGCATGCAAATTCCTCCGAATATGGGAGCGGAATATGCCAGCGAATTTCAGGCTATCTTTCCTGAGCTGGCAGCGTCGAATAATGTGCATCTTATCCCTTTCCTATTAGAGGATGTGGGAGGAGAACGCGAAATGAATCTTCCTGATGGTATTCATCCCAATGCTGAAGGACATCAAATCCTTGCCAAAAACGTGTGGGAAATATTGGAGGACATCCTTTGAGCTAAAAGGATGGCTTTTTAGTCTAAAA
>CAZHZR010000303.1:0-3912 GCA_964537095.1 uncultured Roseivirgaceae bacterium
GGCGGTACTGAAAGTGAACTTACTTTTGACGGCGCAAACATAGCGGTCTCGGCAGGAAACTACACCATTTTACTCAATTTGGATCCTGATGGTTATACCTATTCCATGAAAGCCAATTAGCACCTGGATTTCAAGGTAAATAATGAGCACCTATTCTAAACAAATAGGTGCTCACCAAAATGTTGTAACTCCGGAGTTTCTCGCAATCAGTCGTTTTGTAGACCTGAGTGAACACGGATCAATCAAAAACTAAAAACATTTAAAAAATGAAACCATTTTTAAACTCCCTTTATCATAAATTATTTCTGCTGTTTCTGCTTTGTTCGGTTGGAACAATGTTCTCTTGCAGTGAGGATGAAGATGACCTGGTACTTACTGAAAAGATAAGGATGACGTTTACTAGCCCGCTGCCCGATTCGGTAGCCTTAGGAGAAAGCTTAACGATCAACATTTCTTCAAATGCAGACAGAATTGAAGCTGATTTTGCAAAAAGACAAAATCCAGATTCTCTTTTCAATAAAACAGTACTAAGCAACAATGGAGATCAGTTTACACTTACTGTGAATGTGCCAGACGACGGCTCATGGACAGGGGCCAACCTTATTAAAATTACTGCGGTCAAAGATGGTGAATCAACGTCTGTTACTCGAGCCGTAATTTTTGGGCATGAAGACGAAGAGGAGGAAGAACCGTCGACACCTGTGACTTTGTTCCTGGTGGGTGGATCTACTGAAGCTGGTTGGGAACCAACGGCGGCAATTCCTTTTACTCGCCGTGAAAAGGACGGTATTGTATACCATGATATTTACACTTTCCTTGCTGCCGGAGGTGGTGGCTTTAAAATTCTTCCGACTCAGGTTGACTGGGAAGGAGGATATGGCTTGGAAGAGGGAGAGCTGTCAAATTCAGGAGGAGCCAGTAATCTTGAAGTTGAAGAGGACGGGTTCTATCGTATTACTTTTATAGAAGATGAAGGAGCACCATTAGGATTTACTTATGAGGTTGTAGAATCTTCCTGGGGGATCATAGGCGCCGCTACGCCAGACGGATGGAATACTGATACGGACATGGAAGCACCTACCAGCGTGGGCGATTACACCTGGTCAATTACGGTCGACCTATTGGCAGATGAGTTTAAATTCAGGGAAAATGATGACTGGCCTGTGAATTTTGGTGCCGGTGCTGAAGAAGGTGCTTTGGCTTTTGATGGAGCAAATATGTCTGTCGAGGAGGCAGGTAATTATACCATATCGTTAAGTCTCGATCCCGCTGGTTACTCCTATTCGATCATCAAGAACTAATCTCTTTGCCCGGGGCTCCTTCGTTCCGGGCTTTATTTAACGATTTATTAAAGATTTTAAAATCTAACATGAGACCAATTTATATTGCTGTAGCATTGATATCGGTTTTTTCCTGTTCGGTATACGGCCAGACTTCACCCATTGTGAACATAGGAACGGTTAACGCGGTTGATATCAATGATCAAAAAGTAACAATTCAAACAGAAAACGCATACATTGAACTGACAGTTTATTCACCATCCATCATTCGCGTAAGAATGGATAATCAGGACTTGGCAGAGGATTTCTCCTATGCTGTCGTTTCTGAACCTTTAAAAACAAAAGTTAACATTACTCAAAACAATGCCGAAATAAGGCTTCTCACTGACTCATTAGAAACAATTGTTACCAAAAATCCTTTCGCTATTGCCTTTTACACGCCTGATGGAAAACTCATCAATCAGGACGAAAACGGGCTTACTACCTCCTGGATAGGCGAGGAAATTACCACCTACAAAAAAATGCAGGAGGGCGAAAGGTTCATCGGTCTGGGTGAAAAAACCGGCGGACTGGACAGAAGGGGTAGTGCCTACACGCACTATAACACGGATGCCTACGGGTATGCGGTCGGGCAGGACCCAATTTATTCCACTATCCCTTTTTACATAGGCATACATAGTGGACTGAACTATGGCATTTTCCTCGATAACACCTGGCAGAGCGATTTTAACTTCGGAGCAAGTAACGACCGCTTTTCGTCTTTCGGTATCCAGGGCGGCGAGATGAACTATTACTTCATCTACCACACCAGGCTGGCGGATATTACAACATCCTATACCGACTTGACGGGCCGCATGCCATTGCCTCCCTTGTGGAGTCTGGGTTATCAGCAAAACAGGTATTCCTACTATCCTGATACCGAGGTTTATCGCATTGCGCAGACCTTACGGGAAAAGAAAATTCCTGCAGATGGTATCACGCTAGATATTCATTATATGGATGCCTATAAGCTCTTTACCTGGAACAAAGAGCGTTTTCCTGATCCCAAAACTATGAACGCAAAGCTGGAAGAGTTGGGCTTTAAAACGACAGTAATTGTAGATCCGGGAATTAAAATAGAAGAAGGCTATGGCGCCTATGAAAGAGGTGTGGAAGAAGATATCTTCCTGAAATATGCTGACGGTGAATACTACGCCGGTGAGGTATGGCCTGGCTGGTGCCATTTTCCGGACTATACAAGCGAAAAAGGACGCGAATGGTGGAAAAAGGAAATTAAACTGTTGAACGAAGAAGGCATTGACGGCATCTGGAATGACATGAACGAAATTGCCACCTGGGGACAGAAAATGCCTGATAACATCTTGTTCGACTACGATGGACACCTGACCAGCCACAAGGAAGGCAGGAATGTGTACGGAATGCAGATGACCCGCGCAAGCTACGAAGGCGCCAGAGAGTCGATGGACAATAAAAGGCCCTTTTTACTGACACGGGCGGGCTATGCAGGTTTGCAACGCTATACCGCAAAATGGACCGGTGATAATCGCTCCGAAGATGATCACATGTTGCTGGGGATCCGCCTGCTCAACAGTCTGGGTGTAAGCGGGGTTGCTTTTAGCGGCATGGATATCGGCGGGTTTACAGGCGGACCATCTGTAGCGCTTTACGCAAGGTGGATGCAGATTGGCGCTTTTACACCTTATTTTAGAAACCACACAGGTGTAAATACCAAATCATCGGAACCATGGGCTTATGGTGAGGAAGTGCTGGAAATTTCCAGGAACTTCATCAATTTGCGATACAAACTCTTGCCATACCTTTATTCCTCGATGTACGAAGCCACGCAGAACGGGCAACCCATCATGAGAACGCTGGCCATAGACTATACGCATGATCCGAAGGTCTATAATGGTGAATTTCAAAATCAGTATTTCTTTGGTGAATCATTTATGATCGCCCCTTTTGAAAGTACCACCGATTTCGGAAAGGTCTATTTTCCAAAAGGGAAATGGTACAGTTTGTATGACGATCAGGTAGAAGAAGGTGGCAAGGAAAAGATCATACAACTGGCTTACCACAAGCTGCCGGTTTATGTAAAAGGAAGTAGCATTTTTCCAATGCAATCTTTGGTGCAATCTACTTCTGAGAGCCCAACAGATACGCTTACCGTTCACGTTTATCAAGGAGCTGTAAATAATTCCTTTTTATATTACGAAGACGATGGAACAAGCTATGATTATGAGAAAGGAGCCTATTACAAGCGACTGATATCTTATAATCCGAAAGCCAAGACCATCGTATTTGATGAAGTTGAAGGTAGCTATAAATCCAATTTTAACCATGTAAAGCTGGTTTTTCACGGTTTTGCGGACCTTTCGAGGGTAAAATTGAACGGCAAAAACAATGCACTGAAGGATGATTTTGTTTCCTTTATTCAACCTGTGTCTACCTTCGATCCAACAGGAATACCCAATCCGGTTGAAGGCGCAAAGGTGAAAAGTATAGTTGTAAAAAATGACAGCGGCAAGTTTACGATAGGCTTGTGAAAAGATCACGCAAAGAAAAATAAGTTAAAAAAACGCAGAGAACGCAAAGCTGTAAAATAAGTTTTTTGATGCGCTTGTCTGGTTTG
>CAZHZR010000304.1:0-1251 GCA_964537095.1 uncultured Roseivirgaceae bacterium
GCTCCCAAGCCATAGGTAAGTGCAGAACTGCTAATCCCGGTTTTGCTGGTAATGTCTTCAAAATAACCATCCTTATTTTCAAAAAGTCTTACTCCGCTATGTGGGTCGTCTTCTTTCAAAAGGCGCGCCGTCATCACTTCATTGTAAACTTTAATAGAATTCGGGTTGTGATTCAAGAGAAACATGTCCAGGTCGCCATCTCTGTCAAAGTCAAAAAAAGTTGCCTGTGTACTCGTGGCCGCACTAGCCAAACCGTACTTCTCTGCTTCTTCTTTGAAATGCGGGATTCCTTCTGCGTTTAATCCCTGATTCACAAAAAGCTGGTTTCGGCGATTCTCCTCTTTTACTTTACCTGAATAACAAACATAAATATCCAACAAACTGTCTCCGTTTATGTCCACCATCGTAACTCCGGTTTTCCAAGGCCCATCTCTGCCTTCTACGCCTGCTTCTACTGTGATATCTTCAAATTGCATATTGCCTTTATTGAGGTACAATTGGTTGGCAGTCATATTGGCTGTAAAATAGATATCATCCAAACCATCGCCATTGATGTCTCCTACCGCTACACCGCCCCCATTATAAAAGTATTCATACATCATCACGTTTGTATTAAGCCCCTCAGTGATGGTGTTGGAGAAGGTAATGCCTGTTTCTTCGGGAGGGAGTAAGGCGAATAGCGGCTCCGGCTTTTGCGGGTTAGAACTTTGTTCTGTAGATGCGATTTCCTGACAGCCCTGAAAGGCAATGATTGCGAACGCCGTCAATAAGAAATAGATATATGGGCGGAAAGTTAACAGATGTTTCGACATACTATGTGGAATTAAAGAAAGTATGCCAGTTTAAAACTGACATACTTAAAACTAAACAGAGCCCCAGGCTGGCATTTCTTTAATCAGAATATCCTGGATTTTGAATTAACTTGTCATTCCTGTTCATTTCATCTCTATGGATGGGCAGATAATACATCTTGTCCAGCCATTGGCGATTTTCGATGCCAGGAGAAAGATTGGAAACAGTATAAGTATAATCGTAGCTTTCAGGGTCATACTTATAAATGTCTACCTGTTTTCCAGGTTTCAAGGCGCCGGAAATATTGATTGTTTGCGCCTGTTCTCCCAATGTTTCAGGGGCGATCATCCAACGGCGGGCATCATGGTAGCGATGTTCCTCATACACCAGCTCAATTCTACGTTCGTTGCGATATTCTTCCATCAGTTCTGATCCTGCCGCAATAATCTCCGGCATTCC
>CAZHZR010000304.1:1351-3906 GCA_964537095.1 uncultured Roseivirgaceae bacterium
AGTTCATTTTGGCCGCCATTTTGCGAAAGAGACATGTCCACATAATTTTGAGTTCCTTCCTCAGCCGAAGCGGGTGAAACAAGATCCAGCTTATAACCATACCCCGGAAGGTCCAATACCGCTTTGGCTGCATTGCGTGCAAGTGTCCATCTTTCATCCTGGCTGCCACTGGTATAGCCCACTAGCTCGGGATTACTGTAGCCGGCCATTACACTGGAGTTTGAGCTAGCAGTGGGGATATCATGCAGATCGCTTGCTGCATACAATAAGGTTCTTGCTTTTAAAGCCAGGGCCGCAGCGTGGGAAGCCCTCCCATCTGCCATTTCTCGCTCATTTAAGAATTCCGCAGCCCTTTCAGCATCCTGAACAATAAAATTCACACATTCTTCAAAAGTGTTTCTGCCAATGGTATAGTCCTCTTCCAGCAATTCATAGGTTCTGTCAACGATAGGCACCCCTCCATAATAGCGCAATAGCTGATGGTAATAGTAAGCGCGCATGAAATGGGCTTCTCCTTTTAATCTGTTTACCAGATCTTCGTTATCAAATTGAGGCTCCTCCAGGTTCTCCAAGGCCATGTTACAAGCGCGAATTCTGGTGTACATATTCCCCCAGGCAATGGTGTTGTTTATCCACCCGTTGTCAGAAGGATTGGATCGGGATTCTGTAATCGTGTTGATGCCTCTTCCGGGATGGGTAAATAAAGACTCATCAGTAAGCGAAGCAAGCATTTGCTCATCCAGACCTCCATTGCCAAGACCATTATAAATTTCTGTGACAAAAGCCTCTGTAAGTCCGGCATCCTGCCATAAATCTTCTGCAGGCACTTCATCCAGAGGCTTTGTATTCATAAAGTCATCATTACAGCTGGTAGTTACAAATACCGCTATAATGACACCTAAAGATATATTTTTAAGTATTTTCATATTCTTCATTGCTAAGACTTAAAATGTTAAAGTAAGACCTGTATTCAACACCCTGGCCTGTGGATAATACTGGCCCCTTGACTCTGTGGATTCAGGATCAAATACGTCGAATTTGTCGATCGTAAACAGGTTTAGACCATTTACATAGATCCTGAGGTTGCTGATGCCCACCCGCTCTCCAATAGTTGCAGGCAGTGTGTATCCAATTTCAAAATTCTTAAGTCGTAGATAATCAGTGCTTCGCAGCCAGTAAGAATTTCCGCCAGAATAATATTGATCACTCCTGTCGGCGATTCTGGGATGCTCGCTGCTCGGATTGTCGACCGTCCACCGGTCTTCATATACATCTAAAAGGTAATTCCCAATCCTTCCCGATTCATTAGTACTCACATACACTTGTGCGCCTGTCGATCCCTGGAATAATATAGAAAGATCAAAGTTTTTATACTGCATCCCTATATTCAAGCCACCCTGAAATGTCGGCAGGTTATTTTTGTCGGTCCGAACCCTGTCTTTATCAGTAATCCTTCCATCTCCATCTGTGTCTTTGAATTTCATGTCGCCGGGGCGCAGCGAATTACTGACGTCACTGTAGTCCAGTACTTCATTTTCAATATCCTGCTGGTCTCTGAATACACCGTCATATTCATAGATCACGTATGTATCCATCGGTTTTCCGGTAGACTTTTGCCATTCAGGTGCACCGGGTGCTTCATCCCAAAAGAGGATTTCATTCTTGGCATATCCGCCATTTACGCTCACATTATATCTGAAATCGCCAATCTCGCCGTTATAACCTACCCTGAATTCCCAGCCTTTATTTTCAACTTCACCAATATTCTCCGCAGGAAGTGTCATGCCCGTGGTTTGAGGCACCGACGCATTTTTTCTCCATAGTATGGACGTTCTTTTGTTACGAAAGGCATCCAATTCGAAAAAGATCTTTCCATTTAATAACTGCCCTTCTATCCCTATATTGGCGTTGTTCGCAACCTCCCAAGTAACCATGGTATTAGGAACGATCGTTTCATACAAAGTTTTAACAGGGTTATTGCCAATAATGTAGGTCCTGAATCCCATGGTTCGGAGGTATTGGTATTCCTGTAGGGATTGTCCATCAGTGTTGTCGTGGTCAAAGTATATCTGGTCATTTCCCATCTGCCCGTAAGATCCGCGGAGCTTAAAATAATTGATAACAGACAGATTGTTTTTCCAGAAGTTTTCTTCGGAAATCTGCCAGGCCGCCAAAACGCCCGGGAAAAATCCCCATCTGGAATCCTCGGGAAACATGTAAGAACCATCATAACGCCAGAGGAATTCAGCCATGTATTTTTCCTTGTAATTATAGGCGACCCTTCCGAAGTAGCTTAAACGTGCACGTTCCCACGCACTACCACCATTGTTTTTTTCTGCATCACCTCCGGCAAACATCTGGTCGATAGAGGAGGAAATAAAATATCTCCTATACGCTTCAAAACCACTATTCTCAATGGTTTCTCTGGTTACTCCGCCCAGTATGGTTATGGCGTGGTCTCCGAAAGTGCGTTCGTAATTGAGCAATCCGCCCAATAATATATTCAATTGATCTTCATCATATTGGTTGAGCCTGGGCTCTGCAGGGCCACGTTG
>CAZHZR010000305.1:0-2507 GCA_964537095.1 uncultured Roseivirgaceae bacterium
GTCCTAAGATATTTATTCCTATACTGAATAGGAGACAAGCCAGTAATTTTTTTAAAAGTATTTCTGAAGGTTTTGGAGTCAGAATAGCCCACTTTATACATCACTTCATTGATGTTTTCTTTAGATGATTCCAGACTCAGTTTTGCTGCTTCTATTTTCACCCTTTGCATATATTCCACCGTAGTGTTTGAGGTGGCTTTCTTAAACCTACGTTCCAGGTTTCTACGGCTTAGTGCCAGCATCGAAGCCAGCTGATCCACGCTGATTTTCTCCTGAAAGTTGTGCTCGATAAACTCCTGTGCCTTTTTTATAGGTTCATCGTCATGTTCTTTTTGTCCCCCAAAAATCATAAAGGGTGACTGGCTGTTTCTTTCTATTTCAATCTCATAATATTTAGAGCATAAAACAGCCAACTCGCGCCCGGCATGTTTCTCTACCAGGTATAAAATCAGGTTTTGAAAGGAATTTGCCCCACCGCTTGAATAGATCCCATTTTCGTCGGTGATCACCTTCTCGGAAACAAGTTCGATGTCCGGAAACATCTTTCTGAAGTTATTGGCCGCCGCCCAATGTGTTGCACATTTTTTACCATTGAGCAAGCCGGTTGATGCCAGAAGAAAAGCGCCCACACATAAACTGGCTACTTCGGCTCCGTTTTCATGCTGCTTTATAATCCAGGGCAAGAACTCCTTGTTCGATTCAATAACGTCTCTCATTTCCCCATTTACTGCAGGAATAATGATCAGGTCAGTCTTGACCACATCATGGATGCTTAAATCTGGAGTTACTTTGAATAACTTATGATATACCTCGTCCGCCTTCGCGAGTCCAACTAGCTGTATCTTGAACAAGGGCTTTTTACCCTTGCCTTCGAGAAGGTCATTCACTTTGTTGAAAATGGTAAATGAGCCTTCAATACAGCTCAAGGCAACCTGCCCCCGCGGCACTAGAATAGATATGTGTTTCATGGCGAAATATTTGCGCGTGCTGGACGCTCGAGAACTTAAAAGTAAAAATAAATATTGCCGTAATCAACCCCTCATCTAATCGGTTCCACATGTCAATGTCGCGTTGATAAGCATACGAAATTAATGGAATAAAACAGCTATGACATTTGCAGGGAGATTTCTTTCACCGTGGCCAGTTTTTTTTCATCTTTGTGAGCCTAAAACCTAAATGATGATAAAGAGACCAGACAAATCCGAATATCCACCCTTTTACGAGACGTATATCAGTTTGATGAATGATGCAGATATATTGGATGTGCTTGAAAACCAGTGCCATGATTTTTATGCGTTTGTAAAAGCTATTGCCATCGACAAAGCTGATGTTAGGTATGCGGAAGGAAAGTGGACTGTAAAGGAGGTAATTGGCCATATGATAGAAGTGGAGCGGATAATGGCTTACCGCGCTCTGGCAATCAGTAGAAAAGACGCACAGTCTTTGCCTGGTATGGATGAGAACCATTACATTGTCAATAGCAATTATCGAAATACAAGCGTGACTGATCTTGCGGAAGAATTTTTCCATCTACGACTGGCCAATCTCTATTTTATTAAGAATCTTACACCAGAAATGCAAAGTCAAAAAGGTGTAGCCAATAACAACGAGATTTCGGTGGCTGCTTTGGTATATATCATTGCGGGACATTTAGAACATCACGTCAATATTTTGAAGAACCGATACATGATTCAACCATAATGTTTCTGCCTTGCAGATTTGTGCGCGAACCGAAATCCAGCATTTTCGTTTAATCTGTGGCAATGATTTTTTAAGGATTTCCTTTCTAACCGAAGTCCATATTTTGTAACAAACCAATAATGATCCCATGAGAACACTCACCAAAGAAATGCAGGAAAATCTTAGTCCTGCGCAGACTATTCAACTGCTTCAGGAAGGCAACCGAAGATTTGTGAGTAACCTGAAAGTAAACAGAAATCTATTGCAACAGGTGAATGAAACTTGCGATGGACAGCATCCTTTTGCATGCATTCTGAGTTGCATTGACTCAAGAACATCTGCAGAATTGATCTTTGATCAGGGCCTGGGAGATATATTTAGTTGCAGAATAGCAGGGAATGTTCTGAATGATGATGTTATCGGAAGTATGGAATTTGCCTGCAAAGTGGCAGGTGCTAAATTGATAGTTGTGCTGGGCCATTCCAGGTGCGGTGCCATTAAAGGCGCATGTGATGGCATAGAATTAGGAAAACTCACCAGCTTGTTGAATAAGATCATGCCAGCAATGGATGCTGAAGTTACTGTTACAGAAAACCGCAATGCCAGCAATCCAGAATTTGTAGAAAAGGTGTCCAACCTCAATGTCCGATTAGCCCTCAGACAAATCCCTGAGCAAAGTGCCATTCTTTCGGAGATGGTTCAAAAAGGTAGAATAGCCCTGATTGGAGGCATGTACGACGTTGAATCGGGCGAAGTAAAGTTTTTTGAAAACGATATGATTACTGCCGAGAATTTTGCTCAATTTGTTGGGATAGCGGAAGCTTAGT
>CAZHZR010000305.1:2607-3904 GCA_964537095.1 uncultured Roseivirgaceae bacterium
AAGAATCCAGACGGCGACGAAATTCAGATGGTTTATATGCAATTTCCCCGCACTCAGGCTTTTGATTATGCACGGAACTGGTTATCTTGGTGGTTCGCGTAATGAAAGAATGGCCTTCAAAGTTTATTCTTACCTCGCATCGGCCCGAAATGCTGAATGCAAATTAAAACTTATAATTCCCGTTAGTAAAAGTTATTATGACACAATCAAACAATGAAGTTCGTCTGGACGTAATCGTCGGGCTTGACCGAACCGAAATGGACAGCCCTCTTATTCGGTACACGCACATGCTTTGTAAATTTTTACCGATAGAATGCATATATTTTGTCCATGCAGCTAAAACTTTGGTTCTTCCGGAGGAAATTTCAAGCAAATATCCTGACTTATTTGCTCCCCTTGACGAAAGTATTGAAGCTGAAATGCAAAGGAAAGTTAAGCAGGAATTTACCGGCACCCAGGTGGATATTCGTTACGTTGTGACAGAAGGAAATCCTATTGATAAGCTTCTGCATTTGGCAAGAATCAAAAATCCTGATTTCATCATTATGGGCAGAAAGCAGAACTTAAAAGGCTCCGGGGTTATTGCAAATAATATCGCGAGAAAGAGCCCTTGTTCTCTTCTCATGGTAACAGAACACGCCAGGCCAGCTATTGACAAAATACTTGTCCCCATCGATTTTTCAAAACACTCCTACCTGGCTATTGTGCAGGCCCAGAAGCTTTCTCAGGCAACCGGGGCCGAAATTTTGTTGGTACACACTTATGAGCCACCAACCGGTTACTATAAAATTGGAAAGACTTTGGAAGAATTTGCCGTAATAATGAAAGAGCATGCTGAAAATGATTTTCACAAGTTTATGGCCAGAAACAACCTGACAGGAACACTTGAGTGCGAATTCCTGATGACAGACGATGGAAGTCATGACAGCATTATTTACGACTACGCGAAGGATAACAATGTTGATTTGATGATCATCGGCTCGAGAGGGAGAACTGAAGCCTCAGCTATTTTGATAGGATCTATGGCTGAGAAACTTGTTTTTACCGTAAAGGATATTCCTGTGTTAATCACCAAAAATACAGGAGAAAATATGAGCTTTCTGGAGGCGCTTATGAAAATATAAACCCAATAAAAATAAAAGGGTATTGTCCGGGCGAACTCCGGATGATGTCAACAAGTGACGCCTGAATCCGTCTGTTTGGATGTTTCCAAATGACCGCTGTTGATTTGCTGAAACCTCCACCTGCTATTTCTGTTGTTAGTGCATGAGAATAGGGTATGCCTGCATTAACCTGA
>CAZHZR010000306.1:0-3901 GCA_964537095.1 uncultured Roseivirgaceae bacterium
GCGAAATTGCTGAAAGTAAGAAAAAAAAGTTGAAAATTAAGGACCAAAAGATGGGACGTGGCATAGAGACAATGTACCGTTCCACCTATAGAACCCATATCAACTTGAGCTCGATAGCCGATGCGAAAGCCAACATGATGATTAGTATCAATACAATAATCATGTCTGTAATTATAGCATTGGTTGGATCAGGCTTTACTTTTTCCGGTCAGAGCTTTGTGGAAAATATAAGGTTCACTGTTCCGATATTGGTGCTGCTCGTGTCAGCACTAGCTTCCGTGATTTTCGCCATTTTATCGGCCCGCCCCGAAGTGACTTCAAAGGATGTAAGTAAAGAAAAGATTGAAAAAAAACAATCCAGCGTGCTTTTCTTCGGAAATTTCGTCAATATGCCGCTGAATGATTTCATAGGAAACTTAAAGGAATTTAGAAATGACCAGGCCTTGTTGTATGACAATATGAGTGTGGACATTTACTACCTGGGAATTGTCCTCGCCAGAAAATACAGATTGCTGCGTCATTCCTATAATATATTTATGGGTGGACTTATCTTATGTGTCCTCTCATTTTTAGGTATTTTTATATATACAGCCAATGCAAATATTTAGATCTTCTATTCGAAGTTTCCTTTTCGGATCAATTTTCATGTTTTTATTTAGTGTTGCCTGCCAAAACAATACAAAGCAAGAGGAGGTGGGGCAGGAAAAGGATGCGGAGCAGCTCTCCCCTCGTGAGGTCTTGTATAATGAAGTAATGCAGGTCCACGATGAAGTAATGCCTCGAATGTCTGATATTATGTCCCTGAGCAAACGGTTGAAGGCTGTAGCGGCTACTGAAGGGACAGACGCAGAAAAAGCCAGCGAACTGAGAACAAACCTCGAAGTTGCAGGTGAAAGTATGATGAACTGGATGAGGAATTTTAATCCGGATTTTGAAAACCAAACTTCTGAGGAGGCAATGGATTACCTAAAAATAGAAAAAGAGCGGATATCGGCTGTAAAAGAAGGAATGGAAACTGCTATTGACCAGGCTGAATCCTTTCTACAGAGCAACCTTGAATGAACAAATAATCTGACAACGCCTTTTTCTTATTTGTCTGCTTCAACACAATTTCCCAGGATATTATCAACTTCATTGGGTAAGATCAGCTTATCCTGGTTTTGAAACTCCTTATAAACATAAGCAGACAGCATGGCTATTTCCAGGTTGGTGAGTTTCAGATTAGCAGGCATTGGTTGATTATATTCGACACCGTTTACCACAATAGATCCACTAAGTCCAAATTTTATGGCGCATATCAGTTTGCTGGAATCATCCGCAAAATAGTCCGCATCTTGTAAGGGTGGTATTAACTTCGCAAGCCCCTGCCCATTATCATGGCAATTGTTGCAATGCAGTTTGTAAAGTTGCTGGCCGGAAACGTAATACTTTTTGAGTTTTATTTCGTCAGTGCTACTAAAACTGCTGCCACTTTTGTTTTCCCCTGAATTACCACTACAACCTAGGAAGAAAACGGCGGAAACAAGGAAAAACAGGGTGTTTTTTATCATTGTTTGTTATATTCTGCCAGCAAGCGCGGCACATCATTCATCAATTTAGTAACAGCCTCCTCTTTTGTGCCGTCATATATGCCTCTGATTCTTTTTTCTTTATCTACCAATATAAAAGCACCGCTGTGTAAAAAACCACCCGGCTCCTGCTCATCTTCCATGGCAGTAACCATGTAGCTGGTCTGACCAATGTCATAGATTTCTTCTTTATCTCCGGTTACAAAATGCCAGGTGTTGCTCTCAACGCCCAACCGCTCCGCGTAGTCATGCAATAAAGCCACTGTATCATAATCAGGATCAATGGTGTGCGATAATATAGCAACTTCCTCGTTGTTCTGGAACTCCTCGTAAACCCGGAGCATCTGTGTTTTCATTACGGGGCAGATGGTAGGGCATGAGGTGAAAAAGAAGTCCGCAATGTAAATTTTATCATCAAATGTAGCTGGCGTTACAACCGCACTGTCCTGATTGACGAACCGGAAATCTCCTATTGTATGGTAAACTGTATCCCCATCATTTATCTCTTTTCGACCTAATATTGGCAAATTTTCATCGGAATTTTTGCTTTCATCACATCCCACGAAACCCAGTGAAGCCAGAAGCACGATGAATAGGTATTTTATTTTCATGATAAACGCGTTTATGAACTTCTAAATTTTTTATATAATCTGATGGCTAGCATCAAAATAACCATCAAAACCACGAGCCCGAGAATTCCCCAAAGCATATCGAGGGCATTCTTCAAGACAACCAGGAATACTATTGAAAACAAAAAGAGCGTTGCCACTTCGTTCCACACCCTAAGTTGCTGACCACTGAGTTTGTAAATATCATTTTGCAGATTTTTGAAGATTCTATGACAATAAAGCTGATAAACGAACAGTCCGGCTACGAAGCCCACTTTTATCCAAAGCCAGGCAGGTGGGTTGGGTAAATAATGATGTAGCAAGCTATAGCCCAGGATCAGCGTAAGCAGCGCAGAAGGCCATGTGATTACATACCATAATCTTCTCGCCATGAGCTTATATTGTGGAATCAGCACGTCACTTTCCTGCTTAGATTTTAATGTTGCTTCTGTATGGTATATAAATATTCTGACAATGTAGAATAAACCCGAAAACCAGGTGACAACAAAAATTATATGCAACGCTTTTAGGTATAAATAAGCCATAAGCCTGTATTTACTGACTTTGCAAATCTATGAATAGATTTACACTTAATGTGAGATACGCCGTATTATCCTGTAAATACTTTTATTTTGGCCCAAAACAATTGGTCAGGCAGCAAGTTTTGATAAAAAAGATTACATTCACCAAAAAGTGCCTCTATTTTCTTGGACAAAGCGTTTTTTCGTTTTTATATTGCATCTTATAGCACTGGTTTTGAAAATTAACTGTGATGGATAATAATAACAACAGAAATAATAACAGAGACAAATCCTATAACAGAAGAGATGATTTGAAAAGTAATTCAAATTACAAGCGGCCTTTTAATAAGGACAGGAAAGAGGAGGGCCCGTCTTCACCAAAAACTCCTCGTTTTGGCGCCCAGGATGCAAACGAAAAGAAGGTTTGGAAAAAGCCAGATTTTGCTGCTAAACCATGGGAAAGTGATCCTGAAGAAATTAAAGACTTCACGAAAGATCTTGGGCAGGAAGAAGGACGTGCCGCAAAATTTAAGGAAGAAAACAAAAAGAAATTCACCAAGGGTAAAGAACCTGATTTTTTGTCTGAGGACGATGTCCCTTTTAATGTGAAGCCCGTTAAAAAATCCTCCAAACCCAATTTTAGAGTACCAAAATCTTTAGATGATTTTGATGACGACGAGGTGGCCGGCTACGAAAAGTTTAAGAAGAGCAGGAAGTAGATTTTTAGTACCTGCGGTTGCTCGAAATGAAATCCTAGAGAGTGGCCGCAGACTAAGTCACTTTTGGTTGCGTCCGAAACTTCAAAGTATCCTCCGACAACTACAATTATCCTCTCTGGATCAACCCTAGTCGTTAATCAGGCCCGTCCAATGTTGCGTCAATTTTTCGCTGATTAGATACAGTGCCTGTCGGAACGCCCTTGTCGGAAATTGCATTTTTATTTTACTTAAGAAAAGAGGTTACACTTCTTTTCTTAGAACCTCTAGCGGTGGGCTCTTTATAACACTTCTACTATTGGTTAAACCTATAATGACCGCCAGGAGAGTAATGCTGATAAAAAGAACCATTGCTGGAAGCAGCGAAGGCACAAACAGCGTATCAAAGCTAAACCATGCCAGAAGCCAGCTGCTAATAAAGGCCAGCAGTATTCCTGATATACTCGCCAATCCCCCTAAATACATATATTCCAGGGCAGCAATAGTTA
>CAZHZR010000307.1:0-3886 GCA_964537095.1 uncultured Roseivirgaceae bacterium
TTTCTTAATTAATTTTATCTATCTTTGCTCCACTTATCAAGAAAGACAGAGGGATAGGGCCCTGTGAAGTCTTAGCAACCTTGTGATGCCTGGTGCTAATTCCCTTCTCGTTTAACGGGAAAAGATAAGTGATTCCTACCGAATCTCTTCTTGATAAGCCTCATTTTAAATAATAAAGGCGAATATGAGTCAAGATATAAGAGAAATCCTGCAAAATAAAATTTTAGTATTAGATGGCGCAATGGGTACTATGATCCAGCGCTACAGGCTTACTGAGAAAGATTTTCGCGGAGAACGATTTCATGATTATCCTAGCGATTTAAAGGGGAACAACGACCTGCTGTCTATTACCCGTCCGGATATAATTAAAGAAATTCATGCGGCTTATCTGGAAGCTGGCGCGGATATCATAGAAACCAATACCTTCAGCTCCACCTCTATTGCCATGGCAGATTATAACCTGGAGAGCCTGGTTTACGAATTGAATTTTGAATCAGCGAAAATCGCTAAAGAGGTTGCTCAGAAATTTAATGACAAGAATCCGCATAAGCCGCGATTTGTAGCCGGCTCCATAGGGCCAACAAACCGAACCGCTTCTTTGTCTCCGGATGTAAACAGACCTGGTTTTCGTGCTGTCTCATTTGATGACTTGGTCACTGCATATTATGAGCAGATATCCGGACTTGTGGACGGAGGAGCTGATATTTTAATGGTGGAAACTGTTTTTGATACCTTGAATTGCAAGGCTGCGCTTTTTGCCATTCAGAACTATCTTGAAGAAACAGGTAAGAATTTGCCGGTAATGGTGTCTGGAACCATTACAGATGCCAGTGGCAGAACGCTGTCTGGCCAAACTGTAGAAGCCTTTTATAATTCCATTTCGCATGTGCCATTGTTGAGCGTAGGATTAAACTGTGCCCTCGGTGCGTCCCAGTTGAAACCATACCTTCAGGAACTTTCCCGAATTGCCGGGACGGGTGTGAGTGTGCATCCGAATGCTGGACTTCCAAACGAATTTGGGGAATACGACCAGTCGGCGCAGGAAATGGCAGATGTGCTAAAAGATTTTATTAAAGACGGTCTCCTCAATATCGTGGGAGGTTGTTGTGGTACCACGCCCGTGCATATAAAAGCAATTGCGGAGTTGGTGGAAGGTAAGGCGCCCCGAAAAGTACCGACAATTCCGCCGTTGCCAAGATACAGCGGCCTGGAGCCACTTACAGTAACCAAAGATTCTCTGTTTATCAATGTGGGTGAGCGAACCAATGTGACGGGATCTAAGAAGTTTGCGAACCTTATCGTCAACGGCAAGTTCGAAGATGCGCTTGCTATTGCCTTGCAGCAGGTAGAAGGAGGAGCGCAGGTGATAGATGTGAACATGGATGAGGGCATGTTGGATTCTGAAGAAGCTATGACCCATTTTCTACATTTGATAGGTTCCGAACCTGATATTTCAAAGTTGCCTATCATGATTGATTCGTCAAAATGGACGGTAATTGAAGCGGGTTTAAAATGCGTGCAGGGAAAAAGCATTGTAAATTCCATTAGTTTAAAGGAAGGAGAAGAAAAGTTTCGGGAGGTCGCCCGGAAAGTGCGAAAATATGGTGCCGCAGTAATTGTAATGGCTTTTGATGAAGACGGGCAGGCTGACAATTTCGAGCGCAGGATTGAAATTTGCGAGCGATCTTATAATATTTTAACCAGGGAAATAGGATTTCCCCCTCAGGACATCATTTTTGATCCGAACATATTGACGGTGGCGACAGGCATTGACGAGCATAATAATTATGCCGTCGACTATATAAAGGCCGTTTCCTGGATTAAGAAAAACCTGCCAGGCTGCCTGGTGAGTGGAGGCGTGAGCAACATTTCTTTTTCATTTCGGGGCAACAATGTGGTGAGGGAAGCCATGCACGCTGCCTTTTTGTATCACGCCATAAAAGCAGGAATGGATATGGGCATAGTGAATGCCGGTATGATAGAAGTTTATGAGGAAGTTCCCAAAGCGCTTCTTGAATTGGTGGAGGATGTGATTTTCAACAGGCGTGATGATGCGACAGAAAGACTGGTTGAGTATGCCGACACAATAAAGCACCAGGGAAAAGTAATAGTAAAAGATGAATCCTGGCGAGAAAAGCCGGTAAACGAAAGACTCGCGCATTCTTTGGTCAAGGGCATCGTAGAATATATCATTGAAGATACTGAAGAGGCAAGGCTACAGGCAGAGGAACCATTGCACGTGATTGAAGGTCCACTGATGGACGGAATGAATATAGTAGGTGACCTTTTCGGACAGGGGAAAATGTTCCTTCCTCAGGTGGTGAAAAGTGCGAGGGTGATGAAAAAGGCGGTTGGCCACTTACTGCCATATATGGAGGCGCGGAAATCGGGGCAGAAGCAGTCTAACGCAGGCAAAATTTTGATGGCAACAGTAAAAGGTGATGTTCATGATATCGGGAAGAATATCGTAGGCGTGGTTCTGGCCTGTAATAATTATGAAGTCATCGATCTTGGGGTGATGACTCCCCTTGATAAAATCCTTTCGGAAGCCGTAAAGCAAGATGTGGATATAATTGGCCTCAGTGGACTAATTACGCCATCTTTGGATGAGATGACCTACGTGGCAGCCGAGATGGAAGCCCGTGGTTTTAAAATTCCTTTAATGATTGGCGGAGCTACTACCTCCAGAATTCATACGGCGGTTAAAATAGCTCCTCATTATAGCCAGACAGTCATACATGTAAACGATGCATCCAGAAGTGTGACGGTAGCCGGCAATTTGTTGGGCAAAAACAAAGAAACATTCTGCAGGGAGTTGAAGGAAGAATATGAAAAGCTAAGATCGGATCATAAGAATAGAAATAAGGAAAAGCGCTATGTGTCTATAGGTGAGGCAAGAAATAACAAGTATAAGATAGACTGGAAAGCCCAGCAGATTGTAAAACCAACATTTTTTGGGTCGAAGCAATTTGATGACTATCCGCTTGCAGAAATAGCCGAATTTATTGACTGGACTCCTTTCTTCCAAACCTGGGAGTTGAAGGGCAGATATCCTAAAATATTAACCCAACCAGGCATCGGCGAAGAAGCAACCAGAGTTTTTAAAGACGCTCAAAAATTGCTGAAGCGGATAATTGACGAGAAGCTGCTTGAAGCTCGCGCTGTCATAGGTTTTTACCCAGCCAACACAGAAGATGATGACACCATTATTGTGTATGCTGATGACACACGAACTGAAGAGCTCACCAGGTTCCATACGCTCAGGCAACAGGGTGCCAAAGCAAGCGGTTTACCCAATATGGCATTTTCTGATTTTTTAGCACCCGTAAATACTGGGATTAAGGATTATATCGGCGGGTTTGCTGTGACTGCAGGAATAGGAATAGAAAAGATATTGAAGCAATACGAAGCTGAGTATGATGATTATAATATCATCATGATCAAAGCCCTGGCAGACAGACTGGCCGAGGCCTTTGCCGAATTAATGCATTTCAGGGTTCGCAAGGAATTCTGGGGCTATGATCCTGACGAAGCGCTTGATCAGGAAGATCTGATTAGAGAGAAATATAAAGGAATCAGGCCCGCTCCCGGTTATCCCGGTTGTCCTGATCACACGGAGAAAATAACGCTGTTCAACCTGTTGGATGCAGAGGCAAAATCGGGGATTACACTCACAGAAAATCTGGCCATGTACCCCGCATCTTCAGTGAGTGGTTTGTACTATGCAAATCCGGAAGCAAAATATTTTGGCCTTGGTAAAATATTAAAGGACCAAGTAGAAGATATGGCCCAGCGAAAAAACATGCCGCTGGAAGAATTGGAAAGATGGTTGTCTCCAAATCTAAACTACGACGTGGAAATTTTACGACCAGCTTAGAAGTTCAAA
>CAZHZR010000308.1:0-3869 GCA_964537095.1 uncultured Roseivirgaceae bacterium
TTCAAGCCGCTCTGCTTTACCTGAATGTTGTTTTCAATTGCATAGTCCACACACTCCTGAAGTGTCCATTGTTCCGATACGTCTCCTTCCTGGGCTTTAAGGGTAAAGGTTACCAATAACAAGGAGCAAAAAACTTGTAAAACTTTTTTCCTAAACATATAAAAATTAATTATAAATCGATATCTGGAATATATATGATTTCATGAATCCACTTTAAACTCCTCAGGTAATCCAGTGTGATGGGCTTTAACCCTGAATCCATCTCAATAATCTGACAGGCTACATCATTTTTTCCTTTTCGGGAGACACTCATCGTCGCAATATTGCTGTCGTCATGCGAAATCACGTCGGTAATGTAGGCGATGCTTCCTTTGGAATCAGTAGCTGTTATGATCAATGTGTGCAAATTAGCTGAAAAATTTGCAGTAAAACCATCCAGTTCTGAAATATTAATGAGTCCTCCTCCCCTGCTCTCGCCAAAAATCTCAACCTCCTTCTCTGCCTTTTTAAGATTCAGCCTTATTGTATTAGGGTGCAAAGTGGAAGCGTTTCCAACGGACTTAAACTGGTATTCAAGTCCCACAGCCTTGGCATCTTTCAATGAGGTTTTTATCCTTGCATCATCCGTCTTATAATCAAGCAGTCCCGCAATGATAGCGTTATCGCTCCCATGACCCTCGTACGTCCTGGCAAAAGAATTATAGAATGTAATGATTGCCGAATCAGGTTGTCCTCCCAAAATCTTGCGGGCAGTCCTCGCAATTCTTACAACACCTGCTGTGTGGGAACTGGAAGGGCCTATCATTACTGGCCCGATCATATCAAAAATACTGCTTCTTTCAGCCATTGATGGTAATCAAAAAGAATTAATATGCTCTAAAATCCTGGTAATAATTTAAGACCTCTTGACTGAAATGTATAAATTAGCACCCCATAGAACAATTTACCCTATGAGCCAATATTAGGCATTATTTTTTTACAGAAAAAAATTTTATATATAAATGGTCATATACTTATATAAAAAACATCAAAACCTTTTTTGGCACTATTTCAATTTTATTGTGTAAATATATGAAGGGAATATTAAATGGAAAACTTGTGGCCATTCAGGATCTATCTCCTCTGGTTTTTGACAGGGCTACTAATTACGGTGATGGCCTTTTTGAAACAATCATCATAAAAGAAGGAAAGATTAAATTTCTTGAGTATCATCTCGAAAGACTACACAAAGGAATGGCCGTTCTTTCAATAGATGGTGCAGGCGCTAGCATAGATACAATCGAGGCTGGAATTGGTACTTTGTTAAAACATGCTGGCTTAGGGGCTCATTGTAGAATAAAACTTCAGGTTTGGAGAGAGTCAGGAGGATTGTACACACCAAAGCATAATTCAGCCAATGTGTTAATTTCAGGAGCTGCGTTAACTGTTCGCGATCCGTTCATCCACACATCAGGCATAGCTGAAACAATACATTTGCACCAATCGGTCTTTTCATCCTGTAAAACCTCCAACGCAATCCCCTATATACTGGCAGGATTGGAAAAGAAGTCAAGAAACCTGGATGAAATTATTATTTTAGACAACCACCACAATTTATCGGAGTGTTCTTCCAGCAATATATTCTGGATTAAGCACAACATTATTTACACCCCTTCGCTTGAATCAGGATGCATTGCAGGCATCATGCGCCGGCACATTTTGCACCAGGCTATGCTGACCGGAAGGGTGGTATTGGAAGTCCTTGAAAAACCTGAGACCCTGTTTTCAGCTGACCAGATATTTTGCTGTAACGTCACAGGCGCTTATGTTTTTGAAAATTTCGGAGGCAAAAAAATGAATACCGCGTTAGATCCGGATATTGCGCTATGGATAAATCAATAAAGATTACACCGCCACAGCAGCTTTTATGTGCGGGTGCGGATCATAATTCTCCAGCTGAAAATCTTCAAATTTAAACGCAAAGATATCCTTTACCTCCGGGTTGATTTTCATCAATGGGAGCGGCTTCAAAGCGCGTGACAGTTGTAAATTTGCCTGTTCTATGTGATTCGAATACAAATGGGCATCTCCTAATGTATGGATAAAATCTCCGGCTTCTAAACCACATACCTGAGCCACCATCATCGTCAGCAAGGCATAGGAAGCAATATTGAAAGGAACTCCTAAAAACACATCCGCGCTTCTTTGATATAATTGGCACGAGAGCTTTCCATTGGCTACATAAAACTGAAAAAACGCATGACAGGGAGGCAATGCCATGTTATTCACCTCCCCGACATTCCAGGCACTCACAATCATTCTTCTGGAATCGGGATTTGATTTAATTTGGTTGACTACCTGCGTAATTTGGTCAATCTTTTCGCCACCCGGCGTAGGCCAACTTCTCCACTGGTGACCATAAACAGGTCCCAGATTTCCGTTTTCATCCGCCCATTCATCCCAAATAGACACCCCGTTTTCTTTTAGATAACGAATATTGGTATCGCCTTGCAGAAACCACAACAACTCGTAAATGATGGAACGTAAATGAACTTTCTTAGTGGTAACCAATGGGAAGCCCTCGCCTAGATCGAAGCGCATTTGGTACCCGAAAACGCTAATTGTTCCCGTGCCGGTTCTATCTTCTTTTTTAGCACCGTTATCTAAAATATGGTTCATTAAAGCATGATATTGCTCCATAAGTCGTGTTGTTGTAACGTGATTAATATATCAATTCTATTTCCCAGGCGACAGCTCACCATTTGGTTTTGTGAGTCTGCAGATTTCGAATAATCGTATCGAATATCCAATTGCTAAATTAGGATCAAATTTAGTGTTTTCCAATGTCAGATTCGAAAGGGCACAAAAAAAGGCCGACATTATGCCGACCTTGCTTAACAGATCTTTCGAAATTAGATCAAGTCGCGATCATCTGATCTTCTATCTCTAAGCCTTTCGTTGGGATCGTTTCCGCCAATTCCGCCCAAACGGTCTGAGCCTGTGCCGCCCAATCTGTCAGCTGTACTCTCTCTGGTTATATGACCTGTAGCACCCATTCCTGAAGCGCCGGCTCCTGTAGAAGCCCTTTGCTCGCCACTAAAAACATGCTGTCTTTCTCTTTCCCAATAAGGCTTATAACCATAGTGCGAATGCACGTCTGTCAGAAATTGTCTGTCTGCTGAACTTGGCCAGTTATCCTTGTCAAAGCCAGGTGCGTTTTCCATTTTGGCTTTATCCACATCAAGGATAAAATTTTCATTCTCCCTGTCAATGTGGAAGGCTTCCATAGGAATAGCAAAATATTTGTCTCCAATACCTAAAAAGCCCCCAAAAGAAACCACAACATAGGCTACATTTCCAGAAGAAGGATCTATCATAATATCTTTGATATCACCTAAATTGTCTCCTGTTCTATTTACAACGTTTGTTCCCATCATTGAAGATGAGGATAAAAGATTCGTAGTCATAATTAAAAATTTAGTTTACAATTAAAAAATAGGGCCCGTTAAGAACCAACATTATATTCATCTAACTAAATTTATTATCACTTGTTTTGCAATTCCGATATATTTAATGGGTATTTCCAAAACAGAAAGCCAAGTCTGGAATATTCAACTATCTTGATTCTTTGTCTTCCTCTGCAGGGTACCAAATCTTTTTCTGATAAGAAGGCATGACAATCCACAATATAATGTAAACTATAGTGCCTGGGAAAGCAGCGCTGATGATGGATACGATTACAAACAGAACCCTGAACAGGGATGGATCCCATCCCAACCACTCAGCGATACCTCCACAAACACCTGCTATAATTTTATTATTTGATCTTACCAATGGACGTTTCATAATTTATCTCTTTTTTATCTTACAATATCTAATTCAATGCCAAA
>CAZHZR010000309.1:0-3856 GCA_964537095.1 uncultured Roseivirgaceae bacterium
TTCAATAAAAATAAAAAGCCAAAATTAAGCAATTAAATTTAGTCCCTCTTCGTCTAAAAGTTTTTTTTCTGCTTTTCTTGTTCGAAGCAGCTTTTTTCCTCACCCATTTGAAACCTTGGCGCTTTCCCACAGCCAAACCATGCAACAATGACCTTATACCATGAACCTTGAACTTCAAAACCCCCTCAGCCCCGGAATTATATCCGGGCCAGCTCCCCCTAAAGAGTGGACCTAACAACGGAGGGCGCTGCTGGGCAACTACAATTTGTTCTCAGACCTTAAACTATGAGCCTTGAACCTTGAACTCATAAACTTCCAGCTTCTACCAGCTTTACCAAACCCTACTTTCGATATGTTTATAGTAACTTTTTAACTTTCGACTTTTATCAGCATCTGCAGTTTATCGAACAAGGTTTAGCAAAGCACTTTTTAAACCTGAAACCTGAAACTTAACCCTGAACTTTGAACCCTGAACTACGAACTCTTTGCCTGCTTATGATCTAAACATGCTTTTACAAATTTCATAAACAAAGGGTGCGGATTCATTACCGTACTTTTAAGTTCCGGATGGAACTGACTACCAATAAACCAGGGGTGATCTTTCAGCTCCATGATCTCTACCAGTCCTGTGTCAGGATTGATTCCCGAAGCAATCATTCCTGCATCTTTGTAAGCTTTCAGGTACCGGTTGTTGAACTCGTAGCGATGCCTGTGTCTTTCACTGATTTTGGTTTTTCCGTACACCTGATATGCTTTACTTCCCTTTTGAATTTCACAGGGGTAAGAGCCCAGGCGCATCGTGCCTCCTTTGATGGTGATGCTTTTTTGATCCTCCATCATGTCTATGACAGGATGGGGTGTAGTCGGGTTCATTTCTGTGGAGTTAGCATTTTCCAGCTTTAGCACATTTCTGGCAAACTCAACTACTGCGCATTGCATGCCCAGGCAGATTCCAAAAAACGGAATGTTGTTTTCCCGGGCTACTTTCACTGCTTCAATTTTCCCCTCAAGACCTCGCTCACCAAAACCAGGCGCCACAAGAATCCCGTCAAGGTGCTTTATATATTGTTCTACGTTTTCACTTGTGATTTCCTCAGAAGAGATCCATTTCAGGTTTACTTTACATTCATTTACAGCGCCTGCATGAATAAAGCTTTCCACAATGGATTTATAGGCATCCGGTAGCTCCACATATTTTCCGATCAGGCCTACGCTCACCTCATTCGTAGGATTTTTCAGCTTACCCAGAAAATCTTTCCAATGCTCTATGTCCGGCTCGCCTTTGTGCGCTAGTTTTAACTTGGTAAGTACCCTCTCGTCCAGTTTTTCCTTCTTCATCAGTAGCGGCACATCATAGATTGTCTCCGCATCGATTGATTCAATTACGGAATTGATGTGCACGTTGCAGAAAAGCGCTATCTTTTTCCTGATTTCAGTTGGTAGCCTTTTCTCTGTTCTACAAACCAATATGTCGGGCTGAATCCCTGCTTCCAGAAGTTGTTTCACCGAGTGCTGGGTAGGCTTGGTTTTGAGCTCACCGGCAGATTTGAGGTAAGGAACCAAAGTAAGGTGTATTACCAGAAAATTGTTAGGTCCCAGGTCCCATCTTGCCTGTCTTACTGCTTCGATAAACGGTAAAGATTCTATATCACCTACACAGCCACCAATTTCTGTTATTACTATATCGAATTGGCCGGTTTCCCCCAGTGCATAAAAATTTCTTTTTATCTCATCGGTGATGTGCGGAACTACCTGCACGGTCTTGCCAAGGTATTCTCCCTGCCGTTCTTTGGTGATGACGTTGTGGTAAATCCTACCGGTGGTGACGTTGTTTGCCTGAGAAGTAGGTGTGTTCAGGAAGCGCTCATAGTGCCCCAGATCCAGGTCTGTTTCAGCACCGTCGTCCGTTACATAACACTCCCCATGTTCGTAGGGATTTAAGGTGCCGGGATCAATGTTGATATAGGGGTCAAATTTTTGAATGGTTACCGAGAACCCTCTGGCTTGCAGTAATTTGGCCAATGAGGCGCCAACAATTCCTTTTCCTAAAGAAGAGGTAACCCCTCCCGTAACAAATATATATTTTGTTGATGACATGTATAAAGATTCTATCCAAATGATGTTACGGGGTACAAAGGTAAAGCATTCCTTTTAATTTCTTAATTGAATGCCATTTAATTATGTGCAAAATAATATTTATTCTCTTAATTGATTGTGCCTCAATGCACCCGCGGAGGTTTGTGGAAGGTGGTAAATTCTGAATTTGTGCTTGCTGTTCGATTTAAAAAAATGAGTTAGGGGGTGCAATATATCTCATGTAGGAAAATAGACCATAATCAAATTTTTTTGCTATTGATGGTATTTTATTGCTTTTGGAGGTTCCAAAACGGAAAATTTTCATGCAGGAGTTGGATTAAACCATGTACCCGCGAGTCAGTCTTAAAATTTTCTTCTGTTAATTTCTTAAAAGCTTGGTAATCATACCATCTGTAATAAGCCCCATTATTGTGATTATTTTTAGGATGGCGTTTTATCTAATCTTGTAATATCAAAAAGAACGCTTTTTAACCATGATATATATTAGAGAAGCAGAATATAACAAGCTTAAAGTTAAAGGGAAACACCTTCTTTTCGCGGTCACCAGCTTCTTCTGTATTTTTTGTGCCGCTTTTTCATCACTAGGTCAATCCTGTAGTATCGGAGATAAGGGGAATTTTATGAAAGACTCTAAAGGATGTGCTCCCATCAATCCTGAGTGGGAAATCCGATATGTAGGTTTGACTTTACCCGTTAAAGTTGTGGTAGATTGGGGAGATGGAACCGTAGATAAAATTGATGCAACGTCATCTGATTTTCAAGAGATATTCACTCATACGTATCCGAAAGATGAAGGGGTTTGTACGTATACGGTAGAAGCCTATGTTGAGGCAAACGGTGTTAGATGTACCGAAACTCGGCAGCAACAAAATATCACCGTATGGGATACAGATAATCCTGCTGATGGCAAATTATCTATTGATCCATATGTTTTTAGAGTGTGTTATGGCAATGCAGCAACGATTAGTTTTGTGGACAATAGTGAATGGAATTGTATGGATCTGAGTGAAACTGCTACTCCGAACGATGCACCGAGATGGATTCAATGGGAGTATGGTTCAGGCAACCCTGCAAACAGAATTCCAGGAGTGCAGGTAAATGGAAGCACTCACACCTATCCGTTTAAGAACAATCCTCCTATTTATCCTGTGACTTCCTCAGGGCAAATAAGTGATGCAATCCATGTGCCTTCAACAACAACGATTGCTGACGTCGGTAAAGAATTTGTTGTTACTTTACGAAACTGGAATCAGTGTAATCCCTACGACGTCAACCTGGCAGACGGCGCTTTTAACCCTTTGAACGGCGATTTAAATAATGGTGACAGTGCATTTGTTTATACAACCGCGCGAATTATTATCGTTGATTCTCCTGAGCCGCAATTTACCATCAGAAGAAATGGTTATGGAGGAGAAGAAAGCTCGCAGTTTTGTCCGGGTGAGCAAGTTTACTTTAATAATACAACAGACAATGGTTATTCCTATGAATGGTCTTTTGAAGTCCCTACTGGAGCTGATCCAATCAATAACATCACAGGTAAAAGTATTAATACAAATTTATTCACAAGCCAGGGAATATATAAGGCCACACTAACGGTAACCGACAATAATGTGGCGGGATCTTGTAATGCGACGCTCACAAAAGATATCGAAATCATAGAAGCACCCTCGCCAGCCATGGGAATCTCTGTGGATGATGGCTCCGGCCTGGATTCACCTTCCAGTTTCGATTTCTGTGAAATTATTGGAGGCGGCTATGA
>CAZHZR010000310.1:0-3823 GCA_964537095.1 uncultured Roseivirgaceae bacterium
TTATTTCCGGCCATACCATTCGCCAATACTACCACCATGTCATTCGTAGAAGTATCTCCGTCAACCGTGATCATGTTGAAAGATCTTTTGACGCAGTACTTAACAAGTTCATCAAGAAGATGCTTATCAATATTGAAGTCCGTGCACACGAAGCTAAGCATAGTGGCCATATTTGGATGAATCATGCCGGAACCTTTTGCCATTCCGGCCAGATTAATGGCAGTCCCTTCATATTCGAACTCGACGAAACCTTCTTTGGGAAATGTATCAGTGGTAAGGATAGCATTGGCAGCAAAAGAGCCGGCTTTGGATGTATCGGATAGTTTTGGAATGTTGTCTTTTATACCGGCCACTATATCGTCAGTAGGAAACGGTTCACCAATCAAACCAGTAGAAGCCACCACCACATCTTCAGCGGGAATGCTCAGCATTTCTGCTACCGTGTTAGCCATTGCCTCGGCACCGAGCCTCCCCTGGTTACCTGTACAGGCATTGGCATTTCCGGCATTGCAAACGATTACCTGCGCCTGATTGTCCTTTAAATGCTCTATACTTAGCTTTACAGGTTCGGCCTGTACCTTATTTTGCGTAAAGCATGCTGCCGCAGCACAGGGAACTTCAGAAAATATAATTGCCAGGTCTCTGCGCATAGATTTAACACCTGAGTGCGCTCCCCAACATTTGAAGCCTCTGACACTCGTTATATTTTTTATCATGATTTTATTAATTCTAAGGTTTAATAGGATTTAATAATAATCCGGTTGTTTCCGGCAGCGCAAGCATTAAGTTCATATTATGGATAGCCTGTCCTGCGGCGCCCTTAACCAGATTATCAATTGCGGAAATAACAATAATTCTATTGGTGCGGGTGTCAAAAACAGGATAGATATCACAGAAATTACTACCTCGCACATCTTTGATAGTCGGCAAGGTATCTTTAAGTCTGACGAATGGTGCATTGCCATAAAATTCCTTGTAGCTTTCTTGAAGCTCCTCTTCTGAAATAGCCCGGGAAGGCGTTGCGTATGCAGTTACCAGAATGCCTCTGTCGACTGGCAGTAAATGTGGTGTAAATTGTAGAATAATTTGTTCATCAGCCAAAAAACCCAACTGCTCTTCAACCTCTATGGTATGACGATGCGTTTTCAATCCATATGCCTGAAAATTTTCATTTACGTTTGAAAAGTGAGAAGTATCGCTTGGTTTTATTCCGGCCCCTGTAATTCCCGACTTTGCGTCTATAATGATAGAAGAAGTATCTAATAATTTCTTCTTTAGTAGCGGAGCCAAAGCCAGGATTGAGCCTGTAGGATAACACCCGGGATTTGCCACCAGATGCGCATCTTTTATAGCTTCCTTGTGTAACTCAGGAAGCCCATATACGGCATCCGTGAATCCTTCAGGAAAGGTATGTTCTTTTTGATACCATCTTGTATAAACCTGAGGCGTGTTTAAACGGAAATCTCCGGAGAGATCAATGATTTTAAATGATTTGTCTTTCCATTCTTGCACAAACTTCATAGATATTCCATGAGGCAAAGCCAGGAAAACGACATCCAGTTCTTCCTTCGCAACCCTATCTGCGGAAACCAAAGGTAAATCCAACTGCTTTAGGAACTGTGGATGAAGATCGGAAAATGGTTTACCTGCGTGTGATTCAGAGGTAATCATTTTAATCTCCACATTAGGATGATGGATTAAGAACCTGGCTAATTCCGATCCTGTATAGCCTGATGCTCCAACTATCGCAACTTTCAATATTTTATCTGACATGTTCTGCTTCTAATTTTTTTAAGCTTTCAGCTGTCAACTCCAAAACTTTTTTTAAATCTTCTTTTGAAATATTAAGAGGTGGCACAAACCGGATTACAGTATCGGCAGTCACATTTGCAACTACTCCCTTTTCCAGCAAGTCCTTTATAACAGACGCTGCAGGAATATCCAACTCAAGGCCAATCATCAAACCAAGTCCCCTCACGTCTTTTATACAGGAATAGCTCCTTTTGAGGTTTGACAACTCCTGGATTAACCACGCCCCTAGAGTCCGGGCATTTTCACATAAATTTTCTTTCTCTATTACTTCAATAGTAGCCAGAGATGCGGCACTGGCCAGTGGATTCCCTCCAAAAGTAGTTCCATGGTCGCCGAAATCTATAGCAGCACTCACTTTGCTGTTGCAAAGGAAGGCTCCGATCGGCATCCCACCGCCCAGCCCCTTGGCCAAAGCCATTATGTCCGGCTGAACCCCGAAGTGATCTTTTGCAAACCACTGGCCCGTTCTGCCTATGCCACTTTGAACTTCATCAAAAATGAGCAGGATATTATGTTCGTCGCAAAGATTTCTAAGGGCTTTTAGATATTCAAGATCAGCTATATTTATTCCCCCTTCTCCCTGAATGGGTTCAATAATAATGGCCGCCACGTCATCAGCAATTTTTTCTTTGAGCGCCTGGATGTTGTTAAAAGGTACTGAAATAAATCCGGCGGGAATAGGCGAAAATCCTTCCTGGTATTTTTTCTTTCCGGTTGCTATAGTTGCCAGCGTTCGTCCATGAAAAGAGTTTTCCATGGAAATCACAGTTCCTCCTCTCCCGTTCTTACTAGCATGCTTACGGGCTATCTTAATTGCTCCTTCCACAGCCTCAGCCCCACTATTGCATAAAAAAATATTTTCCAGGCCTGAAAGTTGGGTTAATTTTTCTGACAGCGCTACCTGAGAGGGGCTTACAAAAAAATTGGAGATGTGCATTAATTCAGCCGCCTGTTTCTGAATCGCTCTTACCACATGGGGATGGCAATGTCCTACATTATTTACCGCAATTCCTGCCAGCATATCAATATATTCCTTCCCTTCTACATCCCATAAGCGACTTCCCTTCCCTTGGGAAAAAGCTATAGGAAAACGCTTGAAAGTAGGGAGATATTTTTTCTTATCAACTTCGTGATATTCTTCATTCGTCATCATTAAGTTTTCATTAAGTGCTTTTGTAAAAAATTTACTATGAGTTAGATCGTCAACCACTGTTTCATTCAAATATACTGGTCCCGATTTCTTGCTGATTCAGTACATAATCTTCGATTTGGTTGGGCTTGGTTCCATTGAGCAGAACCGCACTTTTCGCACCGTGCAGCAAAGCAATTTCACAAGATTCAATTTTTGGGATCATGCCACCAGTAATAACAGATGTGTATTTTCCCCGTAGTTCGTTCAGGGATACCCTTCGGATGATCGAAGTTGGATCAGGGTAGTTTAAGTAGAGGCCGTCCACATCCGTCAGCACGATGTAAGCGTCCACGGCTAAAGCTGCGGCAAGATTTCCCGCAAACACATCGGCGTTGATATTGTAATCCTGACCCTCCTCATCTGAGGCAATGCAAGTGATAACAGGTGTAAAATTGGCCCTAAGTAAAGTATGAACGAGATGACAATCTACGGAACTAACATTTCCCACCTGTCCCAGGTCATGCTTCTCTCCTGCTGCATTCAGGTGATATCGCTTTTTTGCTGTTACCATTCTTCCGTCTTTTCCTGAAAGCCCCACTGCTTTCAGACCGTTATTATTAAACACGCGCACGAGGTCACTGTTTACTTCGCCCTTGAGAGTTTTTTCTATTTCTGAAAGGGCCTGCAGCGTAGTAATTCTATGTCCATCTACGAACTCAGAAGCAATACCTGCCCCTTCTAAAGCCTTGTTTATAAAAGGGCCACCACCATGTACCAGAACCACCTGTATATTTTGGGAGATTAGCTTTTTTACTTTGCGGGCTATTTGCTCTTTTAGTTCACTACTAAGCATGGCATTTCCACCATATTTAATAAGGA
>CAZHZR010000311.1:0-3822 GCA_964537095.1 uncultured Roseivirgaceae bacterium
CTACAAAAAAAAGAAATTGATCAGAATGAAATTGAATCAAGGATCAAGCGGTATTCTAGGGATCAAGCGGAAAAGTTGGGGAGGCGCACAAATAAATTCCACTCTTGATTCGAAGCAAAAACTTTACTGATATCGAAATATTTCATCATTTTCGTACATATCGGGTCGTTCGTGCCGTTTTATACCTTTTTCAGGTGAATTAATCCCGACCCAACCTCGCTGACCTTAAGATTAAATCCGAGTTCGAGATTTCATAAACTGAATCGAAAAGCTGACTTCCAAAAATTAATAACATTGCAGGCTATTGACCTTTTTAGCTCTCGGAAGAAAACTTTGTAGGTTGACTAGATTTCCGTAGATGAAAATTGCGCTTGTCCTGGTTATCAATTTTATGAAAAGGTTTCCAAAAGCCCAAAGGGCTGGCACTATTGTAGGAAAACAAAATCACGAACTTCAACCCCGACGGGGTGACATTATTGCTTCAAGGTGCAGAGAGGCAGAACGTGCTAAAATGAAAACCGATATTGACGCAAAAAGACTTTATTTCCTCTGCTCACGATACCCATCCGGTTTTGAATTCAAAAACCACGGAGTTTAAATGTTTTGGAACGGGCGGAAAAAAAAGCCTCCGTATTTGGAAGCTTTTTTAAAATGGGGTGGAAGATGGGTCTCGAACCCACGACCTCTAGATCCACAAACTAGCGCTCTAACCAACTGAGCTACAACCACCATTTTGGACTGCAAATGTAATAAGCCGCCGGAAATTATACAACAATAAATTCCTATTTAATTTCAAAGTTCAATCTCTTACCCTTTATGCTTTCATCAAATTCGCCCTCATTGTAGACAAGATGTCCGGAAACTATCGTCTGGGTCACTTTAGATTGGAAAACCTGTCCCGAAAACGGCGACCATTTGCATTTGGAAAGGATATTGTCCTCCCCTACCACCCATGGGTCATTCAGGTCAACCAAGACCAAATCTGCAAAATAACCTTCTCTGATAAACCCACGCTTTTGAATTCTAAAAAGGATGGCGGGGTTATGCGCCATTTTTTCCACAATCTGTTCCAGCTTAATCTTTCTCTGGTGGTACAACTCCAGCATGGCCACAATGCTGTGCTGCACCAAAGGCCCGCCTGAAGGAGACTTGAAATAAGATTGCTTTTTCTCATCCAGCGTGTGAGGCGCGTGGTCGGTGGCGATTACATCTATGGTATTGTCTTTCACAGCTTCCAGCAAAGCCTCCCTGTCATGTTTGGTTTTAACGGCAGGATTCCATTTGATCAGGCTTCCTTTTGTGTGGTAAGCGCTATCGTCGAACCATAAATGATGAATGCAGGCCTCTGCAGTAATTCGCTTGTCTTTAAGCGGGGTTGTATTCTCAAACAAGGACAGTTCCTTAGCCGTAGAAATATGAAGCACATGCAGCCGGGTGTTGTTCTTCTTTGCCAGCGCCACTGCCAGCGATGAAGATTTATAACAAGCCGCTTCACTTCTAATCAAAGGATGAAATGCCACGGGTACATCTTCACCATACTTCTCTCTATAGTGTGCCAGGTTTTCCCGTATGGTCGCTTCATCTTCACAATGCGTGGCTATCAACATTTCTGTTTTTGAAAAAAGTGCCTGGAGCGCACTTTCATTGTCCACCAGCATATTTCCGGTAGAAGATCCCATGAAGACTTTGATGCCGCAAACATTCTCGGCATTTGTTTTTAACACCTCCTCCAGATTGTCGTTGGAGGCGCCCATATAAAAGGAATAGTTGCTGAGCGACCTTGCGGCAGCGATGTTATACTTGTCTTCGAGCAAAGCCTGTGTGAGCGTGTTAGGAACCGTGTTGGGCATTTCCATAAAACTGGTGACTCCACCTGCTACTGCAGCTTTTGCTTCTGTATATATTTCCGCTTTATGGGTTAATCCAGGCTCGCGAAAATGAACCTGGTCATCGATAGCGCCAGGCAAAAGGTACTTTCCCACTGCATCAATGATCACATCAGCATTGTTACCAGAGAGGTCGGCTGCAATTTTGTCTATGAATCCATCTTTAATATAAACATCCGCAGTATATATGCTTCCTTCATTTACTATATTTGCATTCAGGATGAGGATTGACTTCATTTCGAACTATTTATTGATATTATTGGGCTGCAAGATAAAAAATGTAAACTAAAGCATTCCTGATTGCATGCGGAACATTCAATAAATTTTTTAGATTATCCTGCATTTCATTATGTAACGGGAGATTTTGGTGCCTGGATTCGCAAAATCAACAAACTACTGATGTTGATGTGTGCCTCATCCGATTTCCGCTACACCAACAAAATTCATTTATGGACAACCCAACAAGTACATTTGAAGACTTTAAGCTGAACAAGCAGCTTTTATCTGCCATAAAGGAAAACGGATTCGAAACGCCCAGCCCTATTCAGACAAAGGCAATTCCCCTGATTATGGCCGGGCACGATTTGCTGGGCATTGCCCAAACGGGTACGGGCAAAACAGCAGCTTTCGTATTGCCACTTTTAATGAAACTGAAATATGCGCAGGGTTCAAATCCCAGGGCAGTGATCCTCGCGCCAAGCAGGGAATTGGCGATGCAAATAGATCAAAATATTGAGTCACTGGCTAAATTCACAGATCTCAGACATGCGTGTTTGTATGGAGGGACGGGAACAAAACTGCAGGCTGAAGCTTTAGAGAAAGGGGTCGATTTGATTACCGCAACGCCGGGTCGCCTGCTGGACCTGTACAAAACGGGAAACTTAATTCTCAAGGAAGTAAAAACCCTGATCCTGGACGAAGCCGACAAGATGATGGACATGGGTTTCATGCCTCAGATCAGGAACATTCTGGAAGTATTGCCGGTAAAAAGGCAGAACCTTCTTTTTTCTGCAACAATGCCGGAAAGGGTCGTCACACTTTCTGAAGAGTTTCTGGAGTTTCCAGAAAAAGTAGAGATTGCGCCACAGGCAAGCACCATAGAAACTGTAGACCAGTTCTACTATAAAGTACCCAATTTCAGGACGAAAATAAATCTTCTGCAGTACCTGCTCCTGGATGAAAGAGCATTCAACAAGGTAATCATATTTGCCAAAACGAAAGAAACTGCCAATAATATCTTCAAATTTATATCCAGAAAAGTGGAGGGGGAAGTCAGGGTAATCCATGGCAATAAAGACCAAAACGCCCGCATAAACGCGATGGATGCGTTTAAAAATGAAGAAATAAGGATTTTAGTAGCTACAGATGTTGCCTCCAGGGGGATTGATGTGTCGCATGTGAGCCATGTTATCAATTTTGAAATACCAGTGGTCTATGAAGATTATGTACATAGGATTGGCAGAACAGGAAGGGCCAATAACACGGGGGTTGCGATTTCTTTTGTAAACGCTGCCGAAGAATATCATCTGCAAAAAATAGAAAAGATGATAAGAATGGCGATTCCTGAAAAAAGCATTCCAAAAGATGTAAAGGTTGAAGCCACGGATTTTGAAGAAAGCCAGGCTATTGCCAAACTCATTGATTCTCAAAAGATAAAAGAGGACCCTACCTTTAAAGGTGCCTTTCACGAAAAGAAAAAGAAGAACGATTACAGCAGAAAAAAAGGGGCTGGTAACGGGCAGAACCGAAAAAAACCTGCAAAAACCTTCTCCAAAATCAAGAGAAAAAATAAATAGATGTTTGGACATCTAATTTTTTCTCGTATCTTTGTCAGGAGAGATTATTAATTTAATCTTTCTTTCCATAGCTGGTTGAAAAAGATCTTGAGGATACAGTTGGCGCTCGCCAACTGCCTCAAGATTCTTGATTTTAAGGC
>CAZHZR010000312.1:0-1534 GCA_964537095.1 uncultured Roseivirgaceae bacterium
CTGGTCATTCCATCTTTAAAACTGAGTGACAAAGGACTTTTTGATGGGGAAAAGTTTGAATTCTGCGATGTGTTGGGGCGATAGATTAGATTAAGGATTGTGTTTAAGTATAATTTCTAATTCTCTTTGTTCAGATCGCTCCTTGAAGGAAACTCATTCATAGTATCCGAGGGCGTAAAAGGCGATTAGGGGAGGTGAAGAAGTTGATACGATGGGAATGTTCCTTGTCCTGGACTATTGGAAAATAAATCTTCAGAGTCCTCTTGGAGAGACTCTGGGGAAGCCGAACAAAAATCTTTATCAATAAAAATGCTTGTTATTTGCAGCTCTCTACCTGTATTTCACCCATTGGTTTTATGGCCCTAAAATAATCCTAAAAACTTCTTCTTTTGATAAATATTTGGAATATCCTTTTCAAATAAAGTATATGGGTTCCGGTAAAATTCCATAAAGTCCGGCACACTCACCTGCCCGGGAAAGGGCGCATAATAGTGAGTCGGACTGCTTCTGTCATTGCGCCAAACCAGTACGTAGGCCAGTTCAACACCAGGCTGCTTTATTATGGGCAACAACGTTTTTGTCCACCAGGTAGTATCAGGGATCGACTCCAATCCTGTTTCTGTGAAGGCAGCTAACTTTCCGGCCTTTTTCGCATAATCCGAAACTATTTTTAACTTAAGTGCTGCAGTATCTATATCGTACCGATCCCTGCCCAGATCAGCGTAGTTGTCCATCCCGACCATATCCACCCATTCGTCACCGGGATAACGTTCCAGGAATTCCGTTTCGTTGACGAAGCGATTGTCGGGTGAAAAAGCATAAATAAAATTATGCACTGCCAGGCTATCTCTCAGATAAGAAACAGTAAAACGCCATAAGGAGATGAATTCTTCCCGTGTGGTATGCGGTTTCCCCCACCAAAACCATCCGCCATCAAACTCATGGAATGGCCTGAAGATGATAGGTACTAATGCCCCGTCATCAGCCTTGAGCGAGTTAGCCCATTCTCCCATTCCCCTAAGAATCTGCTTATATTCCTCATGCGCTTCGCCTCCGGGAATGATATATCGTACGGCTGGAAGTGATACAGAATCCTTCCAGTAGAAACCTCCTTCTGACACTGGATTGGAAAAATGCCAGGCAGCTGTTATTACACCACCTCTATGATAGGTGTCTAACACATTTTCTCTCAATTCTTTTTTTGCTTTTTCAATCTCTTCCGGTTGCCTGCCGGAAAATCCGCTGAAGTCAATCCCTATTACAGCTGGATGCGAACCGGTTACCGATTTTACATCAGACCGGTCTTTGTCTCCCTGCCACCCATGACCATACTCGGTCGCATGCTGATGCCCGAAAAGGATATGGTTTTTGGATAGATCTTGTAGATTATGAAATAAATTCTTTGTTTCCTTAGTTGCTTTTGAGTCAATTAAACCTCCATTTTGTGAAGCACATCCCAATGTGAGTAAGCAACTAACGACAATTAAGAAAACGCAATTTTGCATGATTGAATGGCTTAATGGTTAAAATTATC
>CAZHZR010000312.1:1634-3789 GCA_964537095.1 uncultured Roseivirgaceae bacterium
TGATTTTGAGATTACCGATTCGGACTTGGTAATTTTTGGTGATTCATAATACTGTCCATACAAAACGTGTCAAAAATTGAAATTCAAGAAATTTAGGCTGATTCAGTTACCACCAATCCCTAGACTAAGAGGAATGCTTCCAAATTAACACCGGGATCCGATTGCGAAATTGTAATAATCTCTCTTCTATTTCCGCACCAAATACCCCAACATCAGCTCCCACAATTTTTCATAAGGAATGATTTCAATAGATGTATGGCCCCCGCCAGGCTCATCGGTGTTTTGCAATTTCTCCAGCCAGGGTTGTCCCTTTTGAAGGCTCTTCTCCGGGCTAAAATCCACCCGAATAATTATAAGCATCAGTTTGAATAAGTAATAGCTTCGTTTGGAATTTGAGCTTTTCAAATAACTGTTTGCGTATTTTCGAAAAGTTTCTTCTTTGCTTGTAAGCTGTTCATATTCATTATTTTTCAAAAGCCACAGAAATTGAAGAATCAGGATAGAAATATTATGGCCGAGCTTATCTTTTGAGTAAATGAGGATGGCGGTGGAGAGTTGATGATATTTCATAGGATATCTAAATTTCGGATAATAGAAGGAAAGAAAAACCTTAAACAACATCCAATTCTCCTGCATTATCGGTTTCAACCTTTCAAAATAAGGATTATTATTAACAGCCTCAATAATTTCTACACAGACTTCAACTTTACCGTCATGCATCGCCAATAGAAAATAATCCTCCATAAAAGCAAACCAGTTTCGGGAATAAGGATTAAACTCTTTCAGGTATTGAGAAGCAAACTGTAGTCCCTCTTTGTACTTTTTCGCTTTAAAAAGCGCGTGCGGTAGAAGAAATTGATTTAATTCTTTGGGGAATCTCAATTTATTTATT
Organism: uncultured Roseivirgaceae bacterium; assembly: GCA_964537095.1. Taxonomy (GTDB): domain Bacteria; phylum Bacteroidota; class Bacteroidia; order Cytophagales; family Cyclobacteriaceae; genus CAMPJM01. The sequence continues at coordinate 2,527 of CAZHZR010000312.1, forward strand.
TTTCCATTCCGTAGTAGTTTACTGCAAGTCTTAATTTCCGTTATTTTAGTTTTATAATCACCTGTTAAATCCAGGTAATAACCTTTCAACATATAATAGTGGTAGAAAAGGTGATACGACTGGTGTTTATTCCACAAATGTTTTAGTTCTAGTATTAGGGGAGGCATTCTCTTCAAATAATCTTTCTGATGAACCACCGATCTTTGTAACTCAATTTTACTGGAATAATAGACTTCATAAGATCTATCTTCAATGATCTTTAATTTTTTGTATTCCTTTAGGCTGTCCATTGTTTGATAGAATGCCTTTGGAGCGGGTAATTGGGAATAAATGAAATTTAAATTACTCAAACATTCAATTACATTATCCGTAAATTCATAGCGAGTGGCAATTTCCAAAGCTTTTTTATAAGGTTGTTCTGCCAGGCGATATTCCGTCAGTAGTAACAGCGATTTTCCCTGGTGCATCAAGTCGTAGCATTTCTTTTGTGCTGAACTGGAAGGTCGCGACTCATCGTGAACAAAATATAGCTCATTGAACAATTTCTGCTTCAGTCTGGATTTCAGCATGCGGTATTTATGGTAATCAGTCTCACTTTCATAAAGATCCAGAAGCGCCTCGTTTTCACTTTTATATTTTCCGGCTTTTATATTGTCATACAGCTGATTTTCAAGCGTACCAGTATTTGGAACAGAAGTCTCAAGTAAGGGAAGCTTACGGGGACCAAACTTTGTTAAAATCTGGATAAGTTTTTCCGTTTCTTTCATGGTGATATTCTCCTTGTATAAATTATTTTTCGATATGATACCCAAAAAGTCAATCTTCGCCCCTGTAAACCGGTGTTAAAAACGGGCAGACAATTTCCTTTTTTATCCCCTCGTATCATATCATCTTTGCTGAGTTACTGATAAAAGAACCTATTAGCCTAAAGTGATTACCAAAAAATCTAGAAACCGACAACCTTTGATCATCATCTTAGCAATGATTATGATTTTTTCAGTGCTTTCGCTTCGCCTTGAAAGTTCTTCAGAACCCTCTTCCGGTGTTACTATTAAAGCAAGTGCGGAAAGTGGTTTAAAAGATAATCACCAATTTCCTTTACCAGTAGTCGAAAACAAAAGATAAAGCAGCATCAGGATCTTTGAAACATTTAGCTATGGGAGTTCTGAAAGATATTCAGGGTTGATCTACAATTCTGAATGGAGTGTGTGAAAGTCATAAGTAATCCCCCGAATAGCATCCGCTACCGGGGGATCTTATGAT
>CAZHZR010000313.1:0-3775 GCA_964537095.1 uncultured Roseivirgaceae bacterium
CACCTTCCGAAAGTCGCAGCGGCATAATGATCAGGTCTTCATAAACAGTACCGGGCGTATTTGAGATCACCATCTTATTTTCGGCTGTTTCACCCAGACCTGATTTTAAACTAACCCGTCCATTTTCTCCAAAAGAGGCAATTCGTTCTCCCGATTCGGCTTTCACCGCATACAGAAATTCTCCGCTGGTGTAGAGGATGCGTCGGTCTTCTCCGTCTTCCCAATACACCAAACCCCGGCTGGTACTCAATTGGCCCATACCTTCGTCAGCCTCTTTTCTCCAGATTTCTTCTCCAGTTGCTGCATTAATGGCAAAGGGTTGTGTAGTGGCGGTCATCCCATAGAGCGTACCATTGATAATAATGGGATTGCACTGGATTTGGCCTGTATCTGAGGTATGGTACTCCCAGGCCACTTCCAGTTGAGCCACATTATCAACAGTAATCTGATCCAGGGTAGAGTAATGGTTTCTGTCCGGGCCTCCCAAATATTCCCGCCAGTCGCTGCCCGATGAAGTGGGTGGTTCCGAAGACCTGGTGCTGTCAGAAAAATAAAACCAGGCTGCAATGCCAATGATAAGGAGAAATATAGCGGGTAAAATTATTTTATTCATAGGGTAATTTTTCTGCATGTCAGGAAATATTGACGAAGTTCATTTTTTTATTAATTGCTTAGGCGTATACTCATCGGCTAATTTAAAAACAGGAGCTTTTTTTTTAGCCCCATCTCTGTAATTTTCAGCGAAAAATAATTTACTAAAGCCACTTATCAAATCCATGCCCGATCGCCTTCTGTGTAAGGAATGCAACCTTCATATCTGCCGGGTGTTTGTACATACCTTCGTGCCTGCGTACAGCCAACCTCTGAAGTAAAATACGCCAACAGCGTTATCTCTTTCAAAAGCTGGAAATAGTGGTCCGGTTCCTTTTCTTCTTTTGATCCCGAATAAGCCACCATTTCCTGGTCAAGCTTGCTTAAAAAGCTATGCCTCTCTGCCGGAGTCGCTTCCATAAAAGTATGCCCAAATTCCGCTTCGAAGTCGTTGCGAATTTTTCTCAGTCCTATATGCACCGCCTTTTGGTTCTTTTCCTCATAGCAAACTGGTAATATCATGCTCATAAAGCTGCCCACCCCCACGGCTTTTGCACCCGGAGTATCTGTGGTCGGAATAATTGTTTCACCGATCTCATCTACCAGGGCCATGTCCTCTTTGCTGAAACTAACCTTTTCATCCTCATCGCTTTTATCAGTACCGCAGCCGCTTAAAAAAGCCTGTGCTCCTATGATTGTCCCTCCTAAAATTAGCGTTACATGCTTTAATGCTTCGCGTCTATCCATATTATACTTTTTTAATAGAGCTTTTTATATCTTAATAGCCCTTCCTAAAATGTTGTTTACTTAACACGTTGTATAAATCGCTTCACACGCCACCGTTTTATCATCCTGTAAAGCCTGTCCCCCCGGGGGAACTTGTTGAACATTGGCAGCGAAGTAATTTAATCATGTTACCTCAACGCTAGCTCTACTGCTAGTTTTTTCCGCAATCCTGCGGAGTAAGCTCTTGCTGAATGACAGGAACTTTTTTAAATGCTGGTTTCTAACAACTTTCATTCCTTCATATTCGAATTTTCTCCTTTACTTCTATTCCTCCCTAACCTCATGTTGGTCGTAAACCACGTTCACTTCAATTTTATTTTTCATTTCATCCGGAATTGGTTTGCCCAGGATCCAGTGAAATGCATTAATAACCAGCCGTTGAAGCGCTTCTTCCTTGAAATCTTCAGGATGGCCCAACGTAGTCATAAAAAGCTTTCCTCCAAAAGAATTTGTACCTGTCCAGGCAACCGGGTGATCTATCGCGTCTGCATCATCAGGGTTGAGGGCTTTGCCCATCAGCAGCGGCGTGGATCCTTCCAGCGGATAATCTGGCAGCACTGTATATAGCCATGATTTGGCTGAAAAGTGCTTATCGACCCCCTTTAGAATCGGATGCTGAGCGGCTTCCGGAATGACCGAAACTTCCGTAGTGGACTCGTGTCCATAATGGGTGTGCCCTGCTTTTTCCCAGCCGGGAGGCGCATTGAAAGCAAACTCCCCAAAAGCATTCCATTTCTCAAGTTCATGTCCTTCAGGATAATTAAATGCATGGGTGGAAGTTCTGAAACCCAACACCGGTTTTCCACTTTTCAGGTACTTTTCAATGTGCTGTACCTGTTCGGCAGGTAAACGCCGCCAGCGCAGAAAAAAAACAGCCAAATCAGCTTTTTCCAGAGCTTCCAGTCCGGGGATATTCTCCTCTGCATTGTGGTCAGGATAGGCTTGTAATACCTTCGTCTGCATTCCGTAGTGTTTTTCTAACTCCCGGGCAAAAATGGGCATGGTCAGTTCGCTGCTGTATTCATGGTCACCTATCACAAAAACTACCAAAGGTTTTGACTTATCAACAGGCTGGTGCATCATCAATTCCTTCGTAAGTGATCCCGGGTCTTCTGCCGTGCTATCCTCCAAATACCGAAACTCATCCCTACTGCTATTTAAATCTTGCTTTGCTTGCAGCATCATGAAGCTGAAAAAACAACAGGTAGATAATAGAATTCTTACAACCATAATACGTCTCGCTTTATATATTTCTTTTTTTCAGTTCTCCCACCGCATACTCAGCAGCCCGGGCGGTTAAGGCCATATAAGTCAGGGAAGGATTCTGACATGCATTTGAAGTCATGCAGGCGCCATCTGTCACAAAAACATTGGAGGCTCCCCAGACCTGGTTATGGGCATTTAGCACCGATGTTTTGGGATCATGCCCCATACGCGCTGTGCCCATTTCATGAATGCCCAATCCTGGCGGTTGTTTATTATCATAAGCCTCAATGTGCCTAAAACCAGCCCTCTCCAGCATCTCTGCACCACTCGATAAAATATCTGCCAACATGTTCAGCTCATTTTCTTTGAACTCAAAATCGATCTCTATTTGTGGCATGCCCCATTCATCGGTCTCGCTTTTTGATAACATTACTTTATTTTCTTCATAGGGCAGGCATTCTCCCATTCCCGTCATCCACAAATCCCACGGGCCGGGTTTGGTTAAAGCTTCTTTGAAGGCGGCTCCCAAAGCTTCATTGCTCTCCCTCCCGGTTCTTCTGCTACCACCTGCCGCGAAAGCAAACCCTCTGAGAAATTGCTCCTGTCTGTCGTCACCGACATTCCTGAAGCGAGGCAGGTAAACGCCGGTGGGTTTTCGTCCAAAGTAATACTGGTCCTGCAAACCTTCATAGCTACCTTCGAGACTTGCGCGATAGTTGTGGTCCATCAGGTAATGTCCAAGGGCGCCGCTGTCGTTGCCCATGCCGTTAGGAAATCGGGAAGATGTGGAATTCAGCAAGATCGCAGTGGAATTGATTGTTCCGGCGTTTACGAATATTAGTTTTGCATAATATTCGGTCATTTCTTTGCTGTGTGCATCAATCACCCTCACACCGGTTGCTTTGTTGGTTTTATTATCATATATGATGGAATGCACAACGGCATGCACGTACAAACTCATATTTCCGGTGGCCATGGCAGCAGGCAATGTGGAGGAGTTGCTGCTGAAATATGCTCCGAAGGGACATCCTCTGGAGCAGAGACTTCGGTACTGACAAGCAGCTCTACCTGGAAGCGCTTTGGTCAGATTGGCCGTCCGGGACGTGATGAGGTGTCTTCCCGGGAAGTGTTTTTCAATACTGGATTTAAAATGCTTTTCCAGGCAATTCATCTCCATGGGAGGCTGAAATTC
>CAZHZR010000314.1:0-3769 GCA_964537095.1 uncultured Roseivirgaceae bacterium
CCCCTATTGGGATCACTCTTTATTATTGTATACTTTCTCCCAATAAACCTTTGCCCCCGCTGGGGTCAGTGGGTTACCCAACTTCCATTTTCTGTCATTCGCCGTAACCTTCCCGGGTTAAATCACAATATCTCTATCAAAAATCTCCTGTCCTACATCTTCTACAGGAAGTCTAAAATCTCCGGTCTAAAATCTAGCATCTCCCGTCTAAAAATCTAAACCGGCTCCTTTTTGGCCGGCTTCTTCTGTACTTCGCTTTCTTTAGACTTTAGCAGGAAGCTTAATTTGTACAGGTCTTTTCTCCGTTGGTGCAAATTTCTTACACTTCCCTGGGTTCTGAGTTTCTTTAACAGCTCCAGATCAAGATCGACTACAAGCGTTGTTTCCGTATTCGGGGTTGCTTCAGCGACTATGGCATCATGCGGGAAGGAAAAGTCTGAAGGTGAAAATACGGCTGACTGCGAGTATTGAATATCCATGTTTTCAACGCGTGGTAGTGTACCAATGCTTCCGGTGATTGCTACATAACATTCATTCTCTATGGCCCTGGCTTGCGCACATCTCCTTACTCGCAAATATGCATTTTTTGTATCGGTCCAATAAGGTACGAACAAAATATCCATATCCTCCTCGGCCAGAATCCTCGCCAATTCAGGGAACTCCACGTCATAGCAGACCAAAATTCCTATTCTGCCTGCATCGGTTTGGAAGATCTTGATTTTATCGCCTCCCTGCATTCCCCAGTAATGGGATTCATCAGGCGTAATATGAAGTTTATGCTGCGAGTCCCATGTACCATCCCTGCGGCACAAATAGGACACATTGTGCAGCTTGTGATTGTTATACACTGGCATTGAGCCTGTAATGATATTGATGTTATAAGAAATGGCCATACTCAACATTTCTTCTCTGATTCTTTCTGTATGTTCTGCCAGCTTTCTCACGGCATCGGAAGCAGTTACATCTTTGTAATGTGCCATTAAAGGTGCGTTGAAAAATTCCGGAAATACCACAAAGTCGGCGTTGTAACCAGAGACGGTATCCACAAAAAACTCTACCTGCTGCAATAAATCCTCGATTGAGTTTACAGTACGCATCTGCCACTGCACCATTCCAGCCCGAACAATCGCCTTAGGTCCTCCTATAAGCTTTTCCTCCTCATCATAATAAACGTTGATCCATTCCAATAAAGTAGCAAAAGAATGCGATTCCGTATCGTGTGGCAGATATTTGGTAATAATCTTCCGAACATGAAAGTCATTGGCCAACTGAAAGCTCAAAACAGGATCATAGATTTCTTTGTTCTTTACCTCTTGTATATACTGCCTTGGCGTAAGCCGTTCGCTGTGCTCTTTATACCCTGGAATTCTCCCCCCTGCTATGATCGCCCTGAGATTAAGATTTTCGCAAAGCTCCTTTCTTGCATCGTACAACCTCCTCCCCAAACGCATTCCGTGATACTCCGGGTGCACAAATACGTCGGTTCCATAGAGGGTATCCCCATCCGCCTCATGTGTATCAAATTTTCCGTTCCCGGTGATCTGCTCATAGGTATGTTTGTCGCCAAACTTGCCATAATCTACCACAATACTCAAGGCTGCGGCCACAATTTTACCGTTGTCTTCAATGCCTATCTGCCCTTCAGGAAATTTCTGGATCTGACGCTTTAGCTCGTTTCGGGTATATCCCATTCCTGCTTTGGAATAAATCAAAACCATTATTTCATGAATATCATTGTAATCACTGAGTCTTAAATTCCTTAATTTTAACCGGTGTTCTAATTCTTGGGACGATGTCATAAAAAATAATGGTAAATAGTATTAACTAAACACAAATGTACTGAATTGGAGGATAGTGTTAAACATGTGGCACAATTAACTTTGCTTCCTATTTACATAAACATGCAGTAGAATCTTATGTTTAGCGGCGATGATCTCGTGTTACCTGAATTAAATGGTATTTGCATAATTCTTAATTTTATGCAACTATTGTAGTCTTAAGGAGTTAGAAGAATAATCACTATAACAAAAAACAAAACATTATGGCAACTAGAAAAGCGAATGCTACCTGGGAAGGTGGTTTAAAAAACGGAAAAGGAAATGTAAAAACCGAGAGTGGAGCAATTTCCACGGGATATTCTTTTTCATCCAGATTTGAAGACGGAAAAGGAACAAATCCGGAAGAACTTTTAGGGGCTGCCCATGCTGGTTGTTATTCCATGGCCTTATCTGCGGCTTTAGAGCAAGATGGCTTTAGCCCCAAAAGTGTCCATACAGTAGCCAGTGTAAAAATTGACAAAGATGGCGATGGATTTACGATCACCAATATAACCCTGGAAGCTGAAGCAGATATCCCGGAAATAAGTAATGATAAATTTCAGGAATTCGCAGAAGGGGCAAAAAAGAACTGTCCACTGTCCAAAGCTTTGTCTGCTGTCAACATAGATCTTAAAGCCCGCTTGAAGTAATTTTTGCTTTCATGCTAAAGTAATTTCACAGCAGCCAGTCTGACCCGATGTCGGCCGGGTTCTCGAAGATCAATTCCTTGATTAAGAAGAATTACATTTTTGCCTCTTAATTTAACTACCTCCTGATCTCTTCCCTGAGCAAGGAGCAAGGTTAAAGAGGTTATGTGTAATTCTTTTTCTTTTGTTTCTATAACAAGTGGTGAAGCGATTCCTCACCCACTGCCAAAGGGTACTTATATCAGAATTTTAGACACATCTAAAACAATCCCAAAGAGTAATGATAATAAGATCCCACCCTCCTCAACTACTTGGAATTATGACCAATAACCAGACGCTCTATACCGGATAGTTAAGACAATTCCGGAGTCGCATGGCGCCATATAAATCCTCCTATTATTTTGCAGGCTCGTTCAAAAACTCTAGTTTTATCCGAAAAACCAGCTATGACCGAACCGATTGGAAAATACATAAATCCTTTTACAGATTTTGGCTTTAAGAAGCTTTTTGGTGCTGAATTTAACAAAGCACTTTTAATTGACTTTTTAAATCAGGTACTTGGTGGCAAAGAAAAGATCGAGGATCTCACTTATCTCAACAGTGAAGCACCTGGAAAAACTAAGTTTGACCGTGCTGCCATATTCGACCTGCACTGTCGAAATGAAAATGGGGAAGTTTTTATTGTAGAATTACAAAATGTAAAACAGGATTTTTTCATTGACCGAAGCATCTATTATTCCACCTTTCCAATTCAAAACCAGGCTGTGAAAGGGAAGCCATGGGATTACAAGTTAAAAGCAGTTTATACAATTGGGATTTTGAACTTTAGCTTTACCCAGGGAGAAACAAAAAATCGCTTTTTTCGAGAGGTTAAGCTTGTAGATATCCAAACTAATGAAATCTTCTATGATAAATTAACGTTTATATATTTAGAAATTCCTAATTTTAAGAAGGGAGAAGATGAACTGGAAACCTTGTTTGACAAATGGCTCTTTGTGCTGAAGAATTTATCGAAATTTCAGGAAAGGCCAAAAAAGCTACAAGAAAAGATATTTGCGCAACTTTTCGAAGAAGCTGAAATTGCTAAACTAAATCCGAAAGACATGAAAAAATACGAAGAAAGCTTGAAGATCTATAGGGATAATTATAACACCCTGGAGTACGCCAAAAAAGAAGGTAGAATACAAGGTAGAGAAGAAGGTAGATTACAAGGAAGAGTAGAAGGTAGAGAAGAAGGAAAATTAGAAGGCAGAGAAGAAGGGAGATTAGAAGGCAGAGAAGAAGGTAGAGAAGAAGTAAAGATTG